>NZ_JAUFNS010000021.1:0-83756 GCF_041060445.1 Pseudomonas sp. W2-17 | reverse complement strand
CGGCGCGCCCCCCCCACGCCGCGCCCCACCACCCCACACCCCCCCCCAGCGTCCGCCCCCCCCCCCCGACCCCCCCCAACACCCCCCCCCCCCGGATTAACGCCCCCCCCCCACCCCCCGGGAAGGGGCCGTAACTGGCGCTGAAGATAGGTTGGATGCACCGACGTCTTCCCGGCTGAAGCCGGTCCCACCAATGGCGACCGAGGCACCTAAATCAACTCCACCGACACCGGTGGCAGCCCGCGAATCTCGCCAACCGCCAGACCCGGCCCGCGGGTCTTGTACATGCCCGTATAGGAACCGGTGGTAATCACCATCTCCGGCGTCACGCTCAACCCGTTCTGCGTGTGGTGATTGACCAGCCACGGCAGTAAACGCCGAGGGTCACCCGCCGGATTCGCCCCATCCCCCGGCACGATATCCTCGTCACCGTAGGTAAAGCTCAGCGCAGGCTCGACAAACGGAAAGCTGGCGTCGTAGTCGACAAATTCACCGATGATCAACGCCCCATGGTTGAGCAGGTCGCCCAAGGCCAGCAGCGGTTCGATCTTCGGCCAGGCCGCGAACCGGCTCGACACCACTTCAATGGTTGCGCCCATCGTCTTGATGCTGCTCAGCACTTCTTCATCCGAATACGCCTCGTCGCGAGGGGTGAATTCGCGGCCAAGACGAAAAGCGATCCCCAGCTCCAGAATCGGCGAAGGGTAGTCGACGCACTCAACCTGGCTGCCGCTGGCGAAGATCCCGTCGTCCGGCAGCAGCGCGCCATTGATTGGCCCGGTCGGCGACTTGGCGCCGACCTTCCAGCCGCCCACGGTTGTGTCGCGCAGACGCAGAATCTCGCGCTGCAGGGCGTAGGCACTGGCCGCATCGGCGGGCACGTATTCAGGACGGATGTCAGTGATTTTCTGACCGGCGCCCATGGCGGCGACGATCAATTCGGCAATGTTCGCTGGGTGAGACGATGGATTCACGCGGGTCTTCCTTCAGGTGATTGATGGAAATCGCCCCGTTCCTTTTGTTGCTGTGGCGAAGGATGACGGAGCCAGCGCGACCACTCTAACCCTATTTCAGTAGGTAGGGAGAGACAGGGGTGTCCGGTGGGAGTGACCGGGGTGGCGCTCCACCTTGCTCACCAAGAAGTCGATGCATTCAGCCACTTTTTTGGGACTGAACGTAAGTCTTCGCGAGCAAGCTCGACTCCCACAGGTTGGTGGCTCGGCTCAGGATTTTCGGTGGGTGCAGGACGTGTGGGAGTGTCCCGGCATCAGCCCGGCCCGGCGCTGTAATCGAGATCTGCGCGCAAACGCTGCACGCAGAAATCAACGAACGAGCGCACCTTGGATGACCCCCGTCGCCCCTAGACGTAGACCACGTAAACCGGCATGGGCGTGACTTCGAAGTCTTCGAGCACGGCGCACAAGGTGCCCGCCTGCATGTGTCGGCGAATCTGATAGGACGGCACCTGGGTCAGCCCCCAGCCATCAATGGCGGCATGAATGGACGCAGTGAACGACGTCATCGACAGCCGCGACTGCACTTTCACTTCCTGGTGCTGGCCTTCAACGCGAAAGGTCCATGCGGGGCTGCGGCCGGTGATCATCACGGAAACGGTTTCGCGCTCGATGAGTTCGCGGGGATGCTGCGGCGTGCCGTGGTCGGCGAGATAAGCGGGGGAGGCGCAGACCATGCGCCGCACGGTACCGACCTGTATCGCCGTCATCGATGAGTCGGGCAACTCGCCGATGCGCACCGACACGTCGATGCCTTCTTCCAGTTGGCCGGCAATCCGGTCCATCAACAGGCCGCGGATCTGCACCTCCGGGTGCCGGGTCAGGTAGTCGGTCATGACCGGCGTGACGTGCAAATCGCCGAACACTTGGGGCGCGGTAATGGTCAGCAACCCGCGGGGCGTGGCATGAATGCCGGCGGCGGCGCTTTCGGCTTCGTGCAGATCGGCCAGCAGGCGCCGGCAGTCGTCGGCGAAGCGCACGCCGGCTTCGGTCAGGCGCAACTGCCGGGTGGTGCGCACGATCAGCAACGTGCCGAGCCGCGCTTCCAGTTGCGCGACGGCGCGGGTGACAGTGGCCGTGGACACGTTCAGATTGCGCGACACCGCCGCGAAGCTGGGGCCTTCGGCGACGGCGGCAAAAAGGGTCATTTCCTGAATGCGGTCCACTGAGCGTCCGTTTTCGAGCCAACGAGAGCGGCAGTCTGCGGCAAATCCGGGCGAGCGGAAAGGTCTGATCCAGACAGTCAGAAAAACGCCCGGGCGGTCATGTTTGCTTGGTGCTCCGGCGACGCCTTCTATATTCTTGCTGACACTGGATTCCTCGACGAAAGGCCGGCGCTCGACACGGCAAGGGACAGACCCGCATTCACGCAAGGCCAAAGGAACGCAGATGAGCACCACCAGCACGCCACTCTCCGGCGTCAACCAGCCATTGAAAGGCATCGCACTGATCCTGTTTGCGACCTTTCTGTTTTCCAGTCACGACACGCTGTCCAAATACCTCTCCGGCATCTACCCGATCATGATGGTGGTCTGGGTGCGCTATGTGGTGCACACCGGGCTGATGGCGTGCATTTTCATGCCGTCGTCGGGCCTGCGCGTATTGCGCACCAAGCGCCCGGGCTTGCAGGCGTTGCGCGCGGTGTGCCTGCTGGGCACCAGTCTGTTGTTCACCAGTGGCCTGATGTTCATCCCGATCGCCGAGGCGACGGCGGTCAACTTCCTCGCGCCGCTGCTGGTCACGGCGCTGTCGGTGCCGCTGCTCAAGGAGACGGTCAGCCGCGGGCAATGGATCGCTGTGCTGGTGGGCTTCAGCGGGGTACTGGTCATTGTGCATCCCGGCGGCGAGCTGTTTCGGCCGGCGGTGTTACTGCCGCTGGGCTCGGCGTTCTGTTTCGCCTGCTATCAGCTGCTGACCCGTCTGGTCGCGGCCCACGACAGCCCGACCACCAGCAACTTCTTCGCCGGGCTGTTCAACAGCCTGTTGATGAGCGCCATCGTGCCGTTCTTCTGGCAGTCGCCGGAGTGGAAGCACATTCCGTTCATGCTGGCGCTGGGCACCTGCGGCATGGTCGCGCACCTGATGCTGACCCAGGCCTTCCGCTTCGCCGCGCCGGCCATGCTGGCGCCGTTCGGTTACTGCCAGATCGTCTTCGCCGGGCTGTGGGGCTATATCGTCTTCAACCACTCACCGTCCCTTGTCGCCCAGGCCGGCATTGCGATCATCTGCCTCAGCGGCCTGGCGGCGGCGTGGCAACAGCGCAAAAAGGGTGGCTGACGACAGCGGGTTCATGATGTGCGCGGCGCCATGAAGTACATCCAGATCAGCGCGATGAAGTACATCACCGGGATCAGGGTGAACAGCACGCTGTAGTTGTTGTGGGTCGCGGTCAGAACGGCGCCGACGATCTGCGTCATGAACATCCCGCCGATGGCCGCGCACATGCCGCCGAAGCCGAACACCGTGCTGATCATGTGCCGGGGCGTGTAATCCATGACCAGGCTCCAGATGTTCGCCGTCCAGGCCTGATGCGCACCCACCGCCAGGGCGATGGCCAGCACGGCCACCCAGAGACCGCTGGCGTTGGCGGCGAACACCACGCCAATGATCGTCATCGCAAAAATCAGCATCGACAGCAAGCGTGCGGTCATCGGGCGCATGCCCCGGCCGATCAGCCACGAGGAGAGAATGCCGCCGCCGATGCTGCCGAAATCGGCGGTCAGCCAGATCAGCATCAGCGGAATGCCCATCTGCGTCACGCTGATGCCCAGGTTGTATTGCTGATTCAGAAACGGCGGCAGCCAGTACAGATAGAACCAGAACACCGGCGCGGTGAGGGCGTAGGCGAGGGCGAAGGCCCAGGTGCCGCGCATCTTCAGGATCCGCGAGAGCGGTACTTTATCCGCCTCAGTCTCGGTCTCAGGCTCGGCCTCGCTGTTGATGTAGGCCCGCTCACTGGCGCGCACGGTGGGATGTTCCTGTGGATTGAAATACGCCAGCCGCCAGGTGATGACCCAGACCAGCCCCAGCGCGCCCATGCAGATGAACGCCGCCTGCCAGCCCCACACCGTGAGGATCAGCGGCAAAAGGGCGGGCGTGACCATCGCACCGACGTTGGTGCCGGCGTTGAAAATGCCGGTGGCCACGGCACGTTCACCGGCCGGGAACCACACCCGGGTGACCTTGACGCAGGCCGGGTAATTCGCTGCTTCGGTCAGGCCGAGAATGAACCGGCAGACCATGAAGCCCGCTGCCGAAGTGGCCAGGCCATGGGCGCCCGTCGCAACGCTCCACAGCAGCACCGCCAGAAAGAACGCGCGCTTGACGCCGACCCGATCGATGAAACGCCCCTGCAGCAGAAAACCGATGGCGTAACCGACCTGGAACCAGAAGTTGATATTGGCGTAATCCATCGCCGTCCAGCTCATTTGCTGCGCCAGGATGGGCTGCATCACACCGAGTGCGGCGCGGTCGATGTAGTTCAGAGTGGTGGCGAAGAACACCAGTGCCAGCATGCCCCACCGGGTTTTGCCGACGGCCAGGGCGCCGCGAATCTTCTCGTTCATGCCGGTTTTTTGAGGCGCAGGGCGGGAAGCGACCGGGGCAGGAGAAGCAGAGGGGGACCGCATGAGCATCAAGCCTGTTTTGATATTGTTAGGGTGGTGTCCGCGCGGCCAGGGCCTTGGCCCTGCATAGCGTCATAAAACTAACCGTATGGTTCATTTCATTTGATGTCCCATGCAGCGGCGCGAATAATCCCATGAACGACCGCCCGGTTCGAGCCCCATCGTCGTGCCGGGCGCCATGTGATTATTCAGGAGCCACCCCCGCATGCAGCGATCGATCGCCACCGTTTCCTTGAGCGGCACCCTGCCGGAAAAGCTGGAAGCCATTGCCGCCGCAGGGTTTGACGGTGTTGAAATCTTCGAAAACGACCTGCTCTGTTACGACGGCAGTCCGCGCCAGGTGCGCCAGCTCTGCGCGGACCTGGGCATTGCCATCACCCTGTTTCAGCCTTTCAGCGACTTCGAAGGCTGTCGCCGCGAGCACCTGCAGCGCAACCTCGACCGTGCCGAACGCAAATTTGACCTGATGCACGAACTTGGCACCGACCTGATGCTGGTGTGCAGCAATACCGCCAGCGATTCCCTGGGCGAGCGAGACGTGCTGCTCGATGACCTTGGGTCGATCGCCGAGCGGGCTGGGGCGCGTCAGCTGCGCGTGGGTTATGAAGGGCTGGCATGGGGGCGTCACGTCAACACCTGGCAGCAGGTCTGGGATCTGGTCCGCCAGGTCGACCATCCGGCCCTCGGCGTGCTGCTCGACAGTTTCCACACGCTGTCGCTCAAGGGCGATCCGAGCGGAATTGCGCAGATTCCCGGCGACAAGATTTTCTTCGTGCAGATGGCCGATGCGCCGCTGCTGAACATGGGCGTGCTGGAGTGGAGCCGGCATTTCCGGTGTTTTCCGGGGCAGGGCGAGTACGATTGCCCCGGCTTTCTCTCGGCCATTTTGCGCAGCGGCTACACCGGCCCGCTGTCGCTGGAGATTTTCAACGACGTGTTTCGCGCCGCGCCCACTCGGGCCAACGCCGCCGACGGCCTGCGCTCGTTGCTGTACCTGGAAGCGCAAACCCGCGCACTGCTGGAGCAGCAGTCTCAACCCGTCCCGCCGTCATTGTTGTTCCATCCGCCAGCGCCCAGCGCCTGCAACGGCGTCGAGTTTCTCGAGTTTGCCGTGGAGGATGCCCAAGGTGCGCGGCTGGGCAACTGGCTGCATGGCTTGGGGTTCGACACCCTGGGTCAGCACCCCAGCAAAGCCGTGACTTTACTGGGGCAGGGCGATATCAAGATCGTGTTGAACGCCGAGCGCTTTTCCCTACCGCAAATGCCTTTCGCGGCCCCTTCTCTTGAAGCCCACGGCCCGTCGCTGCGCGCCATGGGGTTGCGGGTGAATAACAGCGCTGACGCGCTGGAGCGGGCGCGTCAGTTCAATGCCGAAATCTATAGTGGTCCGGTGGGCCCTGACGATCGGGAGCTCCCGGCGCTGCGTGCGCCGGACGGCAGCCTTATTTACCTGGTCGAGCCTGCCTTGCCTGGTCAATCGAACTGGGACAGGGACTTCATCCTGAGCCCGCAGTCTCCGACGCAAAGCCGTTTGCAGTGCATCGATCATGTGGCCATGGCGTTCCCGGTCGACAGCCTGTACAGCCGGGTGCTGTTCTACAAAAGCGTGCTGGATTTCGTGGCCGATGCCGACGAGCTGCTGCCTGACCCTCACGGTCTGGTGAGGAGCCGGGCGTTACGCAGTCGTTGCGGCAACGTACGCCTGTCGCTAAATACGCCGGATCGCGGCAACACGGCAATCTCCCACGCACTGTCGAGCTACGGCGGCTCCGGCGTTCATCACATCGCCTTCGCCTGTGACGACATCTTCGCCCAAGTCGCCCGCGCCAAAGCGGCAGGCGTGCCGTGGCTGGTCATTCCGCAGAACTACTACGATGACCTGGGGGCGCGCTTCGGTTTCGACGACGCATTGCTCAGCAAACTGGCCGACCACCACGTGCTGTATGACCGCGACGCCGACGGTGGCGAGCTGTTTCACGCTTGCACCGAGGCGTTCGAGGGGCGTTTATTGTTTGAAATCCTCCAGCGCAAGAAGGGTTATGCCGGGTATGGCGAGGCGAATGCGGCGGTGCGCCTGGCGGCAATGGCCAGGGCCCGCAGCGGTTCGGCACGGCGCTGATAACCCATAAAGCATCGGCACGCACCACTTCCGTAACGCACAGGCGCAGCCCATAATCCCGCGATTCCACCGTGGTCGTGAGCCCCGCATGAAAACCGTTGACGACAGCCTCGCCGAAGCGCCAGCCGAGACGCCGCGCAAGTCCCGCAAGAACAATCCGGAAAAAACCCGCGACGGCATCCTCCAGGCGGCCGTCGCCGAGTTCGTCGCCCAGGGGCTCTCCGGCGCCCGCGTTGATGCGATCGCCGAACGCACGCAAACCTCCAAGCGGATGATCTATTACTACTTCAACAGCAAGGAGCAGCTGTACACCGAAGTGCTGGAGAAGCTGTACGGCGACATTCGCACCACGGAAAGCAGCCTTGACCTCGACGTGCTCGCGCCGGAAGAAGCGGTCAGGCGGCTGGTGGAATTCACCTTCGATCACCACGACCGCAACGTCGATTTCGTGCGCATCGTGTGCATCGAGAACATCCACAACGGCGCCAACGTCAAACAGTCCCCGACCATCCGCGAGCTGAGCCGGAACGTCTTGCAGGCGCTGGACGACACCTTGCGGCGCGGCGAGCAGGACGGCGTGTTCCGCCCAGGCGTACAGGCCGTTGACCTGCACATGCTGATGAGTTCGTTCTGTTTCTATCGCGTGTCGAACCGCCATACCTTTTCCGAGATTTTCCAGATCGACCTGGAAGACGAAGCGGTCAAGGCGCGGCAAAAAGCGATGATCTGTGATGCGGTGATGCGCTACCTGCTGCCGTGACCCGGCACGTTCAACGCCACGCTCGCCTGAGGACCCAACGATGTCGCAACGCCAATCCACGCTGATCGCCTTGTTGGTGGCCGTCACTTTTTTCATGGAAAACCTCGACGCCACGGTGATCGCCACGGCCATGCCGGAAATGGCCCGGACCTTCGGCGTCGCGGCGGTGGATCTGAATATCGGCATGAGCGCCTACATGCTGGCGATCGCCGCGTTCATTCCCCTCAGCGGCTGGTTGGCCGACCGACTCGGTTCACGGCGGGTGTTCGGCGGCGCCATCGTGCTGTTCACGGTGGCCTCGATGCTGTGCGGCATCAGCGACAGTCTTGAGACGTTCGTCGCCGCCCGGGTCCTGCAAGGCATGAGCGGCGCAATGATGGTCCCGGTCGGGCGCCTTGCGGTGATGCGCGCCACTGAAAAGAAAGACCTGGTGCGGGCCATTTCGCTGATCACCTGGCCCGGGCTGGTGGCACCGATACTCGGGCCGCCCTTGGGTGGATTCATCGTTACCCACGCGTCGTGGCCGTGGATTTTCTACCTTAATCTGCCCCTCGGCGTCATGGCGCTGATTGCCACCCTCATCCTCATCCCCAAACGCAATGAAGTCAGCACTCGGCCGTTCGACCTGAAAGGTTTCCTGCTGCTGGGCGTGGCCTGCACGGCGCTGTTGTTCGGGATGGAACGGCTGGGGCAGGGCCATGGCAGTCAGTGGCCGGGCCTTGCGGTAACGGCGCTCGGCGTGGTCTGCGGCGCGCTGGCCTGGCGCCACATGCGTCGGCATCCGCAGCCGCTGATGAATGTCGCGGTGGTGCACATTCGCACCTTCAGCGTCAGTCTGCTGGGCGGTTCGGTGTTTCGGATCGCCATCAGCACGCTGCCGTTCCTGCTGCCGCTGATGTTTCAGCTGGGTTTCGGCCTGTCGGCATTCGACGCCGGGCTGCTGGTGCTGGGAGTGTTTGCGGGCAACCTGGCGATGAAGCCCTTTACCAGCGTGATCATGCAGCGCTGGGGCTTCCGCCAGGTGCTGTTGGTCAATGGCTGCATCGGTGTGGCGGCGATTGCCGCCTGCGCGCTGCTCGATTCGGCCATTGGCTGGCCGATGATCCTGCTGATCCTGTTCATCGGCGGGCTGTCGCGCTCGATGCAGTTCACCGCGTTCAACACGCTGGGTTTCGCCGACGTGCCCAAACCGCAGATGAGCGATGCGTCGACGATGTTCAGCATGTGCTTCCAGTTGAGCATGGGACTGGGCGTCGCGATTGCTGCGCTGTTGTTGCGTGGCGCGATGGCCCTCTATGGCAACGACGGGCAGGCGATGACCGCTGATTTCCAGCTGACGTTTATTGGCGTCGCGGTGATCGCGGCCTTGGCGCTGCTGGATAACCGCCGGGTACCGGCCCAGGCCGGTGCAGCGCTGCTGCAACCCAAGGCCTGACTTGCTGGCAAACACGAAGCGCCACTGGCCAAAACCACCAGACGTTCTGCGCGCTTTGACCATTGCCCATCGGCGCGGCAGAGCGGAGTATTTCGCCACTCCAACAATAAACGTGTAAGGACGACACAATCATGCAGATCCAAGGCAAGGTATTTCTGGTCAGTGGCGGCGCGTCGGGGCTCGGTACAGCCACCGCGCAGATGCTCATCGACGCAGGGGCCAGCGTGATGCTGGTGGACGTCAATGCCGAAGCGCTCGCGGCCCAGGTGGAAAAACTGGGCGACAAAGCCCGCGCCAGCGTCAGCGACATCACCCAGGAGAGCGCTGTTCAGGCCGCGGTGGATGCGGCGCTCAGTGCGTTCGGCCAGATCAACGGCGTCATTAACTGCGCCGGCATCGTCGGCGCCGAGAAAATCCTCGGCAAAGAAGGTCCCCACGGCCTCGACAGTTTCAGCCGGGTGATCAACGTCAACCTCATCGGCAGCTTCAACCTGCTGCGCCTGGCCGCTGTTGCCATCGCCGAAGGCACGGCCGATGCCGGCGGTGAGCGTGGCGTCATCATCAACACGGCGTCGGTTGCCGCCTACGACGGCCAGATCGGCCAAGCGGCGTACGCGGCCTCCAAGGGCGCCATCGTCAGCCTGACCCTGCCCGCCGCCCGCGAACTGGCGCGCTACGGCATCCGCGTCATGACCATCGCTCCGGGCATTTTCGAAACCCCCATGATGGCCGGCATGACCCCGCAAGTGCGCGAAAGCCTGTCCGCCGGCGTGCCATTCCCGCCACGCCTGGGCAAGCCCGAGGAATACGCGGCACTGGCCCGCCACATCATCGAAAACAGCATGCTCAACGGCGAAGTGATCCGCCTGGACGGCGCCTTGCGCATGGCCGCTCGCTAATCGAGGAAACCCCATCATGTCTTTGAACAAACGCCAGATGTTGAACGACGACCCCGTGGTGATCGTGAGCGCCGTGCGCACGCCCATGGGCGCCTTTCAGGGCGACCTCCAGAGCCTGACCGCGCCGCAACTGGGCGCCGCTGCCATCCGCGCCGCCGTCGAGCGCGCGGGCATCGATGGAGCGCAGGTCGACGAAGTGCTGTTCGGTTGTGTATTGCCAGCCGGGCTGGGTCAGGCGCCGGCGCGGCAGGCGGCATTGGGCGCCGGGCTCAGCGACTCCACCACCTGCACCACGTTGAACAAGATGTGCGGGTCGGGCATGCAGGCGGCCATCCTCGGCCACGACATGCTGCTCGCCGGCAGCGCCGACGTGGTGATCGCCGGTGGCATGGAAAGCATGTCCAACGCGCCGTACCTGCTGGAGAAGGCCCGCAGCGGTTACCGCATGGGCCACGGCCGGATCATCGATCACATGTTCCTCGACGGCCTCGAAGATGCCTACGACCGAGGCCGCTTGATGGGCACGTTTGCCGAGGAGTGCGCCGGGCTTGAAAATTTCAGTCGGGAAGCCCAGGACGGTTTTGCAGTCGCCTCGCTGACCCGGGCGCAGGAGGCCATGACGCGCGGCTGGTTCGACGCTGAAATCGTCCCGGTGGAAGTCACGGTCGGCAAGGAGCGCAAGACCATTCGCCAGGACGAACAGCCGCCCAAAGCGAAGCTGGACAAAATCCCGTTGCTGAAACCGGCGTTCCGCGAGGGCGGCACCGTGACGGCAGCCAACTCAAGCTCGATCTCCGACGGCGCTGCGGCCTTGACCCTGATGCGTCAGTCCGAAGCCCGGCGACGCGGGCTCACGCTCCTGGCGGTCATCCACGGTCACGCGGCCTATGCCAATGAACCGGGCCTTTTTCCAACCGCGCCGGTGGGCGCCATCGACAGGCTGATGAGCAGGACCGGCTGGTCGCTGGCCGAGGTCGATCTGTTCGAGATCAACGAAGCCTTCGCCGTCGTCGCGCTGGTCACCATGGCCCGCCTGGAACTGCCCCATCACAAGGTCAACGTGCACGGCGGCGCCTGTGCGTTGGGCCATCCCATTGGCGCGTCGGGGGCGAGGATTCTGGTGACGTTGCTGTCGGCGTTGAAGCAGCGTGGACTGAAGCGAGGTGTCGCCGCGATTTGCATCGGTGGCGGCGAAGCGACGGCAATGGCAGTCGAGCTTGTCGTTTGATATCAATGGCTTGCGCCATGTTTCGCAGGTTGTATCTGTGATAACAGCTGACGGGCGTCCTAAATAGTAAAAGGTCTATAAAACAATGAATTACACGACAATCCTCAAAGAGATCAGAGGTCGCGTCGCACTCCTGACCCTCAATCGTCCAGAGGCGCTCAACGCCCTGAATGCGCAGCTTATTAGCGAACTCAATCATGCCCTCGACGAGCTGGAGCGCGATCACGGCATCGGCTGCATCGTGCTGACCGGCTCGGCGAAAGCCTTCGCTGCCGGGGCCGACATCAAAGAAATGGCCGAGCTGAAATACCCGCAGATCTATCTGGACGACCTGTTCAGTGACAGCGATCGGGTGGCCAACCGCCGCAAGCCGATCATTGCTGCCGTCTCGGGCTTTGCCTTGGGCGGGGGCTGCGAGTTGGCGCTGATGTGCGACTTCATTCTGGCGGCCGACAACGCGCGCTTCGGCCAGCCGGAAATCAAGCTGGGCGTGCTGCCGGGCATGGGCGGGACCCAGCGTCTGACCCACGCGGTCGGCAAGGCCAAGGCCATGGAAATGTGCTTGACCGGGCGCCTGATCGACGCCGTCGAAGCGGAGCGTGCCGGGCTGGTCGCGCGCATCGTGCCCCAGGACCAGTTGCTGGAGGAAGCGCTCAACGTCGCGGCCGGCATTGCGGCGAAGTCGTTGCCGGTGGCCATGATGGTCAAGGAGAGCGTGAACCGCGCCTTTGAAGTCAGCCTGGCCGAAGGGATTCGTTTCGAACGCCGGGTGTTTCATGCGGCGTTTGCCAGCGAGGACCAGAAGGAAGGCATGGCGGCGTTCATCGAGAAGCGCGAGCCGGCGTTCAAGCATCGCTGAGTCAGGTCAGGGCGGTGGCGCGTCTCAGGGGTGTCTTCTGGCGCCAGCGTGTATAAAATGCGCCGGTCGCCGCGGTTCACCCCCGGCCTGTCATTATCGATCACCTTATTTTCAGCATTTATCGCCATCGGCCCGACGCGCAAGACGCGTCGGATCCGAGCGATTTATCGCCACCGGAACAAGAGAGCAATCATGGGCGCACAGTGGAAGGCTAAACACAAAGAAGCGGCAGCCAACGCCAAGGGGCGTATTTTCGGCAAGCTGTCCAAAGAGATCATGATTGCCGCACGCTCCGGCGCTGACCCCGACATGAACGCGCGCCTGCGTCTGGTGGTCGAGCAGGCGAAGAAAGCCTCGATGCCGCGCGAAACGCTGGAGCGTGCCATCAAGAAAGGCGCCGGGTTGCTCGGCGAGCACGTGCACTTCGAGAAACTCACCTACGAAGGCTTCGCGCCGCACAAAGTGCCGGTCATCGTTGAATGCCTGACTGACAACATCAACCGCACCGTGTCGGAAATCCGCGTGCTGTTCCGCAAGGGCCAACTGGGCGCCGAAGGTTCGATTACCTGGGATTTCGATCATTTGGGGATGATCGATGCGGTTGCCGCATCACCCGAAGCCGATGCCGAGGAAGCCGCCATCGAAGCCGGCGCTCAGGACATTGATCAAGGCGAAGAGGGCGTTGCGACGTTTTACACCGACACCACCGACCTCGACGTCGTGTGCAAGGCGCTGCCCGAGTTCGGCTTCACCGTTGAATCCGCCAAGATCGGCTACCGCCCGAAAAACCCGGTTGAAGGCCTGAGCGAAGAGCAGATGGCCGAAGTGGAAGCCTTCCTCGAAGCGATCGACAGCCACGATGACGTGCAAAACGTGTACGTCGGTTTGACGGGCTAACGCTGGCTGGGCCAACTGACTGAACTCGGTCCCACTGAATGATCGCGAACACAGGGTGGGACCGGCTTTAGCCGGGAAGGCGTCGGGGGGCACACTGCTAAATCGAGGGTGGCCACGCTGGCCTCTTCCCGGCTGAAGCCGGTCCCGCAGGTTATGCGGCGTACTCTGGATGGGTTCCCACTGACACGCCGCAGGCTTAGTGGGACCGGCTTTAGCCGGGAAGGCGTCGGTGGGCACACTGCTAAATCGAGGGTGTCCACGCTGGCCTCTTCCCGGCTGAAGCCGGTCCCACAGGTTGCGCGGCGTGCTCTGGATGGGTTCCCACTGACACGCCGCAGGCTTAGTGGGACCGGCTTTAGCCGGGAAGGCGTCGGGGGGTACACTGCTAAATTGAGGGTGGCCACGCTGGCCTTTTCCCGGCTGAAGCCGGTCCCACAGGTGATGCGGCGTGCTCTGGATTGGGTCCTACTGACTAAACTGCTGCTCGATTTCCGCAAACCCGGGCCGCTGCATCACATCCGCCTGCACGCAACGCCGCTCCAGTGCCCGCAACCCGGCAACCTGCGAATCGCTATCCCCACAGCAGTCCAGCAATTCCCCCAGCAATAGCCCGAACGCGCGCACTTCAACGCGCTCCAGCCTGCGTCCCGTTTCTTCATCCGGGTAAAACGCCGCTGCGCCGAAATCCCCCAGCAGGCTGTCCCCACTTTCGTTCCAGAGGATGTTGTGGCCGTACAGGTCACCGTGGTTGACCCCATGCTTGTGCAAATGTGCGCACGCTGCTGCGATCCCGGCCGCCATTCGCTTCACCGTCGACAGAGTCAGCCGGGTGTCGACGTAAGTGTCCCGTGTGCAGGACTCAAGGGTAGGTGGACGCGCAAGGGTCACGAAAGAAGGCGAAATCAGCTCCATCACCAGTCCGCGAGCGCCCTGCGGGTGGTTCAGAATCTGCCCGAGCACCGGAATCAGATGGGCATGACGACCCGCCGCTATGCACGCCTGCATCTCGTTCAACGGCGAGCCGTCGCTGGTAACGTCGCCCTTGTAAAGCTTCACCGCGACGTCCAGCGCCGTCGCGTTCTTGTCCGCGTGCCACTGCGCCTGTTGAATCACCCCGGACGCGCCTTCGCCCAGCACCCGTTGCAGCGTCAGTTGCGTCCACGGGATCTGCCGGATCGGCGCTTCAGTGTGGATGTCGTTCAGCGGATTGCCGGCAAACGCCAGCCAGGCCAGCGCGGGCATCTCCAGCAGCCAGCGCGGCAGTTCATGGAAATCGTTGACCGCGATCCGCACCAATTCCAGGCGCTGACAGCGGGCCAGTGATTCCGGCAATTGCCGCAGCCGGTTGCCCGCGAGCATCAGCTTTTGCAGGTGCGCACAATCGCCGATGGCTTCAGGCAGGGTTTCGATACGGTTGTCGGTCAGCACCAGAGAGCGCAGCGAAGGCGGCAGCGCGTTGGCGGGGACATCGGCGATCTCGCAGGCCTTGAAGCCGACGAAGAACAGTTGCTCGCACAGGCCCAGGCATTCCGGCAGGCGGGTAAAGGGATTATTGGAACAGAACAGGATTTTCAGGCGCTTGAGCCGGTGCAGGTCGGCGGGCAGGTCAGTCAGCCGATTGCCGCTGAGGTCCAGCACCTCCAGCGAATCGGCGAGGCTGAAAATCTCCTCGGGGAATTCACTGAGGTCGGCGCTGAGAGTGAGCCGCGTGATGCCTGCCAGTTTGCCGGCACGCAGGTCTGCAAGGGTGTGCATGGGGGGAAGGGCGCCTGTGGTCAATGGGCGACCATGATAACCAGTCAACCCGGCCGTTGCTCGTTTGCTACGAGCGCGACGGGTGAGGGATCAGTTCAGGCAGCGGTCCAGCAATTGATGCATGCGCTCAAGGGACGGTGCCGATTCGGCGTACAAAATGCGGTAGACCATGGGCGCGACGACGGCATCGACCAGTTCGTCCGCCGAAGGACTCTGTTCACCGCGTTCCCGGGCGCGGTCGATGATGATCTGCAGTTGATCGCGAACCATGTTCAGGCACTTGCCCGAGCACAGCGTCGCGCTGCTGGCGACCACGTCGCGCATCATTTCGCGGCCCGGCGCCGAGTTGGTTTCTTCGAGATAGACCTCGACCCACGTGCGCAGGTCATCGCGCAGATTGCCGCAATCCACCGGCTCGTCCGGGCGCAGACGCTCGACAGCGGCGTCGGCCAGCAACGAGGTTAAGTCGCCCCAGCGCCGGTAAATGGTCGACGGCGTGACACCGGCGCGGGCCGCAATCATGGGCACGCTGAGGGCCGAACGCTCCTGCTCCTGGAGCAGATCGCGGACCGCCGCGTGAATCGATGTCTGCACCCGGGCACTGCGGCCGCCGGTGCGAATGCCTTCTTTGATAGCCATGGTGCGGACCCTAACACAAAGTATTTGCTTTAAGCAGACGCTGCTCCCACACTGCTAAAGCTAATTAGTAGCTTTTGTGGTGTGCTTTTTCGGGAGAGTGTACTCGTGTCTGATTCTTTGCAGAACCCGCAAGTCGATGGTCGGGGGCGGAGCCACTTGGGTTTTCTGGCCTTCGTGCTGCTGTGTTTCTTCGCCGCGTCCAGTGCGCCTACGCCGCTTTACCACCTCTATCAACAGGCGTGGGGCTTCTCCTCGGCGCTGTTGACGGTGATCTTCGCCGTCTACGCCCTGAGCCTGCTGGCGACGCTGCTGGTGTTCGGTTCGCTGTCGGATTACCTCGGTCGCCGCCCGGTGATCTTCATCGGGCTGCTGCTGGAGATCGTCTCGATGCTGCTGTTCATCGCAGCCACCGACGTCAGCTGGCTGATCGTCGCGCGGGTGCTGCAAGGCGTGGCGACAGGCATCGCCACCAGCGCATTGGGTGCCGCGATGCTCGACAGCGATGCGCAGCAGGGTCCGCTGCTCAACAGCATTACGCCGATGTTCGGCATGGCACTGGGCGCCCTCGGCACCAGTGCGCTGGTGGAATACGCGCCGCTGCCCATGGGCCTCGCCTACGGCTTGCTTCTTGCGGCGTTCATCGGGGAGGCGGTGTATCTGTTGTGGGTCGCTGAAACAGTGACGCCGCAGCCGGGTGTGCTGAAAACCCTGCGGCCGCGGCTCGCCGTACCGACCCAGGCGCGGGGGACGTTGTTGCTGGTGCTCCCTGCGGACATCGCGGCCTGGGCGCTGGGCGGGTTTTTCCTGTCGCTCGCGCCGTCGCTGCTGACTGCCGCGACCGGTTCGACCTCGGTACTCAACGGCGGCTTTGCCGTGGCAGCGCTGACCATCAGTGGCGCGATTTCGATCCATAACCTGCGTCTGCGCGCGCCCCGGCTGGCATTGCGGGTGGGCTGCAGTTTTCTGGCGGTCGGGGTTTCAGTGATTCTGGCGGCGGTGAATCTGGGCTGGCTGTGGCTGTTCTTCACCGGCGCCGTGGTGGCGGGGATTGGCTTCGGAGCGAGTTTCCTCGGCGCCCTGCGGCTGTTGCTGCCATTGGCCCACGCCCACGAGCGGGGTGCGTTGATGGCGGCCTTTCTGGCCTTGAGTTATCTGGCGTTCTGCATTCCGGCGCTGCTGGCCGGCGTGTCGATCAAGACGGCGGGGCTGGTGACCACCACCAATTTCTACGGTGGGGTGGTGGTCTTGCTGGCGGTCTCGGCGCTGGCCGGTCTGCTGATCCAGCAAGGCGGCCGCGCCAGAGCTGCCTGATCCGCGTTATCGGTTATGACGCAGAATCGAGAAATTCAGCGCCGACGCCACGGTCAGCCACACCAGATAGGGGAACAGGATCAGTCCGGTGATGAGGTCGAGCTGGATCCCCAGCACCACCATCGCGGCAACCACCAGCCACAGCAGCAAGATAATGATCATGCCCGCCATGATCCGGTGGGCGCCGAAGAACACCGGCGTCCACAGCGTGTTCAAGGCAATTTGCGCGGCCCACAACGCCAGCACGGTCTCACTGCCGGGGATCAGGGTCAGGCGATAACCGGCCCAGGCCAGCAGCAGGTAAATGGTTGTCCAGGCCACCGGAAACAGCCAGTTGGGCGGGGTGAAACGTGGTTTTTGCAGCGATTCATACCAGCTGCCGGGTTTGAAAATGATGCCGGTGCTGGCCGCCGCGCAGCAGGCAATGAGGTAAATGTAAAAAGTCATGTGGGGTCCTTTGCTGAAACCATTCGAAGTGCAGGCCGTGGGGCCGTCTGGGCATTGGATGCGTCTGCGCCGGAAAAATCCGTATCCGCTCAGAGAGATTAATCGCGAGCCAGGTGCGCCCGTGCCCAAACCTCGGCAGCCGTGACCGCAATGCCGTGCTGACCATTGAACGTCTGCGTCACGTCCCATGCCACGCCGTGCCCCATGGCGAACACCGCTCGGTACTTGCGCAGATTGTCGTCGGGCACCTCCTCAAGGGCCGCCAGCAACTGCTGCACGCTGGCGGCCCGGCGCTCGAATGTCCGTCCGGTGAGCCGCTCAAGCAGATCGGCCAGATCGCCGTAGGTCAGGGTGTCGCCAGCGGTGTACACCACCTGATTGATGATGCGCGGGCTGTGCAGGACGATGGCGGCGGTGAGGGTGCCGATGTCTTCCGGCGTCGTCACCGTTACCGCCGTGTCCAGGCTACCCAGTGCATTGACCCGCCCGGCAGGCAGATCCACCACCCCGAATGCCGGATCGAACAGGAAGCTGGTGAACATGCCCGTGGAGATGATCACCCATTCAGTCCTGGACTGAGCGCGCAACAGGTCGCGCACATCCAGTTGCTCGTCGAACAGGTCTTGCGGGCTGCCACGGCCAATCAGGTCGTAGTCGACACCGAACTGCCAGGGCACGTAGCGCTTCACCCCCGAGGCGAGTGCGGCCTGGGTCAGCCTGCGCTGAGTGCCCCGGCCGGCGCCAAAGCCCACGCAACTGATCACCGTGTCGAAGCGGCTCAGCACCGCAGCGAGTGCTTCGACCGAGTCTTCGGCGACATCAGCCACCTCGATGGCCACGCCGAGGGACCTGATCGCGGCGATTTCCTTTTGCTTTCCTGGGGAGGCGCTCTCGACACTGGACCGGCGCAACAGCACGCTGATGCTCGCCGATTCGCCCGCGCGCGCGGCCAGTCCGCGCAATACGGCGAGCCCCAGTTCGCCGGCGCCCAAGACCAGAATGTGTTGTTTGACGTGTGAAATATCAGCCTGCATGGTGAGCCCCTGTTTGACACACTTAATCTAAGGCTGGGGATCTTGTCATGGACATCGGCGGGCAAAAAGTAGGCACAGCGGTGATACCGAGGGGCCTGGAAGCTCAGGAAATCGTGCGCCGTTCGCAGGATGCATGCCGTGCGCTCAGCGACGATGAGGACGGCCTCAAGCGCGATATCCTCGGCCACTCCGGCAATCGATGGTCACTGGGCGTGGTGCATGCGCTGGGCGTGACCAGCCCGTTGCGCCACGCCGAGTTGCGACGCCAGCTGCACGGCGTCACCCAACGCATGCTGACCCATACCCTGCGCCAGCTGGAGCGCGACGGGCTGATCAGTCGTCATGACTTTGGCGAGAAGCCGTTGCGCGTCGAGTACGCGCTCACTGAACTGGGCATGGGCTTGCTGGTGCAGATGATTCCGCTCTGGACCTGGGTCATCGAACAGGCGGAAGGGTTTACGGCGGCGCGGCGACGGTATGACACAGCAGCGGTGTGACGTGCCAGCGAGGGAGGCGGCAAGCCGTCCGATCAGGACTGATCCGCCAGTTGGATGAGCCGTTCCTGTACGGCGTCGTCGAAGATCATGTACAGCGTTTCTACGTCTGCCGGGCGAAGACGTCTGCTGGTCTCCAGGCTGAGGATGAAACTGATTTCCATGGCGGCCTCGCGTTCAAGGTCTTCCTTGGTGGTGGCGGCGTTCAACGCGCGCACCAGATCGTCGATCGCACCCTGAATGGGTTTGGGAAGCCGAAGTGCAGCGATTCGCTCTTGAGGCATTGCTCAGTCCTGGGGGGTAGGTTTGGCGGCGAACCGAAAGGCGTGAAGCCCTGGAGCCTGGGATCGGGGGCGTATTGTGGCCGAGTTACGGCGCAGATCCCACCAGTGGAAACAAAATAGTGAAATGACAGCCCTTGCCTTCGCCCTCGCTGTGGGCGGTGACGCTGCCACCATGGGCTTCCACCAGCTGCCGGACCACCGTCAGACCGATGCCCAGGCCCGAGCCATTGAAGCCGATGGCCTGGGTGTCCTGCACATAAGGATCGAAGATCACCGGCAATGCCTGGGCGGAAATGCCGATGCCGTTGTCGGAGACGACGATCTTCAAGCCCTCGGGAACGGTCTCGGCACGCAGTTCGATGTTGCCGCCGCACGGGGTGTACTTGGCCGAATTGGTCAGCACATTGGTGAAGATCTGCACGATCCTGATGTGATCACCGTTGACCCGTATCGGCGCGTCGGGAAGGCTGACGTCCATGTGCAGGTTTTTCTTGTGCATCAGCGGCGCGCAGGCTTCCACCGCTTCCTGAATGATCTGCACGATGTCGAGGTGGGCGTAGCTCAGGCGCAGCTTTCCGGTGCTTGCTCGGGAGACGTCGAGCAAGTCTTCCACCATGCGCGACAGATGCTGCACCTGACCTTCGATCAGGTTGCGCATTTCCGGCAGTCTGTCGCTGGACGTGCGCACCATGCGTTCGGCAATCATGCTGATGGGCGTCAGCGGGTTGCGCATTTCATGGGCTACCGAGGCCATGGCCGTGCGTTGCTGGGCCAGCGCCTGTTCAGCCTGGGCTTGCAACGTCTGCGCGTGGAGCGCAGAAATCACCAGATGCTCGTTGGCCTCGCGCAGATCCTGATAGACATCAGCGTGTGCACTGGCAGCGGGTGCTTGCGCCTGCGCCGCCAACGCCGCCAGCACCAGTTTCTGATTGGCTTCCACCAGCAATTCGATATGCAGCCCGGCGCCGGCAGAGGCTTCGGCCTCGTACAGCTCTCGGCGCAGGAACGCCAGGTGCGCCATGGCCCGTTCCTTTTTCTCAGCGAGTTGCTCGAATTCTCGGTCGGCGTCTGCGCCTCCGGTTGCGTCCTTGCTGTCGAATTCGCTCATGGCAATGCGCTCATCGAATGTTGTCTCCCACTTCAGCAACCCCTGGCGACAGCCTCGTCGGGCGTCCGCCCAGCAGCCCTTCCTGATTATGCAGGCGGGTGCCGATCTGCAAGCCGTTGTCGTCGATGCGGTACAGCCGGAGTTCATCCGAGTGAGCGCTGGCCCGGACCTTGACCACCGCCATGATGCGCTGCAAGCGGCTGTCGATCTCAATGTAGCGCTGGACGATGATGGCATCGGTAAGAAAGGCCGTGCCGTAAGGACTGAAGCGCAGATCCGTGTAGCGGTCTTCCAGTTCCGAGGTCATCAATACACTGACCCCGGTGCTGGTCAACGCATTGACCATGCGCGACAGGGATTCGCGGAAGTCTTCGCGGAAGGCGGGCGCCACGGCCAGCTCGAACCCGGACAGCGAGTCGATGACCACACGCGTCGCGTCCAGCCGGCGGATTTCGCTGAGCAGCTGCTGCACAATCTCGTCGATGGACAGGTCCGGCACCCGTCGGTCGACGACGCCTACTTTGTCCATGTGCACCAGACGCGTGAGTTCGGCGTTATGCAGGTGATTGGGTCGCTGTTCGAAAACGGCGATCACGCCTGTTTCGCCGTTGCGTGCACCCTCTTCGAGAAAGGCCGCCGCCAGCAGGCTTTTGCCAGAGCCGGAAGGGCCGGCAACCAGCAACGAATAGCCCCGGGGCAGGCCGCCACCAAGCATATCGTCCAGATGCGGCACGCCCATCTTCAGCCGCTGCGCAGGGCTGCCGTGGATGAGCGCGGCGCGGTCCTGAAGCGTCACCGCGGCCGGGGGAAACACCGTAACGCCCGAATCGGCGATGCGGAAGGTATGCAGCCCGGGCAGCGTCGGCTGGCCGCGCATCTTCATGATCTCCATCTTGCGCACCATGGAGTTGCGCTGAACGCTCTGGCGCAGCCAGATCAGCCCATCGGCGACGGTGAAGATCGGGTTGCTGTCGAGTTCGTTGAAATACTCCCCCAGCAGGAAGGTCGTCGCTTGCCAGGTGGTCATCAGCATGCCCAACTGCTGCACGAACTGCGGCAGGTTGTTATTGGGACTGCTTGCGGTTTCGCTGGCCAGCACCACCGAGCGGAACGAGTCCACAAACACCAGGGCAGGGCTGTGGGCCTCGACTTCGGCGACGATGCGCCGCAGGACTTCGTCCAGATCGCCAGCCAGAGTGTCATCCGCCAGATTGACGTAGCGGATCGAGCGGTTCACCGCTTCTTCGTCGAAAAAGCTGAACTGCTGCTGGTAGCGCAGCATTTTCAGCGGCGGCTCTCCGAGGACCGTGAAGAAGATCGCCGGGCGTTCGGGTGTGGCCAGGGCGAACATCATCTGATGGGCCAGCGTGGTCTTGCCACAGCCGGGCGGACCGGCGATCAGGTTGAAGGAAAACTCCGGCAGGCCGCCACCCAGAATCTCGTCGAATCCCGGTACGCCCGTTGCCAGACGGTTGATCGTGACTTTACTACTCATCGTGAAATGTCCTGGGCAGGCGGGCCGCTGAAAGAGTGTTCCCACACGTCAAGGAGCAGCCGGGCAGCGAGTGATGGTCCGATCAGCGTGGCAAGTAATGCGTGAAAAGTGTTCAAAACTTCCTGACCGAACAAGAGCGCGTCGGCTATCGATTCTTCGGCCAGTAACGCCTTCAATTGTTGAAGATCCATGCCCACGACCAGCATCTTGTAGTTGTCTCCAGGCAGCGGGTGCTTTGATATGTAGAGATGAAGGCTGCGGCGATACAGGGCGGCAACACCTTTCGGCCCGATGATGGGGATCAGGGAGGTATTAATGTCCTCGAACATCGAAGTAATTGCTTCAGCGACCTGGGAAAGTTCCGCGCTGCCATTGACCCGATGGGTCAGGCATGTGGCAATTCGTTGGCCTGCTTCGCTATCGGCAAACATGGGATTAAGTTCTGGTAGGTGTCGGTGGATAGTACACGTTCTTCCCCGAACGGACAGACGCATGAAGCGTGCGGCGCTCTGCCGCGCAGGCCCTCAGGCTTCACCGGGCCCGTTCCGCCGATCAAAGGTGGGAAGACTCAATGGGAGGCGAGTTCTACGGCTAGCGGTTTGGTCAACGCTCGGTGTTGTTTTAATTCTATCCATCGGGATGTATATAAATGCGTCGGTGGCTCTCGGTGCAATTGGATAATGCGGATAGTTATTCATTTGGAGGGTGTGAAGTTTAAGCACGCCATAACTATTCAATCAAACGAGTGGCTGCGTAAGTTGCAGGACGGCGAATAAGCGCCCGCTGTTTATTTATGATCGATAACGTAAAAGTGTTCGACTGAATTGTTTGCAGAGGTCACGTGAATGGAAAATCCCCACGCATCATCTTCTCGGCGTACCCCTCATTGGCCGAGCGTGGCGCGTTCACTGTGTAGCGGGAATGCCTCGGGTTTGTACCGCTCAAGTTACAAAGGCGTCCGCCGACACCCTGTTCAGGAAGTCTATTACTCACTTGAACAGGGAAGTGCCATGTCAGCGATTTCTTCGGTTACCTCATCCGTGGCATTGATGCCGGTGGTCAAACCGGCGGCCACCGTCGCGGTGAATGACAGCGCCGTTGCTGGCACCACCAACGCCTCGCCGTCGTCCGTCGTAATGCTGGGCCAGGACGCCAAGGTCAGCGAGCCGCTGACCTACAACGTCCGCGGGCTGATGGGGGATGGCAACGTCCCGCCGGCCTGGGAGTACACCCGCCAGGACAAAGTCTCGCTGGCGATGGCGGGCAACTTCAGCACCTCCGCCACGGCGGGGCGTTTCCAGGGCTTGGGCGCAACGTTGCTCAGTCAGTTGGCCCAGACCGGCCAGAATATTTCCCAATCGGTGCTGCGCTCGACGACCGGCAAAGCGCTGGAGCCGGCGGAACTCGCCGCCGCCCAGGACCGCCTGCACAGTAATCCGGCCAACAGCATCAGCCTGACCCTGAAAACCGCCAGCGGCAAAACCATCGAGCTGAGCCTTGCCAGTCAGGACGATGGCCTCGCGGTGCAGGCCCAGGTGAGCGGCGGCGACCTCAGCGACGACGAGCTGAACGCACTGAACGCCATGGCGGACGGCTTTCAGTCAGCCATCGACGGCCTGACGGCCAAGCCGCCGACCCTGAAACTCGACGCCCTGACCCATTTCGACGCCAAGGCCTTCGCCTCCGTAGAGTTGAAAACCAGCCTCAAGCTGGAAGACGGCAGCGCCCAGACCCTTGAATTGCACGCCGACGCCGACCAGCGTTCGGTGCGCATGAGTGGCGCGCTGGGGAATCTCGACCTTTCGGTTGACCTGAAAAACGCGGCCATTCGCGGTGACAGCGCTCAGCAAGCCAAAGCGCTGGACGGCTATGTCAGCCAGATCGAGGCGGCGCGCAAGCGTGGCGACGGCGATGCACAGTTGCTGTCGATGTTTGAGGACGCCTTCAAAACCCTGCACAGCCAGTACCCGGACACCCGGGTCTCCTCGGCACCGCAGACCGTCAACTCGATCGAGCTGACCGACACTGACCACGGGCTGCTGACCGGGCTCGGCGACTTCAGCGCGTCGGTCAGCGAGAAGAGCGTCGAGGGCAACCCGGGCCGCCCCGGCGAGCTCGATTCCTTTGCTTACACCTTGTCGCAGACCACCCAGTCCAAAGGACGCGACCAGATGAACCGGACCATCGTTCAGGACCAGCAATCCCAGCTGACCGCCAGTTACCACAAGCCGCTCCCAGGCGGGCAAAAGCTGGCGTTGAGCACCGATCCCGCCACGCAGAATTACCTGTATTACCAGGTTAGCGACCAGGCCAGCAGCAAGACCAGCATCGGCTATAAAAAAGGTGAGTTGGTCGATGCGACGCTGAGCCAGTCGGCCAGCCAGTCGACGCGAATTTCCAAGTACGTGATGGGCCGCCTGGAGAAAGACACCCACACGCCGATCTCCACCTCCAAAACCCGGAATTTCCTCAGCGTGCTGCAGCAGGCCTTGCAACAGGACAAAGAGGCGAAGCAGGGCCGTAGCGCGTCGACACTGAACGGCACCCTGGCCGGGATCCACGCCAAGGTGCTGCTGCAGAGCGATCCGTCGAAGCTGGATGGCTGATAGCGGAACACGCTCAGTTTTGCGGCGTGACACCCGACGCTTTCCCGGCTAAAGCCAGTCCTACAGTTGAGTTCACACCCCATCTCACTGACCGCATGCTATGCCTTCGTAGGACCGGCTTCAGCCGGGAAGGCGCCAGTGTGATCAGCCGCAGATTCCGGCCATGCTCCAGCCGGCAGGCGCTCAAAGTCCTCAACCTGACAAACCCCAAGCATCCGGCTATAAACAAAGCGTGCCAAACACCTTGATGTCCCCAGAGGCGAGAAGCCCGGAGTGTGATCGATGATTGACCGTGAGCCACCGTATCCCCGCAAACCGCCGCTCAGTAATTCCCAAAAACTCGCACGCCTGGCCGGCATCGGCCTGATCGTTCTGGTCGTCGCTGGCGCCTTCGCCTACGTCAATGGCAGCCTCGAACCCCAGCGACTGACCCCCGCGCGGGTCGTTGATGTGTTCGAACGCAACAACGGTGTGCATCCCGGTTACCGTCGCAACCACCCGAAAGGCATCTGCGTCGCTGGCTACTTCGAGAGCAACGGCGCCGCGGCCAGCCTGTCCAAAGCCGAAGTCTTCGCCAGCGGGCGCACGCCGGTGATCGGGCGTCTGGCCGTGCCCACCGGCAACCCGTATTCCCCTGACAGCGCTGCGCCCCTGCGCAGTTTCGCCGTGCAGTTCACCCAGCCCAACGGCCAGCAATGGCGCACGGGCATGAACAGCATGCCGGTGTTTCCGGTCGGCACGCCCGAGGCCTTCATCGATCTGCAAATCGCCACCGGCCCTGACCCCAAGACCGGCAAACCCGACCCGGCCAAACCCCCGGTGTTCTTCGCCGCGCACCCGGAAGCCCAGCCGTTTCTGGCCTGGGTCAAGATGGCCAAGCCTTCGGCCAGTTTCGTCACTGAGACCTACAACAGCGTCAACGCCTTCGTGCTGGTGGATGCCAGCGGCAAGCGTCAGCCTGTGCGCTGGAGTCTGGTGCCGGAAGCCACCGATGCAGCGCCGGCGCCTGACGCCAAGGAGTATCTGGACAAGGACCTCAGCGACAGACTGGCCAGCGGCCCCCAGCGCTGGAAGCTGGTGCTGACGCTGGCCAACCCTCAGGACCCGACCAACGACGCGTCCAAAGCCTGGACCGGCGAGCACAAGACCGTGGACGCCGGGACCCTGGTGGTCAATTCCGACAGCCCGCAACTGAATGGCGATTGCCGCGACATCAATTACGACCCGCTGATCTTGCCCAGCGGCATCGAAGGCTCGGATGATCCGCTGCTCGCCGCGCGCTCGGCGGCCTACGCCGCTTCCTACATGCGCCGTACCGGTGAAGTCGATCAGTTGAAAGCCGAGCCCGCCCAGGAGAAACAGCCATGAGTACGCCCGTCAAGCATTTCGCCCCACTGGCGCGCCTGCTGCACTGGCTGATGGCCTTGATGGTCATCGCCATGCTGTTCATCGGCGCAGGCATGGTGGCTTCGGTGTCCGAGCGCCACGAATGGCTACTGAACCTGCACAAGCCCCTGGGCATCGCGATTCTGTTGCTGGTCATTGTCAGGATCGTCGTCCGGGTCACTACTCAAACGCCGCCGTTGCCGGCTGACTTGCCGGCCGTGCAGGCGCTGGCCGCCAAGCTGTCCCATTACCTGCTGTATGCGCTGATGCTGGCGATGCCGCTGATTGGCTGGGCGATGATTTCAGCCGCCGGAGATCCGGTCATGCTCGGCAGTTCGGTGCGCCTGCCGTCCATCGTCGCGGCCAACCCGGACACCTTCGCGCTGCTGCGCAAGGCCCACGCCTATCTGGCGTACCTGTTCTTCCTGACGATTCTGGCGCATCTGGCTGCGGCGTTGTTTCACGGCTGGGTGAGGCGGGATGAGGTGCTCGACAGCATGCTGCGGGGTAAATCGCGGGGTTGATCTTGCAGTGGTAGCCTGCTGTAGGTAAGGCAGACGTCGCCAGTGGGCTTTACCCCGCTGGCGATGTCGTTTATGGACGCCGGTTAACCTGTCGACATCAGGCGGCGGTTCAGCGCAAGACGGACACCATCTGCCCCAGGGTCGTCAGCACATCGCGGGCCAGCTGTTTCGAGCGCTGGCCCGACCAGCCGGTGACGACATCGGGGGCGTCGTCGTTGTCCTTGAACGGCATTTCCAGCGTCAGCGACAGGCACTTGTAGCGCTCGCCGACGCTGTTGCACGCCAAGTTCATGTTGGCCTTGCCCGGCGCCGATTTCGGATAGCCGTATTTACTCTGGAAGTCCCGGGTCAAGCCGCTCAACCGCGCGCGGAAGTCAGCTTCCAGTTGCGCTTGCTGGTCGGTGTACCCCGGATTGCCTTCGCAGGCGGCGGTGAAGACGTAGGGAATTTCCTCATCGCCGTGGACGTCGAGGAACATGTCCACGCCGTATTTTTCCATCTGCTCTTTGACGAAGAACACTTCCGGGCTGAGCTCGGGGGTCGTGTCCTGCCAGGCGCGGTTGAGGTCCTTGCCCTGAGCGTTGGTGCGCAGATGCCCGTGGAACGAGCCATCCGGGTTCATGTGCGGCACCAGATACAGGTCCGCCGAGGCCAGCAAGGCCTGCAACTCAGGGTCGTTTTCCTGGAGCCGCTCGACGATGCCTTCCATGAACCACTCGGCCATGTGCTCGCCGGGGTGCTGTTGCGCGATGATCCAGATGTTGCGCTTGCCCGCCGCACCGTCGCCCTTGCGCAGCAGCGGAATATCACGGCCTTCGACGCTCTTGCCGGTGGCGAGCAACTGGGTGCCGGCCTTGTTCAGCGCCTGATCCACCAGCCAGTCGTGGCGCTCTCGGCTGTAGGGTTCGAAGTAGGCGAACCACACCTGGGAGTCGCTGGGCGTCAGCTCGAAGTTCAACGCCTTGCCGTCGAACTGGCTGGGCACGCGGAACCAGGTTTTCTGATCGTAGGAGGCCACGGCGTTGTAGCCGGTCCAGGCGCGGTTGTAGCTCGACTCGCCGGCGTTGGTCAGGCTGAAGCCGTGGGGCTCGCCGATCTGCAGGCCGTCGACCTTGAAATGGAACCATTGGAAATGTGCGCTGCGGGTATCGGGACGGATCGCCAGTTGCACGGCTTTGAGGTTACTGGCGTCGATCACGGCGATGTTGCCGCTGTCAAAATCGGCGGAGATGGAAAGGGCGTTTTGAGTCACGGGAGCGTCCTGATTGCTTGATCTGCCATTACGAAGCCATCGGGAGGCAGGCAGGCCGGACCTGATTGCCTCGCTGGGCTGTTATGACAATTACTTTACACGCAACCGATAGGGGGACAGCGACAGAATAGTTCGCCAAAGAGTCAGGGCCAGCTTCAGCTATAGGCTTCGGCGGTGACCAGCAGGCCGCACAGCAACATCGTCACCAGCAACCAGCCGAAATAGACGCGCGGTTTGCGCCGATGCCAGCCGCTGGCGCCGAGGATCGCGGCGGGTGCATGCAGGGTACGCCAGAACTGCTCGCTGTGCTGAAACGCCGCCAGGTGCCGGGGATCGGCGTCGAGCCAGTGACGAAACTCGATGCGCTGACTCGCCGTGGCCTGGGGGCTTTGCAGGTGCACGTACCAGCCCAGGGCCTGAAGCAAAATCGCACGGGAGGGGTCATGTTCGGCGGGCTCGCTGACGCAATGCTCGAGCGCAACCGTCATGCAGCGTTCGACGGTGCGAGCGTCCACGTCAAGCAGTCGGGCGATATCAGTGTAGGAAAGGTCGTCGAGACGGCTCAGCAGAAAAACCTGCAGAACCCTGCGCGACAACCGCTGAAGGCGGCGTCGGTAAAGATCAGTTTCGGCGCTCGTGCCCAAGGCGGGCGACACGGGGGAGGCGGTCAACGAGTCGAGGAGCTGTGTCATGGCGTCTTGCTCACTGTTTGAATAGCGGCGGTCGCGGAAAACAACGTCGTGAATGTGGAAGTTTTTACTGAATGTGTCAGTTTTTGACAGCTGCAACGGCCCATCGCTCGATCCATTTGCTATGATGCGCGCCATCGAAAGACAGATCACTGTCGAACCCTCTTCATTAGCCTGAAGACGCAACACCCGACCGAACCCAGACCCGAAAAGGGCATAAAAAAAGACCCGGCCATAAGCCGGGTCAAAAACCGTGATTAGCCTGATGAGGAGATAATCCGGAAGCCGACCTAAGGCTTCTGGGTTACCAACCAGTCTCGCGACCGGTTGCGCTCAATAATAATCATTCCCATTTGAGAGTCAATGCTTTTTTCGCCCCCCGGTGAAAAGAGTTTTTTGCGTGGACGGTCTTTGCCTGCGCCTCAGTCAATCGGCAGGCTAGTCGATCGGCAATTCCGTCGTGCGCTTCACCACACTCATCGCGATGTTCGAATGCGCCTCCTGCACATGGGGGCTTTGCAGCAGGTGGTCGCGCAGAAAACGCTCGTAGCTGGCGATGTCCTGCACGACGACCTTGAGCAGGAAATCCATGTCGCCGGCCATCGTGTAGCACTCCAGCACTTCGCGAAATCCGGTGATGGCTTCCTCGAACTCGGTCAGGTACTTCCGGCCGTGCCCGGACAGCTTGACGTCGACGAACACGGTCATGGTCAGCCCGAGTTTGGCCGGGTTGAGCAGGGCCACCTTGCGCTCGATGATGCCTTCTTCTTCCAGGCGATTGATGCGTCGCCAGCAGGGCGATTGCGAGAGTTCGACGCGCTCGGCGATCTCGGCGGCGGAGAGATTGGCGTCGTGCTGCAACAGACGGAGGATCTTGCGATCGATGGGGCTGAGCTTGACCTGCATGAATTGACCCTTTTTTATTCTTGAACGGGAACGGGCATGCACGATATGAGCAGATTCGCGCTGATTTAGGAAGAAAAAGCCTGCGCCGGGCAGGCAGTATTTTGTCTGTGACCGTTGGGCTGAACCGTCCTGACGGCGAGGCGCTCGTAAGGCTGCAAACGCCGCTGGCGCCGCATTCAAAACGCACTAATAAAAATAAAGGAGTGCCTGAATGTCCCTGGCTGATATTCGTCTGGACGATAAGTACCGACTCGCAACCGGCAATCTGTACCTGACCGGAACCCAGGCGCTGACCCGCCTGCCGATGCTGCAGAAGCAGCGCGACGAAGCCCGCGGGCTTAACACCGCCGGGTTTATCTCCGGCTATCGCGGCTCGCCGTTGGGCAACCTCGACAAGAGCCTGTGGGACGCCAAGGAATATCTCCAGCAGAACGCCATTCATTTCCAGCCCGGCGTCAACGAAGAGCTTGCCGCGACGGCGGTCTGGGGCAGTCAGCAAGTCAATCTGTTCCCCCACGGCAAATACGACGGCGTCTTCGCCCTCTGGTACGGCAAAGGCCCGGGCGTTGATCGCTGCGGCGACGTGTTCAAGCACGGCAACTCGGCCGGCGTCGCTGAAAAGGGCGGCGTACTGATCCTCGCCGGCGACGACCATGGCTGCAAATCTTCGACCATTGCGCACCAGAGCGAACACGCGTTCATCGCCTCCATGATCCCGGTGCTCAACCCCAGTAACGTCCAGGAAATCCTCGATTACGGCATCATCGGCTGGGAGCTTTCACGCTACAGCGGTTGCTGGGTGGCCATGAAGACCATCGCCGAAAACGTCGATTCCTCGGCCGTGGTCGAAGTCGATCCGCTGCGCATCCAGACGCAGATCCCCGAAGACTTCCAGATCCCCGAAGGCGGCCTGCACATTCGCTGGCCCGATCCGCCCCTCGCTCAGGAAGCCCGGCTTAATACCTACAAAATCTACGCCGCCCGTGCGTTCGCCCGGGCCAACCACCTCAACAAAGTGGTGATTGATTCGCCGCAGCCGCGTCTGGGCATCATCACCACCGGCAAGTCGTACCTCGACGTGCGTCAGGCCCTGGAAGAGCTGGGTATCGACGAAGACCTGTGCGCGTCGGTGGGCATTCGCGTGCTCAAGGTCGGCATGAGTTGGCCACTTGAGCCGGTGTCGGTGCACGGCTTCGCAGAAGGGCTGGATGAAATCCTTGTGGTCGAGGAAAAACGCAGCGTGATCGAGGATCAGCTCACCGGTCAGTTGTACAACTGGCCGGTGGATCAACGCCCGCGCGTGGTCGGTGAATTCGATGAAGAGGGCCGTTCGCTGTTGCCCAACCTGGCTGAACTGACCCCGGCAATGATCGCCCGGGTCATCGCCAAACGCCTTGCGCCGATCTACAGCAGCCCGAAAATCGACGCGCGCCTGCAATTTCTGGCCGACAAGGAAAAAGCCCTTGCCGCGCCGCTGTTCAACACCCAGCGCACCCCGCATTTCTGCTCAGGCTGCCCGCACAACACCTCGACCCGTGTGCCGGAGGGCAGTCGCGCCCTGGCCGGGATCGGCTGCCATTACATGACTATCTGGATGGACCGGGAAACCGAGACGTTTACCCAGATGGGCGGCGAGGGCGTGACCTGGATCGGTCAGGCGCCGTTCACCGAAACCCCCCACGTGTTTCAGAACCTCGGCGACGGCACCTACTTTCACTCCGGGCACCTGGCGCTGCGGGCGGCGGTCGCGTCAAAGGTCAACATCACCTACAAGATTCTCTACAACGACGCGGTTGCCATGACCGGCGGCCAGCCCATCGACGGCGTGCTGCGGGTGGATCAGCTCAGCCGGCAGGTGTTCAACGAAGGCGTGCAGCGCATTGCGCTGGTCTCGGACGAACCGGAGAAATACCCGAGCCGAGAGCAGTTTGCGCCGATCACTACGTTCCACCACCGCAGCGACCTCGACGCCGTGCAGCGCGAGTTGCGTGAGTTCAAGGGCGTGTCGGTGATCATCTACGACCAGACTTGCGCCACGGAAAAACGCCGTCGTCGGAAACGCGGGACAATGGTGGATCTGGACAAGCGCGCCATCATTAACCCGGCCGTGTGCGAAGGCTGCGGCGATTGCGGCGTCAAGTCGGGTTGCCTGTCGGTGCTGCCGAAGGAAACCCCGGAAGGGCGCAAGCGCGAAATTGACCAGAGCGCGTGCAACAAGGACTTCAGCTGCGTCGAGGGTTTTTGCCCAAGCTTCGTGACCGTGCATGGCGGCAAGCTGCGCAAGCCGCAGTTGCCCAAGCAGGCCCAGGCGTTCGCTGAACTGCCGCAGCCGACACTTCCGAGCCTCACTCAGCCATACAACATTTTGCTGCCAGGCGTCGGCGGAACGGGCGTGACCACCGTCGGTGCGATGCTCGGTTACGCAGCCAATCTGGAAGGCAAAGGCTGCAGCGTGCTAGACCAGGCCGGTCTGGCGCAAAAGTTTGGCCCGGTGGTCAGCCACATTCGTATCGCCGCGCGGCAAGAAGATCTGTTCGCCGTGCGCATCGCCGCCGGTGAGGCACATCTGCTGCTCGGTTGCGACCTGCTGGTGGCGTCCGGCCCCGATGCGATCGCCAAACTCAACAGCGCGAAAACCCATGCGGTGATCAACAGTCAGCAGACGCCGACCGCCGAATTCACCCGCAATCCTGACGCCGAGTTCCCGGCCGAAGCGATGATGCAGACCATCCGCGAAGCCGTCGGCGCTGAAAAAACGCACTTTGTGCAGGCGACGGACCTGGCGACCAAACTGATGGGCGACAGCATCGCCAGCAACCTCTTCATGCTCGGTTATGCCTTCCAGCTGGGACTGATTCCGTTGACCTCTGCGGCCATCGAGAAGGCCATCGAGCTCAACGGCGTGGCGGTCAATCTGAATCAGCAGGCGTTCCTGTGGGGGCGTCGTGCAGCGTTTGACTTGCGAGCGGTGCAAGCGGCTGCCAATCCGCAGACCCAGCCAACGCCGGACCCTGAACACCTGACCCTGGAAGAGCGCGTCACACGCAATGTCCACGGCTTGATCGCCTATCAGAACGGGGCGCTGAGCGAGCGTTACCTGACTCTGGTGAATCGTGTGAGGGATGCCGAAGCGCGGTTGTTCCCGGGCCAGCCGCCTGCGCTGACCGAGGCGGTGGCGTTCAACTACTTCAAGCTGCTGGCCTACAAGGACGAGTACGAAGTGGCGCGGCTGTACAGCAATGGCGACTTCACCCGTCAGCTTGAAGCGCAGTTTGAGGGCGATTACCGCATCGAGTTTCACCTGGCACCGTCCTGGCTCGCCAAGCGCGACCCGAACAACGGCACCCCGCGCAAGCGCAGTTTCGGGCCATGGATGTTGAAGGCATTCGACGTGCTGGCGCGATTCAAATTCCTGCGCGGCACGGTGCTCGATCCGTTCGGCCGCAGCGTCGAGCGTCGTCAGGAACGCGAGTTGATTGATGCTTACGTGGGAGATATCGAACTGATCCTGGGCCACCTGAGCGCAGGCAACCGGCACACCGCGCTGAACCTGGCGCGCCTGCCGGAGCGCATTCGCGGTTATGGTCACGTCAAGGAAAGCGCCATGAAAGCAGCGGCACTGCAGGCGGCACGGATGCGCCAGAGCCTGGTCAGTGGCGAGGTTGAAGTGCTGAAGTTGTATGAAGTAGCGGCGTGAGGACATGGAGGAGGCCGTTCAGGCCTCCTCTGATCTCACTGGCTGAACGCGATAAATTGTTGGACTGTTCAAATTCAACTGGATGCACGCGGTCCCACAATTCGATTTCACACCCGATCTCAATGGCTGCACGCAATGCTTTTAGTGGGACCGGCTTTAGCCGGGAAGAGGCCAGTGTTAACATCCTTAATTTCGCGGTGTGACCACTGGCGCTTTCCCGGCTAAAGCCGGTCCTACATAGCTGCGGTCAGCCAGCCGCCAGCGGATCATTGGCTCTCTGCCACAGCGGCCAGCTCCACCAGCACCGTCCCTTCCTTGACCATCTCCCCTTCGGCGCAATAGAGCGCTGCGACGGTGCCCGCCGTGTTCGCGCGGATGCTATGTTCCATTTTCATCGCTTCCAGGACCACCAGCGGTGTACCGACTTGCACCTGTTCGCCCACGCTGACCAACACCCGAACGATACTGCCGTTCATGGGGGCGGTGAGGCCGCCTTGATGGCCTAGGCTCGACTCCACTTCGGCAATCGGATCAACCGGGCGAATGGCATGCACGTCGCCCTGCCAGCGCAGGTACAAGGTGTCGGCCCGACGAATTGCAATCGTCTGGTGACGCACGCCGTCCCGCTCGATCAACAAGCGCTCGCCGATCAGCCGAATGCCTTGCTGCGAGTCACCACGCAGCACGATGCTTCGGGTTTCGGCGCCACACGCCAAGTGCAACGTCACTTCGCCAGGACCGCCGAGGCGCAGGCCGTGGGTGGTTGACCAGGGTGAATGGGCGTCGTCGGTTCTGACCGCCACTGGCGCGGTGCTCAGGTATGCCCGCGCTGCCAGCTGCCAGAACGCCTCCGTCAAGCCCTCGGCCGGCGGCAACAGATCGTCCTGATAGCGAGGGATAAACCCGGTGTCCAGTTCCGCTTCGGCGAAGGCCGGGTGCGCGATGATGCGGCGTAAAAACGCCAGATTGGTGCGCAGGCCGCCGATGGCGAATTCATCCAGCATCGCCAGCAGCCGCAAGCGCGCCTCTTCGCGGGTCTCCCCCCAGGCAATCAGTTTCCCGAGCATCGGGTCGTAGAAGGGCGAAACCTCGTCACCTTCCGCCACGCCGCTGTCCACGCGACGTCCCGGCCCCGGCGAGGATTCGCGATACAGCGACAGCGTTCCGGTCGCAGGGAGAAAGTCGTTGGCCGGGTCTTCGGCATACAGTCGCACTTCAATCGCGTGACCGTTGAGGGGGACCTCGGCCTGGGTGATCGGCAGCGGCTCGCCCTGGGCCACGCGAATCTGCCAGGCCACCAGGTCCAGCCCGGTGATCGCCTCGGTCACCGGGTGCTCGACCTGCAGGCGCGTGTTCATTTCCATGAAGAAGAAATCGCCACGGGCGTCCAGCAGAAACTCCACCGTCCCCGCGCCGACGTAGCCGATCGCCTGCGCCGCACGCACAGCCGCTTCGCCCATGGCCTGACGCATTTGCGGTGTCAGGCCCGGCGCCGGAGCTTCTTCAACGACCTTCTGATGACGGCGCTGAATCGAGCAGTCGCGCTCGTTGAGGTACAGGCAGTGGCCGTGCTGGTCGGCAAACACCTGAATCTCCACGTGGCGCGGCTTGAGCACGTACTTTTCGACGAGCATGCGCGAGTCGCCGAACGACGACTGCGCCTCACGTTGGGCCGAGGCTAGCGCTTCGGCCAGGTCCTCGTCGCGCTCGACCACCTTCATGCCCTTCCCGCCACCGCCGGCCGTGGCCTTGAGCAGCACCGGGTAGCCGATGCGGGCGGAGGCTTCGCGGAAGGTCGCGGCGTCCTGGGCGTCGCCGTGATAGCCGGGCACCAGAGGCACGCCGGCGGTTTCCATCAGCGACTTGGCCGCCGATTTGCTGCCCATGGCGTCAATGGCCGAGGCGGGCGGGCCGAGGAAAATCAGGCCTGCCTGCTCGACCGCGCGGGCAAAGCCTGCGTTTTCCGAGAGAAATCCATAACCGGGGTGGATGGCCTGGGCGCCGCTGGTTTTGGCGGCCTCAATCAGCTTGTCGATTTGCAGGTAGCTCTCGCTGGCCTTGCTGCCGCCGAGGTTCACCGCGATGTCAGCCTCGCGGACGTGCCGCGCGTTGCTGTCCGTGGCGCTGTGCACGGCGACGGTGGTCAGGCCCATGGCCTTGGCCGTGCGCATGACCCGGCAGGCGATTTCGCCCCGGTTGGCGATCAGCACCGAATGCAGCGGGTGTGTGTGCGGGACGCTCATCAGTGCGACTCTCCTTGTGGGATGCAGGGTTCGCCGCGCCAGGCCGGTTCGCGCTTTTGCAGAAACGCGCGCAGACCTTCCTGGCCTTCGGCGCTGACCCGAATGCGTGCAATGGCGTTCTCGCAATAGCGGCGCAGGGCAGGGGTCAGCTCACCGTCGGCGACTTCGCGCAGCAGGTCTTTGCTGACGCGCATGGCCTGGGGGCTGTTGAGCAGCAGGTTGGCGATCCAGTGTTCCAGCTGCTGTTCCAGCTCGGCGGCGGGGTAACACTCGGCCAGCATGCCGATTTCCCGCGCACGGGTGCCGTCGAACCGTTCGGCGGTCAGCGCATAGCGTCGCGCGTGACGTTCGCCAATCGCTTGCACCACGAACGGGCTGATCACCGCCGGGGCAAGGCCGATCTTTACTTCCGACAGACAGAACTGTGCGTCGTCGGCGCCGATGGCCATGTCGCAGCAACTGATCAGACCCAGCGCGCCACCATAGGCCGCGCCTTGCACCAGCGCCAAGGTCGGCGCTTTGAACTTGGCGAGGTTGTACATCAACTCGCCCAGCTCCCGGGCGTCACCCAGGTTGGTGTTGTAATCGAGGTTGGCCGACTCCTGCATCCAGGCCAAGTCGGCGCCAGCGCTGAAATGTCGCCCGCGTCCGCGCAACAGCAGAAAACGCAGGCTGTCGTCCCGCTGCAGCTGATCCAGGGCGATGATCAGCTCGCGAATCATCTGCGCGTTGAAGGCGTTGTTTTTTTCCGGCCGGTTGAGCCAGAGCGTGGCGAACCCTCGTGAGTCGAGGGCGATGTCGAGGGTGGCAAAATCATTCATGGGGCGATTCTCTCGGGTCACATCCGGAACACGCCGAAGCGGGTCGGTTCGAGGGCGGCGTTGAGCGAGGCGCTGATGGCCAGGCCGAGAATGTCGCGGGTCTGGGCGGGGTCGATGACGCCGTCGTCCCACAGCCGGGCGCTGGAATACCAGGGATGGCCCTGATGCTCGTACTGATCGAGAATCGGCTGGCGCAACGCGGCTTCTTCCTCGGCGCTGAAGGTCTGGCCGCTGCGTTCGGCCTGTTCGCGCTTGACCTGCACCAGCACGCCGGCGGCCTGTTCGCCGCCCATGACACCGATGCGCGCGTTGGGCCACATCCACAGAAAGCGCGGGTCATAGGCGCGGCCGCACATGCCGTAGTTCCCCGCGCCAAAGCTGCCGCCGATGATCACCGTGAACTTCGGCACCCTGGCACAAGCGACCGCAGTAACGAGCTTGGCGCCGTGCTTGGCGATGCCGCCGGCCTCGTACTTCTGGCCAACCATGAAGCCGGTGATGTTCTGCAGAAACAACAGCGGAATGCCGCGCTGGCAGGCCAGTTCGATGAAGTGCGCGCCTTTCTGAGCGGCTTCGGCGAAGAGGATGCCGTTGTTGGCGAGGATGGCGATCGGGTAGCCGTGCAGGTGGGCGAAGCCGCAGACCAGCGTGGTCCCGAACAACGCCTTGAATTCATCAAACACAGAACCGTCCACCAGCCGCGCGATGACTTCGCGCACGTCGAACGGCTGCTTGGCGTCTGCCGGGATCACGCCATACAGCTCGTCATCGGCATACAGCGGCGCCTGGGGCGTGCGGGTCTGCAACTGGCCGAGCTTGCGCCAGTTCAGGTTGGCCACGCAGCGCCGGGCCAGCGCCAGTGCGTGATCATCGCTGTCGGCGTAGTGATCGGCCACCCCGGAGACCTTGCAGTGCACGTCGGCCCCGCCAAGGTCTTCGGCGCTGACCACTTCGCCCGTGGCGGCTTTCACCAACGGCGGCCCGGCGAGAAAAATCGTCGCCTGCTCGCGGACCATGATGGTTTCGTCAGCCATGGCCGGCACATAGGCGCCGCCGGCGGTGCAGGAACCCATGACCACCGCGATCTGGGCGATGCCCTCGGCGCTCATGTTGGCCTGATTGAAGAAGATCCTGCCGAAGTGCTCGCGGTCCGGAAACACCTCGTCCTGGCGCGGCAGGTTAGCGCCGCCGGAGTCCACCAGGTAGATGCACGGCAGGCGGTTTTGCTGGGCGATGGTCTGGGCGCGCAGGTGTTTTTTCACCGTCAGCGGGTAATACGTGCCGCCTTTCACCGTCGCGTCGTTGGCGATGATCATGCATTCGACGCCTTCGACCCGGCCAATGCCGGCGATCAGCCCTGCAGCCGGGACGTCTTCGCCGTACACGTCATGGGCGGCGAGCTGGCTGAGTTCGAGGAAGGGCGAACCGATGTCCAACAGCCGATTGATTCGCTCGCGGGGCAGCACTTTGCCCCGGGAGGTGTGGCGTTCCTGCGCCTTGGCACCGCCGCCGCGCTGAACGTGATCGAGCAGGCTGTGCAACGCATCGAGCTGCTTGCGCATGGCGTCACTGTTGGCAGCGAACTCCGGCGAGCGCGGGTTGATCTGGGTGTGCAGAGTGGTCATGGGGCCTCCGGCGCGGTCAGCGGGTTTCGTTGAACAGCTCACGCCCGATCAGCATGCGGCGGATCTCGCTGGTGCCGGCGCCGATCTCGTAGAGCTTGGCGTCGCGCAGCAGTCGTCCGGCCGGGAATTCGTTGATGTAGCCGTTGCCGCCGAGAATCTGGATGGTCTCCAGGGCAAATTGCGTCGCTCGTTCGGCGGCGTAGAGGATCACCCCGGCGGCGTCCTTGCGCGTGGTCTCGCCGCGCTCGCAGGCCTGGGCCACGGCGTACAGGTAGGCGCGGCTGGCGTTGAGCTGGGTGTACATGTCGGCGACCTTGCCCTGGATCAGCTGGAACTCGCCGATGCTCTGGCCGAACTGTTTGCGGTCGTGAATGTAGGGCAGCACCACGTCCATGCACGCCTGCATGATCCCGACCGGTCCGCCGGAGAGCACGACGCGCTCGTAATCCAGGCCGCTCATCAGCACCTTCACGCCACCGTTCAGCGCACCGAGCAGGTTTTCTTCCGGCACTTCGACGTCATCGAAGAACAGCTCGCAGGTGTTGGAGCCGCGCATACCGAGCTTGTCGAACTTGTTGCCCCGCGAGAAGCCGGTCCAGTCGCGCTCGACGATGAACGCGCTGATGCCGTGGGCGCCTTTTTCCAGGTCGGTCTTGGCGTAGATCACGTAGGTATTGGCGTCAGGACCGTTAGTGATCCACGTCTTGCTGCCGTTGAGCACGAAACGGTCGCCGCGTCGGTCGGCGCGCAGCTTCATCGAGACCACATCGGAACCGGCATTGGGCTCGCTCATCGCTAGGGCGCCGACGTGCTCGCCGCTGATCAGCTTGGGCAGGTAGCGGGCTTTCTGTTCGGGGGTGCCATTGCGGTTGATCTGGTTGACGCAGAGATTGGAGTGGGCGCCGTAGGACAGCGCCGCAGAGGCAGAGCCCCGGCTGATTTCTTCCATGGCGATAACGTGTGCCAGGTAGCCAAGACCTGCGCCGCCGTACTCCTCATCGACGGTAATCCCCAGCAGGCCCATGTCGCCGAACTTGCGCCACATGTCGGCGGGAAAGAGGTTGTCTTTGTCGATCTGTGCAGCGCGCGGGGCAAGCTCGGCAGCGACGAAGGCACGCACCTGATCGCGCAGCATGTCGAGGGTTTCGCCGAGGCCGAAGTTGAGCGTGGGGTAATTCATGGACTGCATCCCGTGTTGTTATTGGAGGGCTGTCAGGGGGGAAGATGATGTGCACCTTTACGTTAACGTAAGCCTGCGGTCATGTTGATGTCAACGGGAACGAGGCGTTGGCCCGGGGAATAACGGAAGGGAGAGAGGTTTACAAATGCCGGACAGCACGAAGGGGAGCCTGGGCTCCCCTTCAAGTTCGATTGCATGCTCGTTTTTATTGTTAGGTGGCCTGTTGTTATTTTTGTCAGCCAGCCTCTTTTGCTTTTCTGAGCGACCCCCAAACGGGGCCAAGAGCAAACGTATTTTTTTGAGCGCTGATCCGCTTCGATCTTTCGATCCGACTGGTCTGGTAGCTGCTTAAACGCAGTTTTATTGTTCTCAGTCCGGTCATGAGGCCAGGGCCTCAAGTAGAGCGATCCACTCCAAAAAAATCAGTTAGCTGCGTCTCTGTCCGTGTTGTTCTTGTTATGTCAGAGCCGATACGTCTTGTTTTTATTGGGTTATTGCATTTGTTATTTTTGTTGTACGTAAGACATAGCAGAAGCCATGCCAACTTTAGAGAAGTCCCGGTTTTCGGGGTTTTGCGGACTCCACCGGCCTGGATTCACTGTTGAATCTGTCGCCAGGTGTTTCCGTGTTACCCGTTTCCCTGAACGCGATGGCGGGCAGGGTAACACTGTGTGACAACTTGTCGCACATCAGGCCGACAGACGTGCCTTCGCCACCCGCGAGCCGTTCGCCCGACCGAGGGTGTCGCTGATGCGTTGACCGGCTGCAATGAGCGTGTCCAGATCGATACCGGTTTCGATGCCGAGGCCATTCAGCAGGTAAACCACGTCCTCGCTGGCCACGTTGCCGGTTGCGCCTTTGGCGTAGGGGCAGCCGCCGAGGCCGGCCACGGAACTGTCGAACACCTGAATGCCTTCCAGCAGGCTGGCGTAGATGTTCGCCAGTGCCTGGCCATAGGTGTCGTGGAAATGCCCGGCCAGTTTGCCGCGCGGGATCTGGCCGGCGACCATGTCGAACAGCGTGCGGGTGGCGCCCGGCGTGCCGGTGCCAATGGTGTCGCCGAGGGACACCTCGTAGCAGCCCATGGCATACAGCTCGTTGGCAACTGCCGCCACTTGCTTCGGCGCAATGTCACCTTCATAGGGGCAACCCAGCACGCAGGACACATAGCCGCGAACGCTGATGCCGTGCAGGCGAGCGGCTTCCATGATCGGCAGAAACCGGTCCAGGCTTTCGCTGATCGAGCAGTTGATGTTGCGCTGGGAAAACGACTCCGAGGCGGCAGCGAACACGGCGATTTCCTTCACGCCAGCAGCGAGGGCGTCTTCGAACCCCCGCAAGTTAGGCGTCAGTGCGGCGTAGGTCACGCCATCCTTGCGTTGAATGCCGGCGAACAGTTCAGCGGAGCCGGCCATCTGCGGCACCCATTTTGGTGAAACGAAACTGCCCGCTTCGATATAGCTGACGCCGGCGTCGGCCAAGTCATGCACCAGCTGCAGTTTGTCGCTGACGCTGACGGGGCGGGATTCGTTCTGCAGGCCATCCCGAGGGCCGACTTCAACCAGACGCACACGTTGAGGGAGAGACATATCGGCATCGTTCCTGAAAGGTTTGGCTTTAAGTTGTGGACTATCTGGTTGAATCAAATGGAGATTTCCAGTGCGGCCTTGCAGCGTTCTTCTGCGGTGTCCAGCTCCAGCTGCATTTGCTGGATATCCAGGAGTTGCTGATCCAGTTGAGCACGACGCTCGGCGATTTTCTCCAGCATGGTGCTCAATTGTTTGTGATTGCCACCGGCGGGGTCGTACAGACCGATGAGGTCGCGGCATTCTGCCAGGGAAAAGCCGATGCGCTTGCCACGAAGGATGAGTTTGAGGGTGACCTTGTCACGGGGGGAGTAAATACGCTCCTGGCCGCGGCGTTCGGGGCTGAGCATGCCTTGTTCTTCGTAGAAACGGATGGTGCGGGTGGTAATGTCCAGCTCGCGGGCGAGGTCGGAGATGCTGTAGGTGGTAGCGGTCATGGCAGTGCTCGATACGGAAGGCATGGGCGTAACGTAAGTTGGGCTTTACGTTAACGTCAAGCGGCGTTATCAATACCTCTACCTTTTTCCCGGCTGAAGCAGTCCCACTGGATCACCGCGTTCTCGCTGGGATCGCGTTCTGATAGTGGGTCCGGCTTTAGCCGGGAAGGCGTCGGCAGTCACACCTGAAATTGATGGTGTTCATACGGGCCTCTTCCCGGCTAAAGCCGGTCCCACTCAGGCTGTGTGAAAACCCCGAACGCCGATGCACTGCTCAAAAAATGTACTAAAAAATGCGTTTCTACGCGAAATCTGAGTCTGCAAACCACGCGAGCATTTGCAAAATTCACGTGAGAGCGCGCAGTTCATTTTTGGTGGAGGGTTTTCACACAGCCTGCACTAAAAGACCGCGTGCATCCGTTGCTACTGGCCGGAACCCAAAGGTCTACTTCACCGCTGCTTCAAGGGTCTTGCCCAACTTGCGTTCCTGCGCGGTAACGAGTTGGCAGAGCTCAATAATCTGCTCGCGCATCCAGCGGTTCGCCGGGTCCTGGTCGGTACTTTCGTGCCAGTACAGGTGGGTTTCCACCGTCGGCACGTCGTTGACCGGCAGATAGACAAAATGCAGGTCATTGCGCCGGGCGAAGCGCTCTGGAACGGTCATGACCATGTCGGTCTGCTGCAGCACTTGCGAGGCCATCAGGTAATGCTGCGAGCGCAACGCGACCTTGCGCTGAATGCCCATTTTCCCCAAGGCCAGATCCACGTAGCCCAAGCCACTGCGTCGGCTGGAAATGTGAATGTGCGCAACGCCAAGGTAGTCATCCAGGCTGATGGCGTCCTTGTTCGCCAGCGGATGGCCGCGGCGCATGGCGCACACATAGCGGTCTTCCATCAGCTTGACGTGGCGCACCTGCGGGTCGGTGTTCAACGGCGCGTCCACGGCGAAATCCAGTCGGCCCGCCGCAAGTTCCTTGGTCGTTTCACGACGCTTGGACAGAAAACTTTCGATGGTCACGGTGGGCGCCAGACGCCGCAGCCACTGGAACAGCGCCGGCAGGATCACCGCCTCGGTGAGGTCGGTCATGCTGATGCGGTAGTTCTTGTTGGCCTGCAGCGGATTGAAGATCCGGCTCTCCTGCACCGACACCCGCAGCAGCGACAGGGCATTGCGCACCGGGCCGATGATGTTCTGCGCCATCGGCGTCGGCACCATGCCCTGGGCGGTACGCACGAACAGCGGATCGTTGAAGGTTTCGCGAAGGCGCGACAGGGCGTTGGACACGGCAGGCTGGGTGATGCCCACGATCTGCCCGGCGCGGGTCAGGTTGGCCTCGGTGTAGATGGCGTCAAACACAATAAAGAGGTTGAGATCGACCTTGCTCAGGTTCATTGCTGTGCGCCTCGTGCAGTTCTTGTTGTTTGGAATGCGCCGAATCATATATCGGTTATGAATGTTTATACACGCCGAGAATATGTTAGATAAATGGGGGGCGCTGTTCTAGCATCGGATCACGACCTGACAACACCTCACAGAAGGCAGCAGCCCCATGGATTTCGCTTACTCCCCCAAGGTTCAGGCACTGCGCGAGCGCGTGACCGCTTTCATGGACACTTACGTGTACCCGGCCGAGCCGGTGTTCGAGCGTCAGGTGGCCGAAGGCGATCGCTGGCAGCCGACGGCGATCATGGAGGAACTCAAGGCGAAGGCAAAAGCCGAGGGGCTGTGGAACCTGTTCCTGCCGGAATCCGAGCTTGGGGCAGGGCTGTCGAACCTTGAGTACGCGCCGCTGGCGGAGATCATGGGCCGCTCGCTGCTGGGCCCGGAGCCGTTCAACTGTTCCGCACCGGACACCGGCAACATGGAAGTGCTGGTGCGGTATGCCAATGACGCGCAAAAGGAGCGGTGGCTGGAACCCTTGCTGCGCGGCGAGATCCGCTCGGCGTTTGCGATGACCGAACCCGACGTGGCGTCTTCGGATGCCACCAACATGGCCGCGACCGCCGTACGCGATGGCGATGAGTGGATCATCAACGGACGCAAGTGGTGGACCTCCGGCGCCTGTGACCCGCGCTGCAAGATCATGGTCTTTATGGGCCTGAGCAACCCGGACGGCCCGCGTCACCAACAGCATTCAATGATTCTGGTACCGACTGACGCGGCGGGGGTGAAGATCGTCCGTCCGCTGCCGGTGTTCGGCTACGACGATGCACCCCACGGTCACGCCGAAGTGCTGTTTGAGAACGTGCGCGTGCCGTACGAAAACGTCCTGCTGGGCGAAGGACGCGGCTTCGAAATCGCCCAGGGTCGTCTGGGCCCGGGCAGGATTCACCACTGCATGCGTTCGGTCGGCATGGCGGAGCGAGCGCTGGAATTGATGTGCAAACGCTCGGTTCAGCGCACCGCGTTCGGCCGGCCGTTGGCGCGACTGGGTGGCAACATCGACAAGATCGCCGACTCGCGTATGGAGATCGACATGGCGCGCCTGCTGACCCTGAAGGCCGCCTACATGATGGACACCGTGGGCAACAAGGTGGCGAGGAGCGAGATCGCGCAGATCAAAGTGGTCGCACCGAACGTTGCTCTGCGGGTAATCGACCGGGCGATCCAGATGCACGGCGGTGCGGGGGTGTCCGGCGATTTCCCGCTGGCCTACATGTACGCCATGCAGCGCACCCTGCGCCTGGCCGATGGGCCGGACGAAGTGCACCGCGCGGCGATTGGCAAATTCGAGGTCGGCAAGTATGTGCCCAAAGAGATGATGCGCAGCGAGCATCGGTGATCGATGGGCGGGGGCGCCAGCGAGCGGGGTTTCATCGAGCGCGACGGCACCGCAAATTTTTCTGATGATAAGCAATTTGTGGGAGCGAGCTTGCTCGCGAAGAAGTCGGTAAATCTTTCAAATTTTCAGCGCCTGAAATGCCTTCTTCGTGAGCAAGCTCACTCCCACATAGACCCCGTTCGCAGCGCGATTGCGGAGCTATCCCACGACAGGATAGTGAATGGTTTGCACAGTAGCTGCGTGCCTCAACCGCCTCACTCCACCCAAACCTCCACCCGGCGGTTCTTGATCCGGCCTTCATCGCCATCATTGGCCGCCACCGGCATTTCGTCGCCAAACCCGCGCACGTCACGCAGCACCACCTGATGTTTCAGCAGCTCTCGGCGCACTGCCATGGCGCGCAGTTTTGACAGCAATTGCGCCCGCGCCGGATCGCTCTTGGCATCGCCAAACCCCGCCAGCGTCACCTTCTGATCCAGCTTGTCATGGGCCTTCAGGTACTCGACCACGCGCTTGAGATCGAGCATCGCCTTGGTGTCCAGCGTCGCGCTGCCCTGGGCGAAACGGAAATTCACCGACAGCCGCTCGGCCTCGCGCGCCAGGTTCTGGTACTCCAGCGGCATCTGCGCCGTCGCCCGCACTTTCACCGCCTGAACCGTCTGCGCCACAAACCCGTTCTGCGCGACGATGGACTGGCCCTGTGGACTTTGGGCGAACCGCACCAGCGCCTTGGCCCAGCGCTGCCGCGAGTCGGGCGGCAGGTAGAAATACAGGCGGCGCGACAGCGGATAGTCTTCGGTAGCAATCAGGCTGACCGTGGGCAGCATCGGTTTTGACTCACCGTCGATAATCGCCACAGCCTTTGCCTGGCGGATATAGGGCAGGCCGATGAAGCCGATGCCCTGACGGTCCTGACTGACCTGGTCGGACAGTTCCTCACTGGACTCGAAGCGCCTGGCCTCCTTCGACAGCGTCTTGGCGGACTTGGCCAGCACCAGCTCGTTGAAGGTGTCGAACGTGCCGGACTGTTGATCCCGTGCGTATAAATGGATAGCCCCGGCGGGGCCGCCCAGTTGCTCCCAGTCGCGGATCTCGCCGGAAAAGATTTTCGCCAGTTCCGCCGTACTCAGCTCCCGCAGCGGGTTGCCGGGGTGAAGAATCACTGCCACGCCGTCGATGGCGATCACCTGCTCGGCCTCATGACTGCGCAGATCGCCCAGGGCCGCCAGCTCGATAGCCTCGTTGTTCTTGATCGGTCTTGATGATGCCGCCACATCGGCCAACCCGTCCTTCAGCGCCACAAACCCGGTGCTCGACCCGTGGGCAGCGATGTCGATGCTGACGTTCTGGCCCGAGGGCAATTGGGCGGTAATGCGCAGTTCGTTAGGGCGCGCGCTCGGTTGTTCCTGAATCGCCAGTGCGCCTTGCTGCGCCAGCAAGCCTTTGACCAGCGCCGGCCCCAGCTGCGCGCCTATCGTATTCGAGCCCTGAATGCGCAAGGCGGGCGAGCCGTCAGTCGGCGCCGGAAGCGCAGCCGCGCCTGCACTGACCGAGAGGGCGGCGGCAAGGAGTGAAGAGAGGACAAGGAAAACGCGAGTGCGCAGCATGTGCGGCATCTTTATATGAGCGGAGGTGGCCGGAGAATAAGACAGGCGGATGACGGCCAGATGACAGATCGCGGGTTCCTGCGCGTTGGAGGAGCAAGCCGCAGGCAGGGCGCCATGCGGCTCATCATTTAATAATTCGGCTATTCCAGCTCAAGCCAGATCGGCGCGTGGTCGGACGGTTTGTCCATGGAACGCAAGTGATAATCAACGCCCGCCGCCTTGATGCGCGGTTGCAGGCCGTGTGACGCGAGGATCAGATCGATGCGCAGGCCGCGCTTGGGCTCGTCTTCAAAACCGCGACTGCGGTAGTCGAACCAGCTGAACTGATCGACGACTTCCGGGTACAGGTGGCGGAAGCTGTCCACCAAGCCCCAGCTCTTGAGCTTGCCGAGCCACTCGCGCTCTTCCGGGAGGAAGCTGCACTTGCCGGTTTTCAGCCAGCGCTTGGCGTTGTCGGCGCCGATGCCGATGTCGCTGTCTTCCGGAGAGATGTTGACGTCGCCCATCACCACCAGCGGCTGGTCATTGCTGAATTTCGTTTCCAGCAGGTTCTGCAGATCTGCGTAGAAGCGCAGCTTCGCCGGGAATTTGGTCGGGTGATCACGGCTTTCGCCCTGTGGGAAATAGCCGTTCATGACCGTCACCGGATTACCGTTGCGATCGGCGAATGTGCCCCAGATGAAGCGGCGCTGGGCGTCTTCGTCGTCGTTGTCGAAGCCCTTATGAATCGACAGCGGCGGCTGACGGGAGAGCAGGGCGACGCCGTAATGGCCTTTCTGCCCGTGGAAATGCACGTGGTAGCCCAGCGCTTCGATATCGGCCTGGGGGAATTGCTCGTCGGAGACCTTGGTTTCCTGCAAGCCAATGACGTCGGGCTGATGTTTCTCGATCAACGCCGCCAGTTGATGCGGTCGGGCGCGAAGGCCGTTGATATTAAAAGACACAAGTTTCATGGGCGGCGCTCCTGGCAGCTCCTTGCAAATACAAACGCCGATGCTAGCCGACCTGCCCGGCGACGGCCAGCGCCCGGTTCGCTTGCCAGGATTGCAAGCGCCGCGCGTGCATTTCTGGACGGCGGCCATGTCGGGGGAACTGCGCTTGCGGGCAACGACTCGAAGCCTTGAAGACATCCACCCGAGCGGCCGCCCCGGGGCTCACCAAAAGGACGAACACCATGCCAGAACTGCCTAGCGAAACGGCGCAGATCCGTCAGCTCGACAGCGGCTACTCCCGCGAAACCCGCACGCTGCTGTACCTCGCCTACCGTCAGGAGCCGAGTTTCGCGTACCTGTTCGAATCCGGCCGCTCCGGCTACGAGCACAGGGTCAAGGCGACCATCTGTGCGCTGGTCAAGCAGCACTTTCTTCAGGACTTGCCGGCGTTGGGGTTGTTCGTCGCGGACCGTCTGGTGGGCGTCGCGCTGATTGCACCTCCCCAGCGCCGGCTGGGCATCACTGAAAGCTGGGCCTGGCGGATTCGCATGTTGATAAGCACCGGCCTGCGCGGGACCCAGCGCTACCTTGAGTACTACCACGACGTGCTCGCCTGCGCGCCGTCGGAGGCGGTTCATGTGCTGCCGTTGTTCGGCGTGCATCCTGACTTTCAAGGGCGACACTACGGCGAGCAATTGCTGCTGGCATTGCATGACTGGTGTGTCGAGGACCAGAACTCGGAAGGGATCGTCCTCGACACCGGCAATGGCCACTATCTGGAGTTCTATCAACGACAGGGTTACGAGGAAATCGGTGAGGTCGCTGTAGGACCTATCCGAGAGCGCATATTTTTCCGCCCAAACCCTCAGGTTTCACTGGGTTCTATGGCTTGAGCTTCACACACTTCTCTATTTCAGCGGGTTTCAGCAGCCCGCGTCGCTCGTGTAGCATTCGCGCCTATGAAGTTTCCCCATCGATACACCAGTGGCTTTCTCCTGATGTTGTCCAGTTGCGCGGCGTTTGCCGATGCGCAGCTGGAAGTCCGGATCAAGCCGTCCAATGCCGCGCTCAAATCCAACATCGAAGGGTATGTGGGCAGCCTCGGCGAGCGCGACGAGCCAGCCCTCGAACGTTTCAGCGTGGGGGCCGTCGAGCAGGCACAGAAGGCCGCTCAGGCCCTTGGTTATTACCAGGCGCAGGTTGACAGCGAAGTCCGCCATGTCGACAACAACCTGCAACTGCTGCTGAAGGTCGAGGCGGGTGAGCCCGTCCACCTGCGCAATGTGTCCATCCGCGTGACCGGGCAGGCGACCCAGCTGAAAAGCTTCCGGGTGCCTAAAGGCGACGCCCTGAAACCCGGCGCAGTACTCAACCATGGTGTCTACGAGGACGCCAAACACCTGATCGAAACCCAGGCCGCACGCTATGGCTTCTTCAAGGGCCGGTTCGTGACCCAGCGCCTGTCCGTTGACCCCCGCGCCGGTGTCGCCGACATTGAGCTGGTCTACGACAGCGGGCCGCGTTTCTCCCTCGGCAAAGTCACCTTTAGCGGCGACGCGCCGTTCGATGAAGACCTGCTGCGGCGCATGGTGCCGTTTAAACAAGACACGCCCTACGACTCCGAACTGATTGCCGAGCTCAACCAGGCCATGCAATCGAGCGGCTATTTCGAAGGCGTGCGGGTCAATGCATCGCCCACAGACGCCCAGGCCCAGGTCATTCCGGTCGACGTGCAGCTCCAAACCCGCAAGCCGCGGACCATGGGACTGGGCGTCGGCTATTCGACCGACGTTGGCCCTCGGGTAAAAGCCAACTGGACGCGCCACTGGGTCAATCCCCAGGGTCACAGTTACGGCGCCGAAGCCGAAATCTCTGCGCCACGGCAGAACGTCGGCCTGTTCTACGACATCCCGCTGGACCCGCCCCTGACCGACAAGCTGCGTTTCGCCGGCGGCTACCAATACGAAGAAATCGCCGACACCGACAGCCTCAGCAAGCTCCTGACCGTCGGCCCCGAGTGGCACAGCAAATTGCCCAGCGGCTGGGAACGGGTGATCTCGCTGAAATGGCAGCGCGAAGAATACCGACTGGGCAACGATGAAGGCCTCAGCACCTTGCTCATGCCCGGCGTCAGCTATTCGTACCTGCGCAGCGACAACCGCATCGACCCGCACAATGGCTACCGGCTGCAGTTCGATACTCAGGTCGCCAAGGAAGGACTGGGCTCGGACGCCAACCTCTTGCACGGCACGGTCATGCTCAAAGGGCTGACCACCGTGGCGCAGAACCATCGCTTTCTCGGGCGGGTGCAGGTTGGCGGCAGTGCCACCAATGGCTACACATCGATCCCGCCTTCGCTGCGTTTCTTTGCCGGTGGCGACCAGAGCGTGCGCGGTTACGACTACCAATCGCTGTCCCCGGAAAACTCCGACGGCGACAAGATCGGCGGCCGCTACATGATTGCAGGCAGCGCCGAGTACCAGTACTCGATTGCCGAAAAGTGGCGCGTGGCCGCGTTCGTCGATCAGGGCAACTCGTTCAACTCCCTGGACCTGCCGAGCCTCAAGACCGGCGTCGGCATTGGTGTGCGCTGGGTGTCTCCGGTCGGGCCGCTGCGCCTGGACCTCGCCCACGCACTGGATGAAGACGGCGGTATTCGTCTGCACTTCTCGATGGGACCTGAACTGTGACGAATAGGGAATTGCTGAACCGCACCGTCGCCATCACGGCGATTACGCTGCTGTCGTTAGTCATCGTGGTGATGCTGACGATGACTCTCGTCCTCGGTACCCAAAGCGGCAGCCGCTGGGCGCTCGGTCTGGTGCCGGGCCTGTCGGTCGAAGGGTTTTCCGGTCTTCTGGGCGGGGCATGGCAGGCGGATCACTTGATCTGGCAGCAAGGCCAGAGCAACGTCGAAATTGACGCGCCGGTGTTCGACTGGTCACCGGCGTGCCTGGCGCGCATGACGCTGTGCATCGACAACCTGCAGACCGGCGACATCAGGCTGCAATTTCCGCCTTCGAGCGACGAAGCCAGCAGCGGCCCCATCAAACTGCCGGATCTCAAGCTGCCGCTGGCCTTGCAACTGGGGCGCGTGCAGATTGGCAGTCTGCACCTGGACGGCACCGAACAGGTTCGCGACGTGCAGCTGGCAGCGCACTGGACCGCTGAAGGGTTGAAGATCGACTCGCTGCACGCCGGTCGTGATGACATCGCCCTCGATCTGTCGGGGCTGCTCAAACCGGAGGGCGACTGGCCGCTGACCGCCGAAGGGCAATTGAAGCTGCCGGATGTCAGCGGTCAGCCGTTGTCACTGGCGCTGAACATTCAAGGCGATCTGCTCAAGACATTAACGCTCAATGCCCGGAGCAAGGGCTACATCGACGCTCATCTGGTCGGTGAACTGCAGCCGTTGGTGGAGAACCTGCCGGCCAACATTGCCATCACCAGCGACGCGTTCAAACCCGCTGCCGATTTGCCGGACACGTTGCAGCTCAATCAGCTGGCTCTCAATGCCAAGGGCGACCTTGCCCAGGGTTACGCCATCACCGGCAGCGCCAGCCTTCCCGCTGAAAAAGGCCCGGTGGCACTGGCGCTACAAGGGCGTGTCGACGCCAGGGGCGTGGACATCGCGGCGCTGGACCTGACGGCCAGTGACAATCAGCGCCTCAAGGCCAGCGGCAAGCTGGATTGGCAGCAGGGCCTGCGCGCCGACGCCAAAATCGACTGGCTCGATTTTCCCTGGCATCGCCTGTACCCGCTGATCGAAGAGCCGCAGGTCAGCGTACATGCGTTCACCGGCGAAGTGTCCTACACCGACGGCAAATACCTCGGCCATTTCGCTGGGGACTTCAAAGGGCCGGCCGGTCCGTTCACTCTAGAAAGCCCGTTCAGCGGCGATCTGCAGCAGATTTTTCTGCCACAGCTTGAACTGGCGGCCGGGCAGGGCAAGGCCAGCGGTCACCTGAACCTGCAATTTGCCGACGGCATTGCCTGGGACACGGCGCTGGATCTGAGCGCCATCGATCCCGCTTACTGGGTCGCGGAGCTGCCGGGCTCCCTGGCAGGTCCGCTGCGCAGCAAAGGGTCGCTGCGTAACGAGCAATTGAACCTGAATGCCGACCTGGATCTGAAAGGACGTCTGCGCGGCCAGCCTGCGGTGCTGCAAGCCAAGGCCGATGGGGCCGGCGACAAATGGAGCCTCAATGCCCTGGACATCCGCCTGGGCGACAACCGGATCCAGGGCACGGGCAGCCTCCAGCAGAAAATCGCCGCACAGCTGGACATCAATCTCCCGCGGCTGGGACAACTATGGCCCGGCCTGCAAGGGCAGATGAAAGGGCGCGTCGACGTTGCCGGCACGGTGCAGGCGCCCCAGGGGCAATTGGCCTTGCAGGGCACTCAACTGGCCTTTGAGGCGAACAAGCTGCAAGCCCTTACGTTGGCGGCCAAGCTCGACAACGCCCAGCGCGCGACCCTTGATCTGAAGACCACCGGCATCCAGGCCGGCGACACCGCGCTGGGCGCCTTGAATCTGAACGGTCAGGGCGACATCAAGCGTCAGCAATTGAAACTCGACCTCCAGGGGCCGCTGCTCAAGCTGGCCCTCGCGCTGGACGGCAACCTGGACAAAGGCAACTGGCGCGGGCGTCTGGCCAGCGGTGACATCCAGAGCGGCGGGCAGGACTGGAAGCTGCAACAGCCGGCCAAACTGGAGCGTCTGGCCGACGGCAAGGTCAACTTCGGTGCCCATTGCTGGGTCTCGGGGCCTGCGAGCCTGTGCGGCGAAGATCAGCGTCTGATGCCGGAACCGCGCCTGCGCTACCACCTCAAGCGCTTCCCGCTGGAAAGCCTGGCGCAGTGGCTGCCCAAGGATTTCGCCTGGAAGGGCGCGCTCAATGCCGACATCCAGCTGGACGTTCCCGCTGCCAGCCCCAATGGTCAGGTGGTCATCGACGCCAGCGGCGGGACGCTGCGGGTCAAGGACAAGAACCAGTGGCTGGACTTCCCCTACGACACGCTGAAGCTGACCAGCAGCCTGACCCCGAAGAAAGTCGACACCCGCCTCGATTTTCGTGGCGGCAAGCTCGGCGAACTGCTGGCCCGACTGAGCATCGATCCAATCGCCAAAAACAAACCCGTCACCGGCGACTTCACTCTTAGCGGCCTGGATATTTCAGTGGGCCGGCCTTTCGTCCCGATGATCGAAAAACTCAACGGCAAGCTCAACGGCAGCGGCCGGATTTCGGGCAGCCTGATGGCGCCACAGATCAACGGCAATGTGGTGCTCGCCGACGGTGAGGTGTCGGGTCCGGAAGTGCCTGTGAGCTTTGAAAAACTCAACGTACAAGCCCTGATTGCCGGCGAACGCGTGGATTTGACCGGCAAATGGAGCAGCGGCGCGGCAGGTCAGGGCAGTATCGGCGGGCATGTAGCCTGGGCCGATGCGCTGGATGTCGACGTTGCGCTGAAGGGCACGCACCTGCCGATCACCGTTGAGCCGTACGCCAAACTGGAAGCGGCGCCGGACCTGAAGATCACCCTGCAGGGCGACCGGCTGGCGGTGTCGGGCAAGGTGCTGATTCCGAAAGGCGAGATCACGGTGCGTCAGCTGCCGCCCTCGACCGTTAAAGTGTCCGATGACACGGTGATCGTCGGCCAGCAGACCAAACAGGGCAAAACCCCGTTGGCCATCGCCATGGACGTGAACGTCGACGTAGGTCAGGAAACCCTGAGTTTCACCGGCTTTGGCCTGACCGCCAATCTCGTCGGGCACGTGCACATCGGCGACAACATGGACACGCGCGGCGAGTTGAACCTCAACGATGGCCGCTACCGGGCTTACGGCCAGCGCCTGACCATTCGCAAGGCGCGCCTGTTATTCGCAGGGCCGGTTGATCAGCCGTATCTGGATATCGAAGCCATCCGCCAGACCGACGACGTGATTGCCGGCATTCGACTGAGCGGCAGTGCCGAACAGCCGACCACCACGGTGTTCTCCGAACCGGCCATGAGTCAGGAGCAGGCATTGTCCTATCTGGTGCTGGGCCGTCCGCTGAGCACCAACGGTGAAGACAGCAACATGGTCGCCCAGGCGGCGCTGGCATTGGGCCTGGCTGGCGGTTCCTCGACGGCGGGGAAGCTGGCGTCCGGGCTGGGGATTCAGGATTTCGATCTGGACACTTCAGGCAGCGGCGACAAGACCGCAGTGGTCGCCAGCGGCAAGATCACGGACAAGCTCAGCCTGCGTTATGGCGTGGGGGTGTTCGAGCCGGCCAACACCTTGACCTTGCGCTATCTGCTGAGCAAGAAGGTGTACCTGGAGGTCGCAGGCGGTGTGGCGAGTTCGCTGGACATTTTCTACAAGCGGGATTTTTGATCGGACGAGGCGGACAGGCTTCATGGGAAGCCGGCTTGCCGCGGCAGAGCGTTACCGCTAGCAAGCCGGCTTTGGAAGTCACGCGACAGCCCCCCATTTGAACGGCTGCCGAACAACCCGCCTCAGCCGTTGACCAGCTTCATCGCCGCATCGGGATAGCGGCCGCCTGCAACCGAATTGACCGGGAACAGGTCCTTCAGCGCCTGCAACTCCGTCGCGTCGAGGGTCACATCCAGAGCCGCGATGTTCTCCTCCAGGTATTTGCGCTGCTTGGTGCCGGGAATCGGAATCACGTCATTGCCTTGGGCGAGCACCCAGGCCAACGCCAGCTGGCCGGCAGTGATGCCTTTTGCTGCCGCCAGTTGCTCGACCTTCTGCACCAGCAGCAGGTTTTTGGCGAAGTTTTCGCCCTGAAACCTCGGGCTGCTGCGGCGATAGTCATCGGCGGCGAAGTCGTCCGGGCTTTTCAGGGCGCCCGTCAGAAAGCCTCGGCCCAACGGGCTGTACGGGACAAACGCGATACCCAGACGGAGGCAGGTGTCGAGCACGCCGTTTTCTTCCGGGTCGCGGCTCCACAGCGAATATTCGGTCTGCAAGGCGGCAATGGGGTGAACCCTGTGCGCGCGTTCGAGGGTCGTTGCCGACGCTTCGCTCAAGCCGAGAAAGCGCACCTTGCCGGCCTTGACCAGCTCGGCCATGGCGCCAACCGACTCCTCGATCGCCACGGCCGGATCGATGCGATGCTGGTAATACAGATCCAGGGTGTCGATTTTCAGCCGCTGCAACGTGCCATCGATCGCGCCGCGGATGTATTCGGGACTGCCATTGACCCCGCGCGCACCGGCGTCGCCGGGTGTACGCACGATGCCGAACTTGCTGGCGATAAACGCCTGATCCCGCTTGCCGGCCAGCGCCTTGCCCAACAGTTCTTCGTTGGTGTGGGGGCCGTACATGTCGGCGGTGTCGAGCAGGGTAACGCCCAGTTCCAGCGCCCGGTGAAGGGTGGCGATGGCTTCTTCGGCATTGCCGCCGGTGGTGTAGAAGTCAGTCATGCCCATGCAGCCCAGGCCCAGGGCCGAGACCTGCGGTCCATTTTTGCCAAGTTGACGCGTTTGCATGATGGATGCCTTGTCGATCAAGAGGACCACCATTCTTGCGCCTCGACAGCGTCGGGATAAACCGGCTAAAAGTGCTTTCACTATTGGTTATTTCTAAACAATCCCTCAGCGGACATGTGATGAGCCATGGATAAATTCAATGCGATGCGAGCCTTCACGCGCATTGTCGAACTGGGCGGTTTCGCCAAAGCCGCCGACAGCCTGCACATGCCGCGCGCCTCGGTGACCATTCTGATCAAGCAACTGGAGGCGCAACTGGGCGTGCAATTGTTGATGCGCACCACGCGGCAGGTGACGCCAACGCCGGACGGTCAGGCCTATTACCAACGCTGCGTGAATGTACTGAACGAGCTGGAAGCCGCCGAATCGGTGTTCTCCTCGGTGGCCAAAGACCCGGAAGGGGTGCTGCGCGTCGACATGCCGTCTGGTATCGGACGACTGATCATCATGCCGCTGTTGCCGGAGTTCACCGAGCGTTACCCCCGGCTGGAAATGGAAGTAGGCATGAACGATCGCCAGGTGGATTTGATCCGGGAGGGCTACGACTGCGTGATCCGTGGCGGGCAGCCCCTCGATCATTCACTGGTGGCCCGGCCGCTCGCTCAAATGCGCCAGGTGGTGTGCGCCAGTCCGGGCTATCTGCAGCGAAGGGGCACGCCGCAATCACTGGCGGATCTGCAGCATCACCAGATCATCGAATACTTTTCTTCGACCACCAACAAGCGCTACGGGCTTGAGTTCGTCATCGACGGCGGGACCCAGGCGCCGGACCTGCCCAAAGCCTTGGCGACCAACAGCGCCGATGGCTACCTCGCCGCATGCAGCGCGGGTTATGGACTGGTGCAGACGCCGTATTACCACGTTGCCGAATGGTTGCGTCGTGGCGAGCTGATCGAAGTGCTGGGCAATGTCGAACAGCCGCTATTGCCTTTGACCGCGCTGTACCCGGCACACCGGCAGACGTCACGGCGGGTGAGGGTTTTCGTCGACTGGGTGGTGGACGTGTGCTCGCGTCCGGGGTTGATGGACAAACCGGTAATGCACCGCGTTTCCTGATAACAAAATCGTTTCTGGCGGTAGGTTGCCGCGGTTTTTCATGGTTAACTTCCGCCTTTACATGCCACTCAAACAAGGACTCAGCTCATGCCACAAGTGACTCGTAGAGGTTCCCCGGTACAGATCAGCGGCGAACTGCCAACCGTCGGCAGCAAGGCGCCAGCGTTTAAACTGGTGGCGGGCGATCTGTCCGACGCCACCCTGGAAACCTTCGCCGGCAAGCGCAAGGTGCTGAACATTTTTCCAAGCGTCGACACGCCAACCTGCGCCACCTCCATCCGCAAATTCAATGCCCAGGCCAACGAGCTGAACAACGCCGTCGTGCTGTGCATCTCCGCCGACCTGCCGTTCGCCCAGGCACGTTTCTGCGGCGCCGAAGGTCTGGAAAACGTGAAGAACCTGTCGACCATGCGCGGCGCGCAGTTCATGCAGGACTACGGCGTTGCCATCGCCGACGGGCCGATGGTGGGGCTGACGACCCGTGCCGTGGTCGTGCTGGACGAAAACGACGTTGTGTTGCACAGCGAGCTGGTACCGGAGATCGGTCAGGAGCCGAACTACGACGCAGCACTGGCGGCATTGAAGTAAGCTCGCAGGCGGCTTATTGCCACCAGCGGGCGCGGTAACATCCCGCAACATACAAGCGGCCTGACTCCATCAGGCCGTTTTTATTGGTACATCAGCACCTTATCCAAAGTAAGCACCAGGTAAATTGCCGGTAAAGGCCCTTTGCCTGTCCGCTGTCTGCGCTTATTGTTCAGCCTCCCGAAGACGCTCACGCGCACACTGGTTGATTTATTCATGCAATCGTCTGCCCCCCGTAATTCCCGTCGCTGGCTGATAAGCCTGCTGGTTCTGTTGATCGTCGCTGGCCTGTGCTGGCGCTTCTGGCCGGGATCCGCGTCGCAACCGAACGGCACGGCGCAGAAAGGCGACCAGGCCCAGGCCAGCGCAAGCCGCGGCGGCAAGGCAGTGGCCAAGCGGCCCGGGTTCGGCGGTTCGACCGTTCCGGTACCGGTGCGGGTGGCAGCAGCGACCACCGGTGATTTCCCCATCTATTACAAAGCCCTCGGCACTGTGACGGCGCTGAACACGATCAACGTGCGCAGCCGTGTGGCGGGTGAATTGATGAAGATCAATTTTCAGGAAGGCCAACAGGTCAAGGCCGGCGATCTGCTGGCGGTAATCGACCCGCGCAGCTATCAGATCGCCCTGCAGCAGGCCGAAGGCACGCTGATGCAGAATCAGGCGTTGCTCAAGAATGCTCAACTCGACGTACAGCGTTATCGGGGCCTGTACAAAGAAGACAGCATCGCCAAGCAAACCCTGGACACTGCCGAATCCCTGGTGGGCCAGTATCAGGGCACGATCAAGACCAATCAGGCGGCGGTGGGCGATGCCAAGCTCAACCTGGAATTTTCGCAGATTCGTGCGCCTATTTCGGGCCGCATCGGCCTGCGCCAGCTGGACGTTGGCAATCTGGTGGCGGCCAATGACACCAACCCGTTGGTGGTGATCACCCAGACCAAACCGATCACGGTCAACTTCACGCTGCCGGAAAAAGACCTCGCCGAGGTGCTCAGCCGTTATCGCAGCGGGGGCAAGCTCGCCGTCGAGGCGTGGGATCGCGGGGATTTGAAATTACAGGCCACCGGCGTGCTCGCCAGCATCGACAACCAGATCGACATCACCACCGGCACACTGAAATTCAAGGCGCGCTTCGATAACGACAATGAAGCGCTGTTTCCCAATCAGTTCGTGAACGCGCGCCTGCTCGCCAACACCCTGAAAAACGTGGTGCTGGTGCCCTCGGCGGCGGTGCAGTTTGGTGTCAACGGCACCTTTGTTTACGTGATGGACGGCGCCAAAACGGTGCGCATCCGCTCGCTTAAAACCGGTGCCAGCGACGAGACCTCCACAGTCATCACCGAAGGTCTGGTGGCCGGTGACCGCGTGGTGCTTGAGGGCACCGACCGCCTGAAAGACGGCAGCGCCGTGGACGTGGTCAACGACAGCAAGGACGTGCCGGCCACGCCGGGGCAGCAGTTGCAGGGCAAGCCGTCCAAGGAGCCCGGTGAGTCTGCGGGTACCGAGCCGGCGAAGAAAGGCAACGTATGAACCTGTCACGGCTGTTCATCCTCCGGCCGGTCGCCACCACGCTGAGCATGCTGGCCATCGTGCTGGCGGGCCTGATCGCGTACACGCTGCTGCCGGTGTCGGCGCTGCCGCAAGTGGATTACCCGACCATCCGGGTGATGACGCTGTACCCGGGCGCCAGTCCGCAAGTGATGACCAGTGCCGTGACCGCGCCTCTCGAACGGCAGTTTGGGCAGATGCCGGGCCTGACCCAGATGGCCTCGACCAGTTCTGGCGGCGCCTCGGTCATCACCCTGCGTTTCAGCCTCGAGATCAACATGGACGTGGCCGAGCAGGAAGTGCAGGCAGCGATCAACGGCGCGACCAACTTGCTGCCGAGCGACTTGCCGGCGCCGCCGACGTATAACAAGGTCAACCCGGCCGACACGCCGGTGCTGACCCTGGCGATCACCTCGAAGACCATGCTGCTGCCCAAACTCAACGATCTGGTCGACACGCGCATGGCGCAGAAGATCGCGCAGATCAGCGGGGTGGGCATGGTCACCATTGCCGGCGGTCAGCGTCAGGCCGTGCGGATCAAGGTCAACGCCGACGCGCTGGCGGCCAACGGCCTGAATCTGGCGGACGTGCGCACGCTGGTCAGCGCCTCCAACGTCAACACGCCCAAGGGTAACTTCGACGGCCCGACGCGGGTGTCGATGCTCGACGCCAATGACCAGCTCAAGTCCCCCGAGGAGTACGCCAACCTGATTCTGGCGTACAACAACGGCGGCCCGTTGCGACTCAAGGACGTCGCCGAGATCGTCGACGGCGCCGAAAACGATCGCCTTGCCGCCTGGGCCAATGAGAACCAGGCTGTGCTGCTGAACATCCAGCGTCAGCCAGGCGCCAACGTCATCGACGTGGTGGATCGGATCAAGGCGCTGCTGCCCAGCATCACCGAGAACCTGCCCGCCGGACTGGAAGTCACCGTGCTGACCGACCGCACGCAGACCATCCGTGCCTCGGTCAGCGACGTGCAGCACGAGCTGCTGATTTCCATCGTGCTGGTGGTGCTGGTCACTTTTCTATTCCTGCGGCGGTTCAGCGCGACGATCATTCCATCGGTAGCCGTGCCGCTGTCGCTGATCGGTACGTTTGGCGTGATGTACCTGGCCGGCTTCTCGGTCAACAACCTCACGTTGATGGCGATGACCATTGCCACCGGTTTCGTGGTCGACGATGCCATCGTCATGCTGGAGAACATTTCCCGGCACCTGGAGGAGGGCGAGACGCCGTTGCAGGCGGCGCTCAAGGGCGCCCGGCAGATCGGTTTCACGCTGATCTCGCTGACCATTTCTCTGATTGCCGTGCTCATTCCGCTGTTGTTCATGGCCGATGTGGTCGGGCGGCTGTTCCGCGAATTCGCCATCACTCTGGCGGTGGCGATCCTGATTTCCCTGGTGGTGTCCCTCACCCTGACGCCGATGATGTGCGCGCGCTTGCTCAAGCGTGAGCCGAAGGAAGAAGAGCAGGGCCGTTTTTACCGGGCCAGCGGCGCGTGGATCGACTGGCTGGTGGCTGCCTACGGGCGCAAGTTGCAGTGGGTGCTCAAGCATCAGCCGCTGACCCTGCTGGTCGCGGTCGCCACCCTCGGGATTACGGTGTTGCTGTATCTGGCCGTGCCCAAGGGCTTCTTTCCTGTTCAGGACACCGGCGTCATTCAGGGGATTTCCGAAGCGCCGCAGTCGGTGTCGTTTGCTTCCATGAGTCAGCGCCAACAGGCCCTGGCGAAAATCATCCTCAAGGACCCTGCAGTCGCCAGTCTGTCGTCCTACATCGGCGTCGACGGCGACAATTCGACCCTCAACAGCGGCCGCATGCTGATCAACCTCAAGTCCCACGGTGAGCGGGATGTCACCGCGTCCGAGGTGATCCAGCGCTTGCAGCCCGAAGTCGATCAGCTGTCGGACATTCGCCTGTTCATGCAGCCGGTGCAGGACCTGACCATCGAAGACCGGGTCAGTCGCACCCAGTACCAGTTCAGCATGTCCTCGCCAGACGCCGACCTGCTCAATCTGTGGAGCGGCAAACTGGTGGAGGCGCTGGTGGAGCGCCCGGAACTGACCGATGTCGCCAGCGACTTGCAGGACAAGGGTCTGCAGGTCTTCCTCAACATCGATCGCGATGCCGCCAGTCGGCTGGGCGTCACCGTCGCCAACATCACCGACGCGCTGTATGACGCGTTCGGCCAGCGGCAGATTTCCACCATCTACACCCAGGCCAGCCAGTACCGTGTGGTGCTGCAGGCGGATTCGCGCAGTGAACTGGGACCCGAAGCGCTGGAGCAGATTCACGTCAAGACCACCGACGGCGGGCAGGTCAAGCTGTCCAGTCTCGCCCGGGTCGAACAGCGTCAGGCGCAGCTGGCGATCGCCCACATCGGCCAGTTTCCGGCGGTGATGATGTCCTTCAACCTGGCGCCCGGTGTCGCGCTGGGCAAGGCCGTGGAAGTCATCGAGCAGGTGCAGAAAGACATCGGTATGCCGATCGGCGTGCAGACGCAATTCCAGGGCGCGGCCGAAGCCTTCCAGGCCTCGCTGTCCAGCACACTGCTGCTGGTGCTGGCGGCGGTGATCACCATGTACATCGTGCTGGGCGTGCTCTATGAGAGCTACATCCACCCGATCACCATTCTGTCGACCCTGCCGTCGGCGGCCATCGGTGCGCTACTGGCGCTGCTCATCAGCGGCAACGATCTGGGCATGATCGCCATCATCGGCATCATCCTGCTGATCGGCATTGTCAAGAAGAACGCGATCATGATGATCGACTTCGCCCTCGACGCCGAACGCAACCGTGGCATTGACCCGCAGACCGCCATCTACGAAGCGGCACTCCTGCGCTTCCGCCCCATTCTCATGACCACCCTGGCGGCACTGTTCGGCGCCATCCCGCTGATGTTTGCCTCGGGCTCCGGCGCCGAGCTGCGTCAGCCCCTGGGTCTGGTGATGGTCGGCGGGCTGCTGGTCAGCCAGGTCCTGACGCTGTTTACCACGCCGGTCATCTATTTGTACTTTGATCGGTTGGGGCGCCGGTTCCAGCGCCACGAGAAAACCGCCTGGAGCTCCCACCCATGAACCTCTCCGGGCCCTTCATCAAACGCCCCGTAGCGACCATGCTCCTGAGCCTGGCGATCATGCTGCTGGGCGGGATGAGCTTCGGTCTGTTGCCGGTGTCGCCGCTGCCGAACATGGATTTTCCGGTCATCGTGGTCAGCGCCTCGTTGCCTGGCGCCAGTCCGGAAATCATGGCGTCCAGCGTGGCGACGCCGCTGGAGCGCTCCCTCGGGGTGATCGCCGGGATTAATACCATGAGCAGCCGCTCGAGCCAGGGCTCGACGCGGATCATTCTGCAGTTCGACATGGACCGCGACATCAACGGTGCTGCGCGGGAAGTGCAGGCGGCCATCAACGCCGCACGCAACCTGCTGCCCAGCGGGATGCGCAGCATGCCGACCTACAAGAAGGTCAACCCGTCCCAGGCGCCGATCATGGTGCTGTCGCTGACCTCCGACGTGCTGGAAAAAGGCGAGCTGTACGACATGGCGTCGACGATCCTGTCCCAGAGCCTGTCCCAGGTGAACGGCGTCGGCGAGGTGCAGATCGGCGGCAGTTCGCTGCCTGCCGTGCGCGTTGAGCTGGAGCCAAAGCTGCTGTCCCAGTACGGCGTGTCGCTGGATGAAGTGCGCACGACCATCTCCAATTCCAACGTGCGCCGGCCAAAAGGCTCGGTGGAGAACAGCGAGCACAACTGGCAGGTGCAGGCCAACGACCAGCTGGAGAAGGCCAAGGATTACGAATCGCTGATCATCCATTACGCCAACGGCGCTGCGTTGCGGCTCAAGGACGTGGCCAAGGTCAAGGATTCGGTGGAAGACCGCTACAACAGCGGCTTCTTCAATGACAAGGCCGCGGTGCTGCTGGTGATCAACCGTCAGGCCGGCGCCAACATCATCGAAACCGTGGCCGCGATCAAGGCCCAGTTGCCGGCGTTGCAGGCCGTGCTCCCGGCCAGTGTCAAGCTTGACCTTGCCATGGACCGCTCGCCGGTGATCAAGGCCACGCTGCACGAAGCGGAAATGACGCTGCTGATTGCCGTGGTGCTGGTGATTCTGGTGGTGTTCCTGTTCCTGGGGAATTTCCGCGCGTCGCTGATCCCGACCCTGGCGGTGCCGGTGTCGCTGGTCGGCACCTTCGCGATCATGTACCTGTACGGTTTCTCGTTGAACAACCTGTCGCTGATGGCGTTGATTCTCGCCACCGGGCTGGTGGTCGACGACGCCATCGTGGTGCTGGAAAACATCTCCCGGCACATCGACCAAGGCGTGCCGCCCATGGAAGCGGCCTACTTGGGCGCCAAGGAGGTAGGCTTTACCCTGCTGTCGATGAACGTCTCGCTGGTGGCGGTGTTTGTCTCGATCCTGTTCATGGGCGGGCTGGTGGAGAGCCTGTTCCGCGAGTTTTCCATCACCTTGTCGGTGTCCATCATCGTTTCGCTGGTGGTGTCGCTGACCCTGACGCCGATGCTCTGCGCGCGCTGGCTCAAGCCCCACGTGCCGGGCACGGAAAACCGCCTACAGCGCTGGAGCCAGCGGGTCAACGATCGCATGGTTGCCGGCTACGACCGCAGCCTGCGTTGGGTGCTGCGTCATCGGCGCCTGACCCTGCTGACGCTGCTGTTGACCATCGTCGGCAACATCGCTTTGTACGTCGTGGTGCCAAAGACCTTTCTGCCGCAGCAGGACACCGGTCAGCTGATGGGTTTCGTGCGCGGCGACGACGGCCTGTCGTTCTCGGTGATGCAGCCGAAGATGGACACGTTCCGCTCGGCGATCCTCAAGGATCCGGCGGTGGAGAGCGTCGCGGGCTTCATCGGCGGCAACGGCGGCACCGGCAACGCGTTCATCATCGTGCGCCTGAAACCGATCAAGGAGCGCAACATCGGCGCCATGGAAGTGGTGGAGCGACTGCGCAAGGAAATGCCGCTGGTGCCGGGCGGGCGTCTGTTCCTGCAACCCGATCAGGACCTGCAACTGGGCGGCGGCCGCGAGCAGACCACCTCGCAATACCAGTACATCCTGCAAAGCGGCGACCTGGAAACCCTGCGCCTGTGGTACCCGAAGATTGTCGCGGCACTGAAGTCGCTCAAGGAGCTGACCGCCATCGACGCCAACGACGGCGGCGGCACCCAGCAGGTGACGTTGATCGTCGATCGCGATGCGGCCAAGCGTCTGGGCATCGACATGAACATGGTCACCACCGTGCTGAACAACGCCTACAGCCAGCGCCAGGTGTCGACCATCTATGACCCGCTGAACCAGTATCAGGTGGTCATGGAGGTCAACCCGAAATACGCACTCGACCCGACCACTCTGGAGCAGGTCCAGGTGATCACGGCCGATGGCGCACGGGTGCCGCTGTCGACCATCGCCCGTTACGAGCGCAGCCTGGAAGACGACCGGGTCAGCCACGACGGCCAGTTCGCCTCGGAAAACATCTCCTTCGACCTGGCCGACGGCGTCACCCTCGATCAGGCGAATGCGGCCATCGAGCGCGCCGTCGCGGCGGTGGGCCTGCCCGAAGACGTGATCGCCAAGATGGCCGGGACCTCCGACGCCTTTGCCGCCACCCAGAAGAGCCAGCCGTGGATGATTCTCGGCGCGTTGGTGGCGGTGTACCTGGTACTGGGCATTCTCTACGAAAGCTACATTCACCCGCTGACCATCCTCTCGACGCTGCCCTCGGCAGGGGTCGGCGCGCTGCTGAGCATCTACCTCACCGGCGGGCAATTCAGTCTGATCTCACTGCTGGGGCTGTTTTTGCTGATCGGCGTGGTGAAGAAGAACGCGATTCTGATGATCGACCTCGCCTTGCAGCTTGAGCGTCAGGGCGGCATGACCCCGGTGGAATCGATTCGCAATGCCTGCCTGCAGCGTCTGCGGCCGATTCTGATGACCACGCTGGCGGCGATCCTCGGCGCCGTGCCGTTATTGCTGAGCAGTGCCGAAGGCGCGGAAATGCGCCGGCCGCTGGGCCTGACCATCATCGGCGGCCTGATCCTCAGCCAGATCCTCACGCTGTACACCACGCCTGTGGTTTACCTTTATCTCGACCGTCTGCGCCATCGTTTCAACACGTGGCGCGGTGTGCAGACGGATGCTGCCCTGGACACTCCGCTATGAACGACTCGATGAAAGCCCCTGGCCCACAGCGGACGTTGCCGTTTCACAGGACGTTCGGCGTTGCCTTGTGCGCGCTGCTGCTCAGTGCCTGTGCCGTCGGCCCGGATTACAAGACGCCGGACATGCCGACGCCCGCGCACTTCAAGCAGGCCGAAGGCTGGACCCAGGCCAACCCGAGTGATGCGATGGCGCGCGGCGCGTGGTGGGAGATTTATGGCGACGCCCAGCTCAACGCGCTGGTGCAGAAACTCAACACCTCCAACCAGACCGTGGCGCAATACGAGGCCCAATACCGGCAGGCGGCTGCCCTGGTGCGCAGTGCGCGGGGTGCGTTCTTCCCGACGCTGGACCTGACCACCAGTAAGAACCGTTCGAGCCAGGGCACCGGCAGCAGCAGTTCGAGCCTGAGCAGTTCCAGCAGCGGCATTCGTGACACCTACAACGCGCAATTGGGCGTCAGTTGGGAAGCCGACGTGTGGGGCAAGTTGCGTCGCGGGCTGGAAGCCGACAAGGCCAGCGCCCAGGCGAGCCTCGCCGATCTGGCGTCGATGCGCCTGAGCCTGCAATCGCAACTGGTGCAGAGCTATCTGCAACTGCGGGTGATCGACGAGCAGAAGCGCTTGCTCGAAGCGACCGTTGACGCCTATCAGCGCTCGCTGACCATGACCCAGAACCAGTACCGCGCCGGGATTTCCGGCCGCGACGCCACCGCCCAGGCGCAGACGCAGCTCAAGAGCACCCAGGCTGACCTGATCGACCTGCAATGGCAGCGTGCCCAGTTCGAAAACGCGATCGCCGTGCTGATGGGCCAGGCGCCAGCGGATTTCAGCCTCGCGGCGACCACCTCGATTCCGGCGGTACCGCAGATCCCGGCGCAGCTGCCGTCACAGTTGCTTGAACGCCGCCCTGATATTGCCGCCGCCGAGCGTTCGGTCATGACCGCCAACGCCAATATCGGCGTGGCCAAGGCCGCGTATTACCCGGACCTTACCCTGAGCATGAGCGGCGGTTACAGCAGCAGCACCGTCAGCGACTGGATTTCCCTGCCCAATCGCTTCTGGTCGGTGGGCCCGCAACTGGCGATGACCCTGTTCGACGGTGGCCAGCGCGCTGCCGAAGTGGACCGTACCGAAGCGGTCTACGACCAGACCGTCGCCCAGTACCGCCAGACCGTGCTCGACGGCTTCAAGGAAGTCGAGGACTACATGGGCCAGTTGCGCGTGTATGAGGAGGAAGCCGGGGTGCGCGACGAGGCGCTGCAATCGGCGCGTGATTCTCTGCGTCTGACCAACAACCAGTACAAGGCCGGGCTGATTGGCTACCTGGACGTGGTCAACGTGCAGACCACCGCGCTGAGCAACGAACGCAGCGTGCTGAACGTGCTGGAAAGCCGGTTGGTCGCCAGCGCCCAGTTGATTGCGGCATTGGGTGGCGGCTGGGACGCCGCGACCGGACTGAGACCGGGTGCGGAAGTATCCAACCGTTAATTCCAGCTAAATAGCTATGTGCCATCTTTGCGACGGAGTGACGGGACTTTCACGGGAATTTCGGTACAATCGCCGCCAAATTGATCAGGGCTGAAAGGCCGCACTCCGTTGAGCCAAGAGCCAGCCCATGTTGATCGGCCATTACACCTATTCGCTGGTTTTGATTTCGTTTCTGGTCGCGATACTTGCGTCCTATACCACCCTTGATCTGGCCGGGCGCATCGCCTCGGCCAGTGGCCGGGCCCGCGGGCTGTGGATGGCCGGTGGTGCGCTGTCCATGGGCGTCGGCATCTGGTCGATGCACTTCATCGGCATGCTCGCGTTCAACCTGCCGATCCAGCTGGCGTACGACATCCCGCTGACGGTGCTCTCGCTGATCATCGCCATTTTTTCCTCGGGCTTCGCCCTGTGGCTGGTCAGTCACGACCGTGTGCCGCTGCCGCATCTCCTGTTTGGCGCAGTGGTCATGGGGCTCGGCACCAGCGCCATGCACTACACCGGCATGGCGGCGATGCGCATGCAGCCGGGCATCGATTACGACCCCGGCCTGTTCGGCCTTTCGCTGTTGATCGCCGTCAGCGCTTCGGCCGTAGCGCTGGCGATTGCCGTGCGTCTGCGCCGGCAGACGCCTTACGTTCGGCTGGCCCGCGCCGGTGCGGCGGTGATCATGGGCTTCGCCATCCTCGGCATGCATTTCACCGGCATGAGCGCGGCGAACTTTCCCGAGGGCAGTTTCTGCGGCGCGACACTCAACGGTCTGCACACCAATGGCCTGGACAAACTGGTGCTGGTCACCAGTCTGGCGGTGCTGGGCATCACGCTGCTGACCTCCGTGCTCGATGCCCGCCTGGAAGCGCGTACCGCTCAGTTGTCGCTGTCGCTGAAAGAAGCCAACCGCGAGCTCACGCAGCTGGCCCTGCACGACAACCTCACCGGGCTGCCCAACCGCATCCTGCTGGCGGATCGCATCGATCAGGCCATGCGCAAGGTCGACGCCCAGGGCGGCATGTTCGCCCTGATGTTTCTGGATCTGGACGGCTTCAAACCGGTGAACGATGCGTTCGGTCACCATGTCGGCGATCAGCTGTTGCGCGCGGTGGCTGTGCGCATGCGGGAAAATTTCCATCGCCACGACACCCTGGCGCGCATCGGCGGCGACGAGTTCGTGCTGCTGGTCGAGCTCGACGATGGCGAAGAGGCGGTCAGCGTGGCCTCGCGCCAGGTTTCCCTGGTGAGCCAGCCGTTCAGCGTGCAGGAACATGATCTGCAGGTGACGGTGAGCATCGGCATCAGCCTGTACCCCGGCAACGGCCGCACTCAGCAGGAATTGCTGATGAACGCCGACGCCGCCATGTACCACGCCAAGAACGCTGGCAAGAACGGCTACAGCTTTTTCGATGCCTCGATGAACACCAACGCGCGCAATCAGCTGCAGCTGTTACAGGACTTGCGCCTTGCGCTGCGTGAAGGGCAGTTCTGCCTGCATTACCAGCCGAAATTCTCCGCTGGCACCCACCAGCCGGTGGGTGCTGAAGCGCTGGTGCGCTGGAATCATCCGCAGCTCGGGTTGCTGATGCCGGACAAATTCATTGGTCTCGCCGAAAAAACCGGCCTGATCATCCCCATCGGCGAGTGGGTGCTGCACGAGGCCTGCCGGCAGATGAAGCGCTGGTACGACAGCGGCTTTACCCACTGGCGCATTGCGGTGAACCTGTCGGCGTTGCAGTTCAGCCATGTCGGGCTGGTCGAAACCGTCGCGGACGCGCTGGCGACCCACGGTCTGCCGGCCAACTGCCTGACCCTGGAAATCACCGAAACCACTGCCATGAGCGACGCCGATGCGAGCATGACCGTGCTGCAGAAGCTCTCGGACATGCACGTCGACCTGTCCATCGACGACTTCGGCACCGGCTATTCCAGCCTGATGTACCTCAAGCGTCTGCCGGCCAACGAATTGAAGATCGACCGCGGTTTCGTCCGCGATCTGGAGCACGACAGCGACGACGCGGCCATTGTCTCGGCCATCGTTGCGCTGGGCCAGGCGCTGAACCTGCGCATCGTCGCCGAAGGTGTCGAGACCGCCAGCCAGCAGAATTTCCTTACGCGCCTGGGCTGCGACTCGCTGCAGGGTTACCTGCTGGGTTATCCGCTGCCGGCCGAGCGGTTCATGGCAGACATCGAAGCCGCGCGGCATCGTGTCAGCGAAATCACGGATTGAGTGTTAATGCCCACCCCACCTCCACGCATTGATCGAACGGGAACATTTATGGATAAAAATCTCCTCATCACCGGCGGCTCCCGGGGTATTGGAGCCGCCACGGCGGTTCTGGCAGCAGCGCAGGGCTATCGCGTGTGCGTCAACTATCTGTCCGATCACGCCTCCGCCGAGCGGCTGTGCGGGCAGATTCGCGAGGCGGGCGGTCATGCCATCGCGGTGCAGGCCGACGTCAGCAACGAGGACGAGATCATTCGCCTGTTTGCGCGGATCGATTCGGAGATGGGGCGGATCACTGCGCTGGTCAACAACGCCGGCACGGTGGGCGAGGCGTCGCGGCTGGACACCATGTCCGAGTTTCGTCTGCTGAAAATCATGATGAGCAACGTGGTCGGGCCGATGCTGTGCAGCAAGCACGCACTGCTGCGCATGTTGCCCCGCCACGGCGGGCGCGGCGGCAGCATCGTCAATGTGTCGTCCGTCGCCGCACGGCTCGGGTCACCCGGCGAATACGTCGACTACGCGGCGTCGAAGGGCGCGCTGGACACCTTCACCGTCGGGCTGGCCAAGGAAGTGGCAGGCGAGGGCGTGCGGGTCAATGCCGTGCGCCCCGGTTACATCTTCACCGAGTTCCACGCCCTGAGCGGTGACCCCCATCGCGTCAGCAAGCTGGAACCGACCATCCCCATGGGCCGTGGCGGACTGGCCGATGAAGTAGCGCAGGCAATTCTGTGGCTGCTGTCCGACAAGGCCTCGTATTCGACGGGTTCGTTCATTGATCTGGGGGGCGGGCGCTGACGGCTCTGCAGCCAGCGCTGAGGCCGTCTGCGCCTGGCGGGCCAACGGCTAACCCATCATCGAGCGAATGATCTTCCCCAGCGTCTCCATCGCCCGTTCAGCGGTTTCGCCCCACGGGCTGCCGTAGTTCAGGCGGATGAAATGCTTGAACCGCCGCGTTGGCGAGAACATCGGGCCGGGGGCGATGCTGATGCCCTGTGCGAGGGCGGCCTGGAACACTTTCAGTGAATCGATCTGTTCCGGTAGCTCAACCCACAGGAAGTACCCGCCGGTGGGCTGGCTGACGCGGGTCTGCGCCGGGAAGTAACGGGCAATGGCGCCGAGCATGGCGCGCTGCTGATCTTCCAGGCTGTGGCGGAGCTTGCGCAGGTGGCGGTCGTAACCGCCGTGTTGCAGGTAATCGGCGATGGCGGCCTGGGCGGGCATCGAGGCGCACAGTGAGGTCATGATCTTCAGCCGCTCGACCTTTTGCGCATAGCGCCCGGCAGCGACCCAGCCCACCCGATAACCGGGCGCGAGGCTTTTGGCGAACGAGCCGCAATGCAGCACCAGGCCTTCGGTGTCGAACGCCTTGGCCGGCTTTGGCGCGTGCTGGCCGTAATACAGCTCGGCGTAGACGTCATCCTCGATCAGCGGCACCTCATGCTTGCGCAGCAGCTCCACCAGCTCGCGTTTGCGCGCTTCAGGCAGCGTCGCGCCGGTGGGGTTCTGAAAACTGGTCATGCTCCAGCAGGCCCTGATCGGGTAGCGCTCGAGCGCCTGCTCAAGCACCGCCAGGTCAATGCCCTGTTGCGGGTGCACCGGTATTTCCACCGCCTTGAGCTTCAGCCGTTCGAGCACCTGCAGACAGGCGTAGAACGCCGGCGCCTCGATGGCCACCAGATCGCCGGGCTCGGTCACCGCTTGCAGGCACAGATTCAGCGCTTCGAGGGCGCCGTTGGTGATCAGCAACTCGTCCATGGGCAGCATTTGCCCGGCGACCATGTACCGCAGCGCGATTTGTCGGCGCAGCGCCGGATTGCCGGGCGACAGGTCGCTGACCACCATGCGCGGGTCCATGTCGCGGGTGGCACTGGCGAGGGAGCGGGCCAGGCGCTGCAACGGGAACAGCCCGGCGCTGGGGAAGGCGGAGCCGAAGGGCACGGTGTTCGGGTCCTTGATGGATTCGAGGACCGAAAACACCAGATCGCTGACGTCGACTTCGGTGGACTCGCTCACCTGTGGCGCGGGACGCGCATCCTGCTCCGACGCACGATCGCCAAGCCCTTGCAGGCGGACACTGTCGTTGACGAAGTAGCCGGAGCGCGGGCGTGCCCGGATCAGGCCTCGACGTTCCAGCAAGTAGTACGCCTGGAACACCGTAGACGGGCTGATGCCATGGGTCTGGCTGGCGTAGCGCACTGAAGGCACGCGTTGCCCTGCCGCCAGCACCCCCGATCGGATCAGCTCGGCAATGTCGTCGGCAAACTTTTCATAGCGCTTCATGGCGGGCTCGTGCTGAGTGGCTTCTGGGGTGCAGCCGCCATACAGAAGCGACTGACGCAGGACGGAGGACCCGGCTGCAGGACCGGAATATGCCCTCGGCCTGCGCATTAGTACAGATGCAGATCGGCTGACAACCACCGGATCAGGCGCATCTCTTCGGTATCCACCTCCCGCACTCTCGCCCTGCGCTGCGGTCCATACCGCACTGACGTTAACCGAAGGGAATGCACTGATGAATGCCTGGTGGGAAGAAGTGGTGGACACACTGCAGGCCGAGTTCTCTGATATCACCGATGCCGGGCAGATCACCCGCGTGACCATACGCCTGGTCATCGCGGCGCTGCTGGGCGGGATTCTGGGTTTCGAGCGGGAACACAAGGGCAAGGCCGCCGGTGTCCGAACGCACATGCTGGTGTGCATGGGGGCCGCGCTGTTTGTGCTGGTGCCGCGCATGGCCGGTGCCGACGACGCTGCATTGAGCCGGGTGGTGCAGGGCATTGTGGCGGGGATCGGCTTTCTCGGCGCCGGGACCATCCTCAAGGGTGATGCGCTCAATGCCACTCAGGTGAAAGGCCTGACCACGGCGGCCGGTTTGTGGATGACCGCGGCCATTGGTATCGCGGCGGGGATGGGCAGGGAGATGACGGCAGTCTTGAGTACGGTGCTGGCACTGGGCATCTTTAGCCTGATGCCGATGATCGTCAGGCGGGTTGAGTCGGCGGAAGAACGTGCACACGACCCCGCCCGCAAAACAGGTGGCGATGCGCAGGAGCCGTGAGCCGGCGATTATTCAGGGGTATTCAGGGCTGACGGCTGGTTAATAGTGCAGGCTGTGTGAAAACCCTCCACCAAAAATGAACTGCGCGCTCTCACGTGAATTTTGCAAATGCTCGCGTGGTTTGCAGACTCAGATTTCGCGTAGAAACGCATTTTTTAGTACATTTTTTGAGCAGTGCATCGGCGTTCGGGGTTTTCACACAGCCTGAGTGGGACCGGCTTTAGCCGGGAAGAGGCCAGTGGGTGCGCCCTCAACATCGCGGCTAGCCCTCTAACAGCTTCCCGGCTAAAGCCGGTCCTACAACGCCTTGCGTCAGCCGGGAAGGGCATTGAATCACTCAGGAAACGTGTCATCCAGAATGGCCGGAGGCTCACCGTTTGGCGGGTCACCCACCGGCGGTTCGATCACCGGAGGCATGAGCGGGGAAGGGGGCTCCTCGGGCTTGGGCACCGGCAATTCGGGATCGTCTATATTCGGATCGGGCGTTTCTGCGGGAACGGGAATGCTCATGGTCTTCGCTTCCTTGGGTTCGTCGAGAGGGCGTGTCAGGTGACGTTGCAGCACACCCGCCATCACGCACCTATATCGACCGCAGCGCCCTGACAATGATTCACTCAATCCGCCTGGATACCCCGTTACGCCGGAGCCCCGGCCTGCCATTATCCATGCAGTAACTTGATCAAACGTCACGCAAGCTGTTTGAACTTTTGCCCGAGGCTGGCGTTCGGAACCTATGCTGCCACGTCCGGATGCGTTGATCCCGTGGCTCTCTCTTATGTTATGGACAAAGACGCTGATGCAATGGGCGCCCCACGGTGGGCGTCCCTGGGCGTGAGGAGTGATGCTCGATGAATGATACTGCTGATCAGCCGTACGGCCCGGATTCCCTGGCCAACGATGTTCTCCACTCTATCCACCCTATCCCCCTGACCCAAGCCTTGCAGCTGCCGCGGATCGTGATCGAGGACACCCAGCCGGTGATCGATAACGGTCAGTTGGCGGCCAAGGCCGTTGTTGGTCAGCCGGTCACGGTCACCAGCAAAATCTACGCCGACGGCCACGACAAGATGGCCGTCCGTATCGTCTACCGGGCCATCGACGATGAAGAATGGCAATCGGTGCCTATGCGCGAGCTGGGCAATGACAGCTGGATCGGCGAATTCACCCCGCCGACCTTTACCCGCTATGTCTATCGCCTTGAAGCCTGGATCGATCAGTTCGGCAGCTACCGCTACGAGCTGGAAAAGAAATACGCCGCCGGCGTGACCATTGATCTGGAGCTGGAAGAAGGGCGCCTGCACCTGGTGCACGCCGCCGAGCGCAGCAAGCTGGAAGTGCGTGGGCAACTCGACACCCTGATCACGCGCTTCGGTGAGACCACCGAAAACGAGGCCAAGGTGGCGCTGCTACTGAGCAGCGACGCGGCCAGCGTCATGGCCAAGGCCGACAATCACGCGTTCCTCAGCCGCAGTCTGGAATTCCCCCTGGACGTCGAACGTGAGCTGGCCCAGTTCGCCAGCTGGTACGAGCTGTTTCCACGTTCGATCACCGACGACAAAAAGCGTCACGGCACCTTCAAGGACGTTCATACGCGCCTGCCGATGATTCGCGACATGGGCTTCGACGTGCTGTATTTCCCGCCGATCCACCCGATCGGTCGCGCTCACCGCAAAGGCCCGAACAACTCCCTCACCGCAGGGCCGGATGATGTGGGCAGCCCGTACGCCATCGGCAGCGAGGATGGAGGCCACGACGCTATTCACCCGCAACTGGGTACCCGCGAAGACTTCCGCGAGCTGGTCGCCGCTGCAGCCGAGCACGGTCTGGAAATCGCCCTGGATTTCGCTATCCAGTGCTCCCAGGACCACCTGTGGCTCAAAGAACACCCGGGCTGGTTCTCGTGGCGTCCCGACGGCACGATCCGTTACGCGGAAAACCCGCCGAAGAAATACCAGGACATCGTCAACGTTGATTTCTATGCGCCGGACGCGATTCCGGGCCTGTGGACCGAGCTGCGTGACGTGATCCTCGGCTGGGTGAAGGAGGGCGTGAAGATCTTTCGCGTCGACAACCCGCACACCAAGCCGCTGCCGTTCTGGCAGTGGATGATTGCCGACGTGCGCAGCCAGCACCCTGAAGTCATGTTCCTCGCCGAGGCGTTCACCAAGCCGGCGATGATGGCGCGTCTGGGCAAGGTCGGTTATTCCCAGAGCTACACCTACTTCACCTGGCGCAACACCAAGGCCGAACTCAGCGAGTACTTCACTCAGCTCAACGAGTCGCCATGGCGCGAGTGCTACCGCCCGAATTTCTTCGTCAACACGCCGGACATCAACCCGCCGTTCCTGCATGATTCAGGTCGTCCGGGCTTCCTGATCCGCGCCGCGCTGGCGACCATGGGGTCGGGTCTATGGGGCATGTATTCGGGCTTCGAGCGGTGCGAATCGGCGCCGGTCCCGGGCAAAGAGGAATACCTGGACTCGGAGAAGTACGAGATCCGTCCGCGCGACTTCACCGCGCCTGGCAATATCATTGCCGAGATCGCCCAGCTCAACCGCATCCGTCGCCAGAACCCGGCGCTGCAGACCCACCTGGGCCTGAAGATCTACACCGCGTACAACGACAACATCCTGTACTTCGGCAAGCGCACGGCGGATGGCAGCAACTTCATTCTGGTCGCGGTCAACCTTGACCCGCGCAACGCGCAGGAAGCGACGTTCGAGCTGCCGCTGTGGGAAATGGGCCTGCCGGACGATGCCGCCACCCTGGGCGAAGACTTGATGACCGGGCATTCCTGGACCTGGTATGGCAAGTACCAGTTCATGCGTCTGGACCCTTCGTACCAGCCGTTCGGTATATGGCGCATCAAAGCCACAAACCAATAATTAAAAGGATGTGGTCATGGCAAAGAAACCCCGCAACGCTGCCTTTATTGAAGACCCGCTCTGGTATAAGGATGCGGTGATTTACCAGGTCCACGTGAAGTCGTTTTTCGATTCCAATGACGACGGCATCGGTGACTTCCCCGGCCTGATCGCCAAGCTCGACTACATTGCCCAACTGGGCGTCAACACCATCTGGCTGCTGCCGTTCTACCCGTCGCCACGCCGCGACGATGGCTATGACATCTCCGAGTACCGTGGCGTACACAGCGACTACGGCACCATGGCCGACGCGAAGAAGTTTATCGCCGAGGCGCACGACCGCGGCCTGCGGGTGATCACCGAGCTGGTCATCAACCACACCTCGGATCAACACGCGTGGTTTCAGCGTGCCCGGCATGCGAAGAAGGGCTCCAAGGCGCGGGATTTCTACGTCTGGTCCGACGATCCGCAGAAGTACGACGGCACCCGGATTATCTTTCTCGACACCGAGAAGTCCAACTGGACCTGGGACCCGGTGGCCGAGCAGTACTTCTGGCACCGTTTCTATTCTCACCAGCCGGACCTGAACTTCGACAATCCGCAGGTCATGAAAGCGGTGATCGAGGTCATGCGCTACTGGCTGGACATGGGCATCGACGGCCTGCGTCTGGACGCGATTCCGTACCTGATCGAGCGTGACGGCACCAACAACGAAAACCTGCCGGAGACCCACCAGGTCCTCAAGCAGATCCGTGCCGAAATCGACGCCAACTACCCCGACCGCATGCTGCTGGCCGAAGCCAACCAGTGGCCGGAAGACACCCAGCTGTATTTCGGTGACCGCAAGGGCAAGGACGGCGACGAATGCCACATGGCGTTCCACTTTCCGCTAATGCCGCGCATGTACATGGCGGTGGCCCAGGAGGACCGTTTCCCGATCACCGACATCCTGCGCCAGACGCCGGAAATCCCGGAGAACTGTCAGTGGGCGATCTTCTTGCGCAACCACGATGAACTGACGCTGGAAATGGTCACCGACCGCGAGCGTGATTACCTGTGGAATTACTACGCCTCGGACCGTCGCGCGCGGATCAACCTGGGCATCCGTCGTCGCCTGGCGCCACTGCTGGAACGTGACCGCCGCCGCGTTGAACTGCTCAACAGCATGTTGCTGTCCATGCCCGGCACGCCGACCCTGTACTACGGCGACGAAATCGGCATGGGCGACAACATTTACCTCGGCGACCGCGACGGTGTGCGCACGCCGATGCAATGGTCGATCGACCGCAACGGCGGCTTTTCCCGCGCCAACCCGGCGAGCTTGGTGCTGCCGCCGATCATGGACCCGCTGTACGGTTACCAGTCGGTCAACGTCGAAGCCCAGGATCACGACCCGCATTCGCTGCTCAACTGGACCCGGCGCATGCTCGCTGTGCGCAGGCAGCAGAAGGCTTTTGGCCGCGGCACCCTGAAAATGCTCTCGCCGAGCAACCGTCGCATTTTGGCCTACACCCGTGAATACACCGGGCCGGACGGCAAGACCGAAATCATCCTCTGCGTCGCCAACGTCTCGGCCGCTTCCCAGGCCGCCGAGCTTGAACTGGCGCCCTACGCCGGGACCGTTCCGGTCGAGATGCTCGGTGGCAGCGCCTTTCCACCTATTGGCCAGCTCAATTACCTGCTGACGTTGCCGCCGTACGGCTTCTACTGGTTCTTGCTGGCCGCGGAGAATCAAATGCCCAGCTGGCACGTTGAACCGGCCCAGAGCATGCCGGACTTCCCGACCCTGGTGCTCAAGCAGCGCCTGGAAGAATTGCTCGAAGAACCCCTGCGCCAGACCATGGAGCAGCAGTCGCTGTCGGTCTATCTGCCGAAACGCCGCTGGTTCGCCGGCAAGGGCACGGCCATTGACAGCATTCACATCGCCTACGCCGTGCGCTTCGGCTCCACAGTGCGCCCGGCGTTGCTGAGCGAAATCGAAGTCACCTCTGGCGGCGAAAAGGTCCGCTACCAATTGCCGTTCGGCCTGTTGCCGGAAGACGACATCAGCAGCGCGTTGCCGCAGCAGTTGGCCTTGTCCCGTGTGCGTCGTGGCCGTCAGGTCGGCTTGATCACCGATGCGTTCACCCTTGAGCCGTTCATTCGCAACGTCATCAAAGGCATGCAGGACAACACCGTGCTGGCGACGCCGGACGGTGAGCTGCAGTTCCAGAGCACGTCGCAACTGGCGCCGCTGGGGCTGAACGAAGACGCCGAGGTGCGTTACCTCTCGGCCGAACAGTCCAACAGCTCGGTGGTGGTCGGCAGGAAGCTGGTCCTGAAAATGATTCGTCGTGTCGCGGCCGGTACTCACCCTGAGCTGGAAATGGGCGCATACCTCACCGAAGCCGGCTACCCGCACATCTCGCCGCTGTTGGGCGCAGTCGTGCGCGTCGACGGGCAGGGCGAGAAGAACCTGCTGATGATCGCCCAGGGTTACCTGAGCAATCAGGGCGATGCATGGGAATGGACGCAGAACAACCTCGAACGCGCCGTGCGCGATCACATGGCCCACGGTCAGTCGGCGCTGGAGCAGCAAGCCAACGCGCTGATCGAGCTGAAAGACTTCGCCGGCCTGCTGGGGCAGCGTCTGGGCGAGATGCACGTGATTCTCGGCGCGCCAACGGATAACCCGGACTTCAAGACCGAAGTCACCAGCGTCAAGGACAGCGAGGCCTCGGCGAAGAGCGTGTCGGCGCAGATCGAGCGCGCCTTGCAGCTGCTTGAACAGCACCGCGACTCCCTGGAGGCCCAGGATCAGCAGCTCATCACTGAGCTGCTGGGCAAACGCAAAGCGCTGCTGGCCCAAGTGAAGACCCTGGCCAAGCAGTCCGTTGGCGGCCTGAGAATGCGCGTGCATGGCGACCTGCACCTCGGCCAAATGCTGGTGGTGAAGGGCGATGCCTACCTGATCGACTTCGAAGGCGAGCCGGCGCGTCCGCTGCAGGAACGTCGGGCCAAATACAGCCCGTTCAAAGATGTCAGCGGCGTACTCCGCTCGTTCGACTACGCTGCGGCGATGGCGGTGCGCAACGCGCAAAGTGCCGACACGTCGGTGCAGGCCGAAACCGCCCGCCAGCAAGTGGCCGAGACGTATTTGAGGCAGGCGCGCGAGGCGTTCCTCGACGCCTATCGCAAGGCCACCGTCGAAGTGGGTCACGACTGGAAAGATGCCAAGGGTGAAGCGGCCGCGCTGGCGCTGTTCACGCTGGAAAAAGCCGCTTATGAAGTGGCCTACGAGGCCGAGAATCGGCCGACATGGTTGTCGGTTCCGCTTCAAGGTTTACGCGGGCTTCTCGACCTGTCTGATGGAGAATGAAAATGAGTGCGTCTGACCAATTCGGTAACGGCAACCACGCAATATTGCCCAGCGCCGTCGACCTGGACGCGTTGATCCGTGCGGAGCATCGCGACCCGTTCTCGATGCTTGGCCCCCACAGCGATGGTGCTGAAGGCCAGGTGATCCGTGCCTATCTGCCCAATGCCCTGGCCGTTCGCGTGCTCTCGCGCGACGGCGAACGTGACCTCGGCGAGCTGAGCATGACCGACAAGCCGGGCTTCTTTGCCGGCCACTTTGCGGTTCGCGAACCCTATCTGCTGAAAATCTCGTGGGCCACCGGCGAGCAAATCACCGAAGACCCTTATAGCTTCGGCGAGCAGTTGGGCGAGATGGACTTGTACCTGTTCGCCGAGGGCAACCACCGCGACTTGAGCAGCGCTCTGGGCGCACAGGTCAAGAATGTCGATGGCGTCGACGGCGTACGTTTCTCGGTATGGGCACCGAATGCCCGCCGTGTCTCGGTGGTCGGCGACTTCAATAGCTGGGACGGTCGTCGTCATCCGATGCGCCTACGTCATCCGACCGGCGTGTGGGAAATTTTCATTCCGCGCATCGGCCCGGGTGAAGCGTACAAGTACGAGATCCTCGGCCAGCACGGTGTTCTGCCGCTGAAAGCTGACCCGATGGCCCTGGCCACCCAGCTGCCGCCGGCAACAGCGTCAAAAGTCGCTGCGCCGCTGACGTTCGAGTGGCAGGACCACGACTGGATGCAGTCCCGGGGTGAAAAGCACGACATTCATCAGCCGCTGTCGATCTACGAGCTGCACGCCGGTTCGTGGCAGTGGCACCACGGCGGTGATGACGAGCCGGATCGCCCGTACGACTGGCGCGAGCTGGCTGAAAACCTGATTCCTTACATCAAGGACCTGGGTTTCACCCACATCGAATTGATGCCGATCATGGAACACCCGTTCGGCGGCTCATGGGGTTATCAGGTGTTGTCGCAGTTTGCACCGAGTGCGCGCTACGGCAAACCGGAAGACTTCGCTGCCTTCGTTGATGCCTGCCACCTTAACGACATCGGCGTAATTCTTGATTGGGTGCCGGCGCACTTTCCGACCGATGCACACGGTCTGGCCCAATTCGACGGGACAGCGCTGTACGAATACGCCAACCCCCATGAAGGTTTCCATCAGGACTGGAATACCCTGATCTACAACCTGGGTCGCACCGAAGTCCACGGTTTCATGATTGCCTCCGGTATCCATTGGCTGAAGAACTTCCACGTCGATGCGTTGCGCGTGGATGCGGTGGCGTCAATGCTGTATCGCGACTATTCCCGCAATGCCGGCGAATGGGTCCCGAACCGTTACGGCGGCCGCGAAAACCTGGAAGCCATCGACTTCCTGCGCCACTTGAACGACGTGGTCGCCATCGAGGCGCCGGGCGCGTTGGTCATTGCCGAGGAATCGACGTCCTGGCCGGGCGTTTCGCAGCCCACCCAACAGGGCGGTCTGGGTTTCTCGTACAAGTGGAACATGGGCTGGATGCACGACACGCTGAAGTACATCGAGCAGGACCCGATCCATCGCCAGCATCACCATTCTCAACTGAGTTTTGGCCTGGTCTATGCCTGGTCCGAGCGGTTTGTGCTGCCGATTTCCCACGATGAAGTGGTGCACGGCAAGCATTCCTTGATCGACAAAATGCCCGGCGACCGCTGGCAGAAATTTGCCAACCTGCGCGCGTACCTGTCGTTCATGTGGACCCACCCGGGTAAGAAGCTGCTGTTCATGGGCTGCGAGTTTGCCCAGTGGCGCGAGTGGAACCACGACACCGAGTTGGACTGGCATTTCCTGCAGTACGCCGAGCACAAAGGTGTCCACACGCTGGTCAGTGACCTCAATCGGCTGTATCGCACGGAGAAGGCGCTGTACGAGCAGGACTGTCAGCCACAGGGTTTCCAGTGGGTGATCGGTGACGACGCCGGCAACAGCGTTTATGCCTATCTGCGCTGGAGCAAGGAGGGCGAGCCGCTGCTGGTGGTAGCCAACCTGACACCGGTGCCGCGCGAGGGCTATCGTGTCGGCGTGCCGTTCAGCGGCAAGTGGACCGAGCTGTTCAACAGCGACGCGGGGGTCTATGCCGGTTCCAACTTCGGCAACGGCGGCGGCGTGCGCACCGACGACATCAAGAGCCATGGCCAGGCGTTCTCGCTGCCCTTGAATCTGCCGCCGCTGGGTGTGGTGATCCTCAAGCCGACCGTGGAGCAGCTGCAGCAGGAGGGTTGATTTCCTCCGCCACACTGTTGTGAACCTGTGGGGGCGAGCTTGCTCGCGAATAGCTTTCCATCAGTCGACCTGATCGTCTGATGAAGCATTCGCCAGCGGGCTCGCTCCCACAGTCGTTTCAGCCCTTCCAACAAACGTTGTGGGACCTTTCCCGGACGAATGTCATCCCTCGCCACTGAACCTGACATCTTTTGAATGGTCTGTTGACCACTGCGCGCGCAGTACGCTGGGGCCACGGCCTTCGACGTCTGGCTGAATTTCGCCCGCGCCAGATGCCTTTTCCAGCCGTTGCAGCGCGTTGTTCGTCGCTGCCCGACCAGGCGTGATTCCCTTGCATGCGGCCCGCCCACCGGCCTTCTTTTCAATTTGTCGAAGATTATCCATGCCTATTTCTCGCTCCGATGTCTCCCTTCGCTTTACCCCTGTGCCGGGCGTTCGACGCCGTTTGCTCAACGCCGGCCTGCTGACCTCGCTGTTGTCCATTGCCGTTGCCAGCCCGTTGGTCCACGCCGAAACGCAGAGCAAAGACCGCTGGGTCAGCGACACCCTCAGCACTTACGTGCGCAGTGGCCCCACCGACGGCTATCGCATCGTCGGCACGCTGAAATCCGGTCAGAAGGTCGAGCTGATCAACACCCAGGGCGATTACAGCCAGGTGCGCGGCAGCGCCGGCGATAACGTCTGGATTCCCACCGCTGACCTGCAGGAAGTGCCGGGGCAGGCCGAGCGCTTGCCGCAACTGACGCAGAAAGCCGCTGACCTCAGCGCGCAACTGAAGACCATCGACGACGACTGGAAGACCAAGGTTCAGGGCATGCAGGAAACTCTAGAGTCGCGCAAGAAACTGGTCGACGAGCTCGAGGCCCGCACCAAGGACCTGAACGCGCAGCTGGCCAGCGCCCAGTCGGATTTGCGCACGACCCAGGCGAAACTCGGTGACGAGAACAATCAGGTGCTGATGCGTTACATGGTTTACGGCGGCAGCATCGCCGGCGCCGGGCTGTTGCTGGGCCTGATCCTCCCGTCCCTGACCAAGGGCCGCAAGCGCAACGATCGGTGGTTTTGAGCCTGCTCGGCACTGCCGTCCGCACACATGCGCACTGAACCCGGCATTCTCCATGCCGGATTTTTAACACTTACTGGCAACTTTCCCCGCATGCGCTATTTTAGTGCGGGGCGTCCTCTGCTCCCGGCTATTTCCCATCACAAGAAAAAGAGAATCCCGCCCATGAAGTTCGAACCCTTCGCCCAATCCCTCATTGCGACGGCGCTCATCCTTGGTCTGTCCTGCGCCAACGCCGCTTCCGTGGCCCCGGCAGCTGCTGAAAACGGCATGGTCGTCACCGCGCAGCACCTGGCCACCCACGTGGGCGTTGACGTGCTCAAGTCGGGCGGCAACGCAGTCGATGCGGCCGTCGCCGTGGGCTACGCGCTGGCGGTGGTCTATCCCGCCGCCGGCAACCTGGGCGGGGGCGGTTTCATGACCATCCAGCTGGCGGACGGGCGCAAGACCTTCCTCGACTTCCGCGAAAAAGCGCCGCTGGCGGCCACCGCCAACATGTACCTGGACAAGGACGGCAACGTCGTGCCGGACCTGAGTTCCAAGGGGCACCTGGCCGTCGGCGTGCCCGGCACGGTGTCCGGGATGGAAATGGCGCTCAGCAAATATGGCACCAAAAAACGCGCCGAAGTCATTGCGCCGGCGATCAAGCTCGCTGAAAACGGCTTCGCCCTGGAGCAGGGAGACGTTGACCTGCTCGGCACTGCCACCGACGAGTTCAAGGCCGACGCCAAAGACCTCGGCACGATCTTTCTGAACAAGGGACAGCCGCTGCAAGTCGGCGACACCCTGGTGCAGAAAGACCTCGCCAAGACCCTCAAGGAAATCTCCGCCAAAGGCAGCGACGGTTTCTACAAGGGCTGGGTGGCCAAGGCCATCGTCGATTCCAGCCAGGCGGGGAAGGGCATCATCACCCAGGCGGATCTGGACAAATACGCGACCCGGGAACTGGCGCCGATCGAGTGTGATTACCGCGGCTACCACGTGGTCTCGGCGCCACCACCGAGCTCCGGCGGCGTGGTCATCTGCGAGATCATGAACATCCTCGAAGGCTACCCGATGCAGGAATTGGGTTATCACTCCGCCCAGGGCCTGCATTACCAGATCGAAGCCATGCGTCACGCCTACGTCGACCGCAACAGCTACCTGGGCGATCCGGATTTCGTCAAAAACCCGATCAGCCATCTGCTCGACCGCGACTACGCCGCCAAGCTGCGCGCCGCCATCGAACCGCAGAAAGCCGGCATCTCCCAGAACATTAAACCCGGCGTCGCGCCCCACGAAGGCAACAACACCACGCACTATTCCATCGTCGACAAATGGGGCAACGCGGTGTCCGTCACCTACACCCTCAACGACTGGTTCGGCGCTGGGGTGATGGCGAGCAGCACCGGCGTGATCCTCAACGACGAGATGGACGACTTCACCTCCAAGGTCGGCGTGCCGAACATGTACGGCCTGATTCAGGGCGAAGCCAACGCCATCGCACCGGGCAAATCGCCGTTGTCGTCCATGAGCCCGACCATCGTCACCAAGGACGGCAAGACCGTGATGGTGGTTGGCACGCCGGGCGGCAGCCGTATCATCACCGCCACCTTGCTGACCATGCTCAACGTCATTGACTACGGCATGAACATCCAGGAGGCGGTCGATGCGCCACGTTTCCACCAGCAGTGGATGCCGGAAACCACCAACCTGGAAGCCTTCGCCGTGAGCCCTGACACCCAGAAGATCCTGGAAAGCTGGGGCCATAAGTTTGCAGGTCCTCAGGACGCCAACCACTTGGCCGCCATTCTCGTGGGCGCGCCTTCGCTCGGTGGGAAGCCAGTGGGTAACAACCGTTTCTACGGCGCCAACGATCCGCGTCGCAGCACGGGGTTGTCGCTCGGTTATTGATCTGCGCGACAGCCGAGTCACCGGACGGGGCAGGGTGCTCATGGCCGGTGACGAGGCGCTGTGGTGGTTTCGGGCCACACCCTGCGCGTGATTTTGATTGCGCGCAGGATGCCTTGAAGTGTTATGTTATAACTCGCTTTTTCAGGCCTTGCATGGGCCTGTCGGTTATCGCGCTTCGAGAGTCCACTGCGTATGCAAACCCTGTCTGTCCCTCTGCAATCCCCCGCCACGTCCATCGGCCACCCCGGCCGCCTGCAATCGATCGACGCGCTGCGTGGGCTGATCATCATCTTCATGTTGCTCGACCACGTGCGCGAGACGTTCTTTCTGCACCACCAGGTCAGCGACCCGATGGATGTCGCTCACACCAGCGTCGATCTGTTCATCAGCCGCACCCTCGCTCATTTCTGCGCACCGCTGTTCGTGTTCCTGACCGGGCTTTCCGCCTGGCTGTACGGTGAACGGCATGCGGGCAAGGGCGCGGTGGCGGGCTTTCTGTTCAAGCGCGGGCTGGTGTTGATCGCGCTGGAACTGACGTTGGTGAATTTCGCCTGGACGTTCCAGTTTCCACCGACGGTGATTTACCTGCAGGTCATCTGGGCCATTGGGCTGAGCATGATTGCGCTGTCGGCGATGGTGGTATTGCCGCGCGGTGTGCTGGCGGCGCTGGGGCTGGCGATCATCGCCGGGCATAACCTGCTGGACGACGTGCATTTTGCCGTGGGTTCGGCGATGCATATTCCGTGGGCGATTCTGCATGACCGCGGCTGGATCGACGTCGGCGACAGTTTGCGCTTGCGCACCTCGTACCCACTGCTGCCGTGGATCGGCGTGATCGCCGTGGGTTACGCCGCGGGGCCGTGGTTTGGCCGCGACGCGAATGCACAGAAGCGCGAGATCAACCTGATCGCCTGGGGGTTTGGCGCATTGGCGCTATTTCTCGCCCTGCGCGGCATCAATGGTTATGGCGAAAAGCCGTGGGTGGAGGGTGACACCACGGCCCACACGCTGATGAGCGTCCTCAACGTCACCAAATACCCGCCGTCGTTGCTGTTCATCAGCCTGACCCTGGGCGTCGGCGTGCTGGTGCTGGCCTGGCTTGAGCGACAACAGGGGCGGGCATGGCTGCGACCGCTGCTGGCGTTTGGCGCGGCGCCGATGTTTTTCTATCTGCTGCACTTGTATGTGCTGAAGCTGCTGTATGTCGGGGCGGTGGCGATCTGGGGCACCTCCCAAGGCCAATACTTCGGGTTTACGTCGGTGCTGGGCCTGTGGGGTTGCGCCGCGGTGCTCACTGTCGTGCTGTTGCCGGCGGTGAGCGGGTTCGCGGCGCTCAAGGCGCGACGCCGGGACATCGCCTGGCTCAAGTACTTCTGAGCACGGCCATTTCTGGGTGGCTTGCTGCATAAATCACGGTGCAGACGCGGGCCTCTTCCCGGCTGAAGCCAGTCCTACTGGAACCGCGTGCATTTAGTGGGACCGGCTTTAGCCGGGAAGGTGTCAGATGTCGCGCAGGCTGCGTTCCATGCGCGCCAGGCCTTCTTCCAGCATTGGCCGTGGGCAGCCGAAGTTCAGACGCACGAACTGGCCACAGTCGTCGCCGAATTCCAACCCGTCGCTGAGCGCGACTTTGGCGTGTTCGAGGAAGAACTGCTGCGGGCTTTCCAGCCCCAGGCCCGAGCAATCCAGCCACGCCAGATAGGTGCTCTGGGGCAGGTTCATCGTCATACCGGGGAAGCGGGTTTTGATGGCCGCGGCCAGATAATCGCGGTTGTCCTGCAGGTACGCCATGACCTGTTCCAGCCACGGGCCGCCTTCGCGATAGGCCACTTCGGTCGCCTCCAGGCCCAGGGCGTTGACGCTGTCCACCAACCCCAGCCGCCCGGCATTGAAACGCTGGCGCAGCTCGGGGTTCTGCACCACGGCGAACGCTGTTTTCAGACCGGCAATGTTCCAGGCCTTGCTCGCCGACATCAGCGTCACGCTGCGCGCCGCGATCTCCGGGCTCAGGGAAGCGATCGGCGTGTGCTGACGGCCGTCGAACAACAGGTCGGCGTGGATCTCATCGGAAATGATCAGTGCATCCCGTCGCACGCAGGCTTCGCCGATGGCCAGCAATTCGTCGCGTTCGAAAACCTTGCCCAGCGGGTTGTGGGGATTGCTCAGCAGCAGCGCGCCGTGGTCGGGCAGCGCGCGTTCCAGCGCCGCCAGGTCGGTGGGGTATTCACCCTGGGCGTCAGCATGGAAGGGCAGATCGATGCGCGGCAGTTTCCAGTTGGCCGGCGCGTGCAGCAGCGGTGAGTAGTTGGGCGTCTGCACCAGCACCGCGCTGGACGGCGAAACCAGCGCGTGGAGTGCCATGTTCACGCCAGGCTCGACCCCGGGCAGAAACACCAGATCCTGCGCCTCGATCTGCCAGCCGTAACGGGCGGCGAGATGCTTGACCAGTGTTTCACGCAGCGCCTGTTGGGGCACGGAGTAGCCCAGCAGCGGATGCTCCAGACGGTTCCTCAGCGCCTGCACAATGGGCGCGGCTACCGGGAAATCCATGTCCGCCACCCACATCGGCAGCACGTCTTCGGGGTACTGGCTCCACTTTTTGCTGCCGGTGTTCAAGCGCTGAAAAACGTTATTCAGATCCATGTTCTGGCCTGTCCTGCTCGAAAAAAGAGGGGATTGTGCCAGAGAATGGCGGCCTGGGTTTGCTGTCGATTTGCGGTTTGTAGGATTAGTCCGTAAATGCCGCTGGAACCGTCTCCTTCGTGTCTCCCCCTCTGGAGTCACACTTTGAAATGTCGCATCTTCGCCCGCTTCAGCCCTCTCTCATGGACGAGTTGACCCGGTTTTCTGCCGACCGGTCAGGGGCGTTTCTTCCGACACGGACGCTCATTCATGCTCACCTTATTGCCGCCTTTCTTCGATCACAGTCGCCATAAGCTTGTCATTCATCGCCTGCCTGTCGCGCTCGACGTTTTAGCCTTTGAAGGTGAAGAACAGTTGAGTCAGCCGTTTC
>NZ_JAUFNS010000020.1:0-100916 GCF_041060445.1 Pseudomonas sp. W2-17 | reverse complement strand
GCTGGACCTGTTGGAGTAAGCGGGGTGGCCCTCCACCTTGCTCAAGAAGGCGGTATTCCAGCCGCTGAAGAATCGGTGAGTGTACGCGGACCTGTGGGAGTGAGCTTGCTCACGAAGAGGCCATTTCAACCGCTGCATATGGAGTGGATGTACCGGCCCCTTCGCGAGCAAGCTCGCTCCCACGGGATGGTGATTCGGCTTGAGACGTCGTCCAGTTTGATGGAGAGACTGGCAAGCCCACGCATTCACCCCAACCCGTATTTCTTCACCTTGTCGAACAACGTGGTCTTGGCCATGCCCAGCTCCTGGCTGGCCTGACTGAGATTCCCGCCGCTGCGCTGCAACGCCTCGCCCAGCAGGTTCTTCTCAAACGCTTCCACCGCTTCGGCGAAATCAAGGCTCTGGGTGGCGACTTCCGTGCCGGCCGTCTTGAACGCCGGCAGGCCCAATGCGTAGCGCTCGGCGACGTTGCGCAGCTCGCGCACGTTGCCCGGCCAGTCGTGAGCCAGCAGCGCCGAGCGGGTCTGTGCATCCAGCTGTGGCGCTTCACGGTCGAAACGCAGCGACGACTGCTGCAGAAAATGTTCGAACAATTGCAGGATGTCTTCGCGCCGCTCGCGCAAGGGCGGCAGTTCGAGGGTCACCACGTTGAGCCGGTAATACAGGTCGCTGCGAAACTGGCCCGCTTTGCTCAGCGCATTCAGCTCAGACTTTGTCGCTGCGATCACCCGGCAATCCACCGCCACGCTCTGGTTCGAACCCAGTCGCTCCAGCGTGCGCTCCTGCAACACCCGCAGCAGCTTGATCTGCAGGTTGATCGGCATGCTTTCCACTTCGTCGAGAAACAGCGTGCCGTTGTGCGCGTGTTCGATCTTGCCGATGCGGCGTTTGCCGGCGCCGGTGAACGCGTTAGCCTCATGACCGAATATCTCGCTCTCGAACAGGCTTTCCGGCAGGCCGCCGCAGTTCAGTGCTACGAACTGATGGTCATGGCGGCGGCTGAAGTCATGCAGGCAGCGAGCGACGAGTTCTTTCCCGGTGCCGGTTTCGCCTTCGATCAGCACATTGGCCGAGGTGTCCGCGACGTTGGCGATCAGCGCGCGCAGGGTCTGCATCGCCTGGGAGCGGCCAATGATCTTGCCTTCCAGGGAGTTACGTTCGGCCAGTTGCCGGCGCAGCGACCAGACTTCCCGAGCCAGCCCGCGCTGCTCCAGGGCGCGGCGGGCGGCGTCGACCAGGCGCTCGGGAGAGAAGGGCTTTTCCATGAAATCGTACGCGCCATCGCGCATCGCACCGACCGCCATCGAGACGTCGCCGTGACCGGTGATCAGCACCACGGGCAGGGTCCGGTCGCGTTCTTTCAGGCGCTTGAGCAGCTCAAGCCCGTCCATGCCCGGCAGGCGAATGTCACTGATGACGATGCCGGCGAAGTTCTCACTGACCAACGCCAGCGCTTCTTCCGCGCTGCCCACGCCCTGGCTGTGAATGTCTTCCAACGCCAGCGCCTGTTGGCAGCCGAGCAGGACATGCGGATCGTCTTCGACGATGAGGACCGTCAGATCAGTGTTCATGGTGTATTCCAGTGCGTGCCCGCGAAGCGGTGTGTCAGGTTTTTGGACAGGGTGACTGCCCCAAAGCTTTCGCGAGCAAACAGGCTCCGAAAATGTCCGGCAATGCGTTGATCTCTCATACATCCGCCGCCCGGGAATCAACCAGAGGCAAGACCAGCACGAACATCGTGCCGCCCTCGGCCGGGTCTTCAGCGTTGAGCGTGCCGCCTGCCGCAGCGGCGAGGCTGGCGGACAGCGTCAGGCCCAACCCCAGGCCCTGTTCACCCGGCTTGGTGGTAAAGAAGGGTTCGAACAAATGCTTGCGCGCTTCGGCGTCGATGCCGTGACCGTTGTCCCGCACGCGCAACCGATAGCGTCCCTCGAACACCTCACCGTCCAGCCACAGAGTCGGCAGCGGCTGCGCCTGCATGGCGTCCAGCGCGTTGCCGATCAGGTTGACCAGGATCTGCTCAAGGCGGGTCTGGTCGATCGCCAACTCCACGTCGTCGATCTGCTGATGCAACTCCAGCGACGCATTGTCCAGACGGGCCGCGAGTAACTGCAGTGCGGCCTCGACTGCCTTGCTCAGCGACGCCTGGCCCTTGTCTTCTCCGCGCCGGGCGAAGGCACGCAGGCTGGCCGTGATGCGGCCCATGCGATCCACCAGATCGTTGATGGTGCGCAGGTTCGCACTCGCGGTGTCCAGCGCGCCCCGTTCGAGAAACCGAACGGTGTTGCCCGACAAGGTGCGCAGCGCGGCCAGTGGCTGATTCAGTTCATGGGCGATGCTGGTGGACATCTGGCCGATGGCCGCGAGTTTGCCGGCCTGGATCAATTCGTCCTGGGCCTGGCGCAGGGTTTCCTCGGCCTGGCGGCGTTCACGAATCTGGCCCTTCAGGCGTTCGTTGCTGGCGCGCAGGTCGGCGGTGCGGTCGGTGATGCGCCGTTCCAGCTCGTTGTTCGCCTGCTCCAGCGCTTCACGGGCGGCGAGGCGGGTGGAAATCACCTTGCGCCGCTCGTTCCAGGCAATCAGCAGAAACGCCACCAGCGCGCAGGCGACGGCGACCAGCATGCCCTGATTGGCGGCTTCCCGGCGCAAGTCTTCCAGCGGCGTCAGCAGGGTCAGGTGCCAGGGCGTGTCAGCCAGTTCGCGGGTCTGCGCCAAATAACTCACCACCGTGTGCTCATGGTCGACGCTGGTGTTCGCAGGAAAGGTCAGCTTCTCGACCCCGTCGGCAATCGATTCACGTTCCAGCGGCACCAGCTCGTTGAGCGGCCACCAGTAATATTGCAGGCTGCGCGCCAGCCGCTCCTTGATCTCGGCGGTCAGCGGGCGGACTGATTTGAGGCGTCGCGCCGGGTCACTGGAGAGAATGATGATGCCGTTCTCGTCGCTGACAAACGCCTCCAGGCGCGCGCGTTGCCAGCGTTCTTCCAGCGCTTCGAGCCGGACCTTGATCACTGCGACGCCGATGATCTTGCCTTTCTCTTCCAGCCCGTGGGCCAGGTAGTAACCCGGTTCGCCGGTGGTGCTGCCGATGCCGTAGAAGCGGCCCGGCAGACCGCGAATCGCGTCCTGATAATAGGCGCGGAAGGACAGGTCTTCACCGAGGTAACTGTCGGCGTCGCGCCAGTTGCTGGTCGCCAGCACCCGGCCGGTGGTGTCCAGCACATAGATGGCCCGACTGCGGCTGCGCCGGTTCAGACCTTCGAGGTAATCGTTGACCTTGGCGCGCAACTCCGCAGACGGATTGTTGAGCAGGTCGGAAACATTGGATTCCAGCTCCAGCACGCTGGGCAGGTAGTTGTACTTGTTGATCTCGCTCTCGACGGTGCGCGCGTGCAGCTCCAGCTGACGCTGACCGTTTTCACCCAGCGCCTTGATGGCGTTCTTCTCGCTGTACAGATACGTGACGTAACCCAGCGCAATCATCAGCAGGATGATCAGCGGCGGCACGAACAGATGGCGGATCAGTCGGGGTTTCACGGCGAGTGATGGCGGCGCGGCGCGGTAGAGAGGGGGGTCGCATTTCATCACAGTCGTCCTGGACCCACCAGCCGCTCGTTCCATCCTGGATGAACGAGCGGTCGGTGGTTTTTACGCCCTCGAAGGGCTAATGCTTTTAGTGCTGCAGGATTTTGTTGAGGAACTGCTGAGCCCGCTCGGAACGCGCGTTGACGTCGCCGAAGAACTCTTCCTTCTCGCAGTCTTCGACGATCTGACCCTTGTCCATGAAGATCACCCGATCCGCCACTTTGCGGGCGAAGCCCATTTCGTGGGTCACGCACATCATGGTCATGCCTTCGTGGGCCAGTTGCACCATCACGTCGAGCACTTCGTTGACCATTTCCGGGTCGAGCGCGGAGGTCGGTTCGTCGAACAGCATCACCACCGGGTCCATCGCCAGCGCGCGGGCAATCGCCACACGCTGTTGCTGGCCGCCCGACAGTTGCCCCGGATGCTTGTGGGCGTGGGCCGACAGGCCGACACGTTCGAGCAGTTGCAGGCCTTTTTTCGTGGCTTCTTCCTTGCTGCGGCCCAGCACCTTGATCTGCGCGATGGTCAGGTTTTCGGTGATGGTCAGGTGCGGAAACAGCTCGAAATGCTGGAACACCATGCCGACGCGCGAACGCAGTTTCGGCAGATTGGTTTTCGGGTCAGCGATCGAGGTGCCATCGACCACGATGTCGCCTTTCTGAAACGGCTCCAGCGCGTTGACGCACTTGATCAGCGTGGACTTGCCCGAGCCCGACGGGCCGCAGACGACGATCACTTCGCCTTTTTTGACCTCAGTGCTGCAATCGGTCAGCACCTGGAAGTCCCCATACCACTTGTTGATATTTTTGATGGAAATCATACGGCTAACCTTTTTTGCATGAACTTGACCAGGCGCGACGCGGCGAAGCTGATCGTGAAGTACACCAGACCGGCGACAATCAGGAACTCGTTGGAGCGCCCGATGATGTCGCCGCTGGAGCGTGCCGAGTTGAGGAAGTCGACCAGACCGACCGTGTAGACCAGCGAGGTGTCCTGAAACAGGATGATGCTCTGCTGCAACAGCAGCGGGGTCATCTTGCGGAACGCCTGGGGCAGGATGATCAGGCGCATCATCTGGCCGTAGGTCATGCCCAATGCTTGAGCTGCGCCCATCTGGCCACGGGAAATCGACTGCACGCCGGCCCGCACGATTTCACAGAAGTAGGCCGCCTCGAACATCATGAACGCCACGACGCAGGAGGTGAACGCGCCGATCGGCGTGTCTTCGCCGGTGATCCAGCGCAGCACGAACGGCACCGCCAGGTAGAACCAGGTGATGACCAGCAGCAGTGGGATAGACCGGAAGTAGTTGACGTAGGCGCCGGCAATACGTGACGCCAGCTTGTTCGACGACAACCGCATCAGCGCGAGAATCGTGCCGATGATGATGCCGCCCACGATGCCCATGACCATCAACTGCAGGGTCATGAGCATGCCGTTCCACATGCCCGGGATGGCGGGGATCACTCCAGAGAAGTCCATTATTTACCTCCCACGGAGATCAGGCCCGGCACCGCGACTTTCTTCTCGACCAGACGCATGAGCAGCATCAGGCTCATGTTCAGGGTGAAGTAGATCAGCGTGGCCAGGGTGAAGGCTTCAAACAGGTTCGCGGAAAACTCGGCGGTCTGTTTGGTCTGCGCGAGCAATTCCATCAGGCCGATCAGCGACGCCACGGACGAGTTCTTGAACACGTTGAGGAATTCGGAGGTAAGCGGCGGAATGATGATCCGGTACGCCTGGGGCAGCAGCACGTTCCAGTAGATCTGCGGCAGCTTGAAACCCATGGCGCGGGCGGCGGATTCCTGCCCCACCGGCAACGCCTGAATACCGGTGCGCACCTGTTCGCAGACACGTGCGGCGGTGAACAGGCCCAGGCACACGACAACACTCAGGAACGCCGAGGTGGTCGGGTTAAGGTCCTGCTTGTACCACTCCTGCAAATTCTCAGGCAGCAGATCCGGCACCAGAAAGTACCAGATGAACAGCTGCACCAGCAGTGGCACGTTACGGAAAATTTCCACGTAAATCGCGGCGATTGAAGAAACGATGCGGTTTGGCACCGTGCGCATGACCCCGAGCACCGAGCCCAGCAGCAACGCAATGATCCAGGCAGCGACGGCAATGGCGATGGTCCAGCCCAGCCCGGTGATGTACCAGTCCAGATAGGTCTCGCTGCCGACGCCCGTGGACTTGAAGAACACGCCCCAGTCCCAGTTGTAATTCATCAGGGTCTCCCCCTTATTGATCGTTATGCACGCACACGCCAGGTCGCGGCTTCCGAAGACGCAGGGCGTCTCCGGAAGTCAGGCTTTTCACGTTTTCAGAATGGCGGAGCGAAGGACTCAGGCCTTCTTGTCCGGCGCCGGCTTGTCGTTCGGGTTGGCGATCAGCGCTTTGAGCTGTTCGCTCATCGGGAACATCAGGTTCAGGCCTTTTGGCGGAATCGGCTGAGTGAACCACTTGTCGTAGATCTTGTTGATCTCGTCCGATTTGTAGGTCGCAACGATGGCGTCGTCGACGGCTTTCTTGAACGCAGGGTCTTCCTTGCGAACCATGCAGCCGTAGATTTCGTAGGACTGAGGAGTGCCGGTAACGGCCCAGTCGGTCGGCTTCTTGGCCTTGGCCATTTCGCCGGCGAGCAGGGCGTCATCCATCATGAAAGCAACGGCGCGGCCCGATTCCAGCATCTGGAACGACTCGCCGTGGTCTTTGGCAGAGATGACATTCATGCCCATCTGCTTGTCGGCGTTCATCGCCTTGAGGATGCGCTCGGACGTGGTGCCCGCCGTGGTCACGACGTTCTTGCCTTTGAGGTCGTCGAAGTCTTTGTAGGACGAGTCAGCCTTGCTCAGCAGACGGGTGCCGATTTCGAAGATGCCGACGGAGAAGTCGACTTGCTGGGCGCGCTCGGCGTTGTTGGTGGTCGAACCGCATTCAACGTCGACGGTGCCGTTCTGCACCAACGGGATACGGGTCTGGGAAGTGACCAGGTTGTACTTGACCTTCAGATCAGGCATGTCCAGGTCTTTCTTGATCGCTTCGACGATCTTCAGCTGGATGTCAGCGGAGTAGCCCACGGGCACGCCGGAAGCGTCAGCGATGTAGGAAAAAGGAATGGAGGAGTCGCGGTGACCGAGGGTGATGGTGCCGGACTCTTTGATTTTCTTCAGAGTGCCCGTCAGTTCGGCGGCGAAAACAGGGGTGGTGATCAAAGCGGCAGCAATGGCTGCGCCCAGGATGTGGGGAACGATGCGCATCGGGTTTACCTCGACATTGTTTTTTTTATTGGGCCGGTGTTGGACGGCCCTATCGTTTCAGAGCGCTTCAACGGCGGCCCAGTCAGGCGACACGCTACATCGAAGCAATCGTGCAAGAGTGTAGAGCATGAGTCATGCCAGAGATGTGACCGAAGCTAAGCGTATGGATTTGCTGATTATTTTTGGCGGGGGATGAGCGAGAAGGGGGGCGGGCTGTCCGGGATTCCGAACTGAACGGGGAAGGGTGTTCGGGAATCCGAATGGTATCGCAGGGAGTTAATAGTGTGTAGCCAATGGTTTTGCTGTGTGATTTCTGACGCTTTCCCGGCTGAAGCCGGTCCTACAAAATCGCGTCATTTCAGTAGGACGGCTTTAGCCGGGAATTCGGTCTGGCAAATTATGCGTGGATCTTTGGTGCCGACACTGACCAGTCAAGCCGGTCAATAGCCCCGTTGGTGCTTGCGACGTTGTCCAGGTACCGCTGGACGTTCTCGTGCTCCTGGGCAGTGGTGAACAAACCGAGCTTGGTCCGGCGCCAAAGAATGTCTTCGGCCTTGGTCGCCCATTCCTCGCTGCACAGGTAATCCACTTCGCGGCTGTACAGACCGCCGCCCAAATGTTCGCCCATGTCGCTCAGTGTCTGAACGCCCTCCACAATGCGCCAGCTGCGTGAACCGTAGGTAATCGACCAACGCTTGGCGATTTCCGCCGGAAGCCAGCTGCAACGCTGTTCCAGTTGCGCCGCCAACAGCTCAGGCGTGGTCATGCTTTCACCGCCTGGGAGGCTGGCTTTTGCGGTCCAGCTTGGCTTCATCTGCGGGAAGAACGGCGCCAATTGCTGCATCGCCGATTCCGCCAGCTTCCGATAAGTCGTCAGCTTGCCGCCGAACACGGAAAGGATCGGCGCTTCTTGAGCACTGCCCGACAGCGACAGGGTGTAGTCGCGGGTGATCGCCGACGGGTTGTCCGACTCGTCATTGCACAGCGGACGCACGCCCGACCACGTGCTCAGAATGTCGGCGCGGCTGAGTTGCTTCTTGAAGTGGTCGTTGACGATTTTCAGCAGGTAATCGGTCTCGCCTTCGGTGATCGCTACTTTCCCCGGATCGCCGGAGTACTCGCGGTCGGTCGTACCGATGATGGTGAAGCGTTCCAGGTACGGAATGGCAAACACGATGCGCTGATCTTCGTTCTGCAGGATGAACGCGTTTTCACCTTCGTACAGTTTCGGCACGATCAAGTGGCTGCCCTGAATCAGACGAATGCCGTACTGCGATTCGAGCTTCAGGTCTTCACGAATGAATTTGGCGACCCATGGACCGGCTGCGTTGACCAGCGCTTTGGCGCGAATGGAAAACAGGCTGCCGTCCGCACGCTCCATGTTCATGTGCCACACGCCGCCACTGCGACGGGCGCCCAGGCAGCGGGTCTGGGTATGAATGTGCGCGCCTTTTTCACGGGCGGCCATGGCGTTGAGAACCACCAGACGTGCGTCGTCAACCCAGCAATCGGAGTACTCGAAGCCCTTGGTGATCGAGCTGTTCAGTGGGCTGTTGGCGCCAAAGCGAATGGTCTTCGACGCTGCCAGCTTCTCGCGTTTGCCAAGGTGGTCATACAAGAACAAGCCGGCACGGATCATCCACGCAGGGCGCAGGTGCGGGCGGTGAGGCAATACGAAACGCATCGGCTTGACGATGTGCGGCGCTTTTTCCAGCAGCACCTCTCGTTCAGCCAGCGCTTCGCGAACCAGACGGAATTCGTAATGTTCCAGGTAACGCAGCCCACCGTGGATCAGCTTGCTGCTGGCTGAAGAGGTGTGGCTGGCGAGGTCATCCTTCTCGCAGAGAAAGACCGAGAGGCCCCGGCCCGATGCGTCTGCCGCGATACCGACACCATTGATGCCACCACCGATCACGGCAACGTCATAGACCTCGGAAAGGGGGGGTGTCGGCAAACTGGACTGGGCCATCGGGGCCTCCTGAGTGTTCGATCACGTTCGAATGCTGCGCGACAAGGCGGGCGAATTCGAACATTTATGTTCATTTCCGAAAATAGTAGCGCAATAAGGCGACCACAGCCACTCAGTTTTCATTGAAAATACTGATGGGAGAGCGAGGAAAGGAACAAAAGCGAACATCGGAGGTGAAGCGGGCGCTGGAGTCGCGCTCGCCCATGGATCGAGGGTTAAACCACTTCCAGCCGAATCTTGTTCTGCGTCAGCAGTTGCGCCAGCGCAGGCACAGGCGTCTGGTCCGTCACCAGGCAATCGATCAGCGTGATCGGCCCTAGGCGAACCATCGCGTTACGGCCGAACTTGCTGGAGTCTGCAGCCAGAATCACCTGACGCGCGTTGGCGATGATCGCCTGGGAAACGCGGACCTCCTGATAATCAAAATCCAGCAGACTGCCGTCTTCATCGATCCCGCTAATGCCCACCAGGGCGAAATCGACCTTGAACTGCGTGATGAAATCCACGCTCGCCTGACCGACCACGCCGCCATCCCGGCGCACATTGCCGCCTGCCAGCAGCACTTCGAAGTCGTCCTTGCCGCTGAGAATCGACGCCACGTGCAGGTTGTTGGTGATGATCTTCAGGTGGTTGTGGTTGAGCAGCGCGCGGGCAATGGATTCGGTGGTGGTGCCGATGTTGATGAACAGCGACGCGTGATCCGGAATCTGCGCGGCGATGGCCTCGGCGATGCGTTGCTTCTCATCACGCATCTGATCGGCACGCATGGCGTAGGCAGTGTTTTCGATGCTGGAGTCGTAGGCCGCGCCGCCGTGGTAGCGACGCAGGAGGTTCATTTCCGCGAGCTGATTGATGTCGCGGCGGATGGTTTGCGGGGTCACGACGAACAGCTGCGCCATTTCCTCGATGCTGACGTAGCCGCGCTCGCGGACCAGCTCGAGGATCTGCTGTTGACGGGGTGGCAGATTCATTTTTTATCCTTCGGGCACGGGCGCCCATGATGCCGCAGGCAGCCATTGCCTGTCAGCCGGAAAAAATGTCTCTGCCGCTCCGTTCAGGATCGTGCTTATTCAGCTTCTTCGTGGGGTTCCCAGTCGCGCGTACGGTCCACCGCCTTGCGCCAGCCGGCGTACAGTTTTTCCTTCTCGGCGTCATCGCATTGCGGCTCGAACTTGCGCTCGATGACCGCCTTGCCCTTCAGCTCGTCCAGCCCGCTCCAGAAACCGATCGCGAGGCCGGCCAGATACGCCGCGCCCAGTGCAGTGGTTTCGCGCATTTTCGGGCGCTCCACCGGCGTGCCAAGAATGTCGGCCTGGAACTGCATGAGGAAGTTGTTTGCCACTGCGCCGCCGTCAACGCGAAGGGCCTTGAGGGGCTCGCCGGCGTCCTGTTGCATGGCGTCGAGCACGTCGCGGGTCTGGTAGGCGATGGACTCCAGCGCGGCACGAATGATGTGATCGACCTTCACGCCACGGGTCAGGCCGAACAAGGCGCCGCGTGCATACGGGTCCCAGTAGGGCGCACCCAGACCGGTGAAAGCTGGCACCAGGTAGACGCCATTGCTGTTCTTCACTTTGGTGGCGAAGTATTCGGTGTCCATGGAGTCGTTGACGATTTTCAACTCGTCGCGCAGCCATTGCACGGTGGAGCCGCCGTTGAATACAGCGCCTTCCAGCGCATACGCCACTTCACCGCGCGGACCGCAGCCGATGGTGGTCAACAGGCCGTGATTGGATTTCACGGCTTTCTTGCCCGTGTTCATCAGCAGGAAGCAGCCGGTGCCGTAGGTGTTCTTCGCCTGACCCGGCTCGACGCACATCTGGCCGAACAACGCTGATTGCTGATCGCCGGCAATCCCGGCGATGGGAATGCCGCTTTTGCTGTGGCCGTAGACTTCGGACGACGACTTGACCTCCGGCAACATCTCCCGGGGCACGTCGAGCACGTCGAGCATGCGCTGATCCCACTCCAGCGTATGGATGTTGAACATCATCGTGCGAGAAGCGTTGGTGTAGTCGGTGACGTGCACTTTGCCGCCGGTGAATTTCCAGATCAGCCAGCTATCGACAGTACCGAACAGCAGCTCGCCGCGGCGGGCGCGCTCGCGGCTGCCCTCAACGTGATCAAGAATCCACTTCAGTTTGCTGCCGGAAAAGTACGGGTCGATGACCAGACCGGTGGTATCGCGGATGTAGTCTTCGAGACCGTCGCGCTTGAGCTGCTGGCAGATCTCGGTGCTGCGGCGGCATTGCCAGACGACTGCGTTGTAGATCGGCCGGCCGGTGTCTTTCTCCCAGACCACCGTGGTTTCGCGCTGGTTGGTAATACCGATCGCGGCGATCTGGTTGTGGTGCAGGTTGGCCTGGGCCAGCACCTTGGTCATGCACGCAGTCTGGGTCGCGAAGATTTCCATCGGATCGTGCTCGACCCAACCAGGCTGGGGATAATGCTGAACGAACTCGCTCTGGGCGCTGCTCACCACGTTGGCATCACGGTCAAAAATGATGGCGCGGGAACTGGTGGTGCCTTGATCCAGAGCGATGATGTAATTCTTATTTTCGGTGTCGGTCATGGTGAATGCCTGTGATGAAACGAGATTCCGGAAACTGCCGTCCGTTTTGTTGCCTGTGCCAAGTGCCTTTGGGCACTGAATACCGGGATGGCGTCAAGGAAGCAAGCGGGATATTCGTATTCGAAAAAATATAGACGTAAACGAACCTTGTCAAAGGTCGAAAGCGAACCTTATCGATGAAAGTTTCGAGTCGCCGATATTAGTGGATAAGTCCTGCGCAAACGCAGGCATTTCGATAACCGATGGCCTAAAGTATCGGCAGCAAACAAGAAAGTGTCTGGCTGTCTGGAGCACTGCATGACCCCTGCATTGGATTTACTGAAAAAGGTTCGCGCCGAACATCGCGTGCACAGTTACGAGCACGATCCCAAAGCCGCGTCCTATGGCCTGGAAGCGGCAGAAAAGCTCGATCTGGCCCCCGCTCAGGTGTTCAAGACCCTGCTGGCCAGCACCGAAAAAGGCGAGCTGCTGGTCGCGGTGGTCCCCGTCGTGGGCTCGCTGGACCTGAAAGCGCTGGCCCATGCCGCAGGCGCAAAAAAAGCAGAGATGGCTGACCCGGCCGCCGCCCAACGTGCCACCGGTTATCTCTTGGGCGGGATCAGCCCGCTGGGGCAGAAGAGAAGGCTGCGCACCTTCATCGATGAGTCCGCTCAACCTTTCGCGACGATTTTTGTCAGCGCTGGTCGACGCGGGCTTGAAGTCGAGCTGCCCGCCGCCGTACTTGCACAACACACCGGTGCCTCCTTTGCCCGGATTGGGCGGGAATGATTCGCCAGGTTCGTCAGAAATGCCTGACCCTTTCATGCGGTGATGCTGGCCGCAGATCCGCAGCGCCCGAACCGGGTCGCCGCATGTCTTTACACGGGGATGCCTTCCATGCAGCTTGAATTCCATCAGGTCGATGCCTTCACCGACCGCCCGTTCTCAGGCAACCCGGCAATGGTCTACCGCCTGGACGCCTGGCTTTCCGATCAATTGATGCAGCAGATTGCGTCAGAGCACAATTTGTCGGAGACCGCCTTTCTGGTCCGTGAAGCCCCGGCCTGGCACATCCGCTGGTTCACCCCGACCCATGAAGTGCCGCTCTGCGGGCATGCGACCCTCGCCAGCGCCTTCGTGCTGTTCGAGAAGTATGGCGAGAAGGCTGAAGTCATTCACTTCACCGGTAAATCCGGGCCGCTGAGCGTGAGCCGCGAAAGTCATCGGCTGGTTTTGGACTTTCCGTCGATGCCGCCCGCCGAGCAGGGTGTGACGGTAGAAATCGAGCGTGCTCTCGGCACCGCCGTCGTCGACGTGCTGAGTGCTGCGGAATTGCTCGTGGTGCTGGAGTCCGAGCAGGCGGTTCGAGATTGCAAGCCCGACTTTGCCGCCCTCGCGCGATTGCCGTGGCCGGGTGTGATCGTGACCGCCAAGGGTGACGGCGAACGCTACGACTTTGTCTCGCGCTACTTCGCGCCGGGCATCGGCATCAATGAAGACCCGGTCACTGGCTCGACACACTGCAGCCTGATTCCTTACTGGTCGGCGCGCCTGAACAAATTCAGCCTGACGGGTTATCAGGCGTCGGCGCGGGGAGGGGAGCTGTTCTGCCGGCTGGAGGGTGACCGAGTGAAGATTGGCGGGCACGCGACGCTGGTGGCCAGCGGCGCGTTGATACTCGGATAGTTGATGCGGGTGAAGGTGCCTGATCGAGAGTGACAGGCCTTCAGATCGCGACGTCCCGATGCACCGGCACGCTGCCCGAGGTTGGAAACAGCACCAGATGCTCGGCTGAGACGTCGAACCCGACCTGATCTCCGGCGCGCAGATCCACGTGGCTGGGGAACAACGCCTCCAGCTGCGTGCCGGTCGGCAACTGCAGGCGATACAAGGTGGCCGCGCCCTGGAAGGTCAGGCTCGCGACGCGGGCCTTGATCGGGCTGTCGGGCGCATAAATAAGGTCGTCAGGACGCAGCAGCACATCCATCGGGGTGCCGCGCGCGCCGGCGTAGGCACGATTGCCCCGCAGCACGCCCAATTCGGTCTGCACCGACTCGGCATCAATCATGTGCCCGCGAATGAAATAACCCTGTCCGACGAAACTGGCGACATAAGGCGTCGCCGGCTCGTGATAGAGGTTGTAGGGCGTGTCCCACTGCTCCAGCCGACCATCCCTGAACACGCCGACGTGATCGCTAACGGCAAAGGCTTCTTCCTGGTCGTGGGTCACCAGAATCGCGCTGGTGCCACGGGCCTTGAGAATGTCGCGCACCTCATGGCTCAAGCGCCGACGCAACTCGCCATCCAGGTTTGAAAACGGCTCATCCAGCAGCAGCAACTGCGGCTCCGGCGCGAGTGCGCGGGCCAGCGCCACACGTTGCTGCTGTCCACCGGAAAGCTCGTGGGGATGACGCATGCCAAGCGCGCCGAGATTGACCAGCTCCAGCATCTCCTGGACCACCTGCTTCTGGCGCGGATGATTGCGGATGCCGAAGGCGATGTTGTCCGCGACGGTGAGATGCGGAAACAGGGCGTAGTCCTGAAACACCATGCCGATCCGGCGCTTCTCCGGGGCCAGGGTAAACCCGGCCCGGGAAATGACGTCGCCCGCCAGCGTGATCTCGCCTTCATGTACCGGCTCGAAACCGGCGATGGCGCGCAGGGTGGTGGTCTTGCCGCAGCCGGACGAACCCAGCAGGCAGCCGATGTCGCCGGCATTCAGGTGCAGATTGAGGTTCTGCACCACCCGTTGGTCCTGATAACCGCAGGCGAGGTTATGCAGGGTCAGCAGCAGGGGCTGGCTCATGGGGCAGTAAAGGCCGGCGCCACGAGGAATTCGAGCAGGGCTTTCTGCGCATGCAGCCGGTTCTCCGCCTGATCCCACGCCACCGAACGCGGGTCATCCAGCAAGTCTTCGCTGATCTCTTCGCCACGGTGCGCTGGCAGGCAGTGCATGAAAATCACATCGTCAGCAGCGCGGTCGAGCATTTCGCGGGTGACCTGAAAAGGCTTGAACAAGGCCAGACGCTTGGCGGCTTCTTCCTCCTGTCCCATGGACGTCCAGACATCGGTGGAGACCAGATGCGTACCTCGCACCGCTTCGTGGGGGTCACGGGTCAGGGTCACGCGATCGCCCGCCAGGGCCAGAAAATGCGCGCTGGGTTCGTAGCCTTCCGGGCAGGCGACCCGCAACTGAAAGTCGAACTGAATCGCTGCTTCTATATAGCTGTTGCACATGTTGTTGCCGTCGCCGATCCACGCCACGGTCTTGCCCTGAATGGAGCCGCGGTGTTCGAGGAACGTTTGCATGTCCGCCAGCAACTGGCAGGGATGAAGGTCGTCAGACAGGCCGTTGATTACCGGCACGCGGGAATGGGCGGCGAATTCGGTGAGGTTGCTGTGGGCGAAGGTCCGGATCATCACGGCATCGACCATCCGCGACATGACCCGGGCGCCATCGGCAATCGGCTCGCCACGACCCAGCTGGGTGTCCCGAGGGGAGAGGAAGATGGCCTGGCCGCCGAGCTGGATCATTCCGGCTTCGAACGAGACACGGGTCCGGGTCGAGGACTTTTCGAAGATCATCGCCAGGATGCGGCCCTTCAATGGTTCGAAGAGTACGCCTCGATTTCGCAGGGCCTTCAGCTCAACGCCGCGACGAATCACCCCGACCAGCTCAGCGGGGGTGTAGTCCATCATCGAGAGAAAGTGCCTTGCGCTCATCATTAACTACCTTGTCTGCAACAGACCGCAGATCCTCAAAGCCGGGTTTTTTCGGAAAAACGGGCGAGACCTGCGGCGAAAGCCGCACGGGGCGACGAATAGGGAAGGCGCGAGGGTATAAGAAAATGTCGCCTGATGCCAAGGCCCGCCGTGACGGAAAATTGCCGTCGGACGTTCGGTAGCCTGAAAGCGGCGTTCGCAGGACGCTTTTCATGTAACGAAGTGCTACAGTCATGTTTCTGCGCAGGCCTTTCGCCATCGCATTAGTCCTGATCAGATCGCTCGCTCGTGACACCCTTTGGCGTCGCTGCGATTACTGCCTGATCCGTAACAGTCGCAAACCACTGTGCAGCCTTATGCGACATGCTTCACGCCGCGGAAACCCGGACGTTTCCTAAACCATCGGCGTGGGTTATAAAGGCCGCTTATGTCCTCCAAAAGAGGTGGGGAATGGATTCAAAAGAGCAACAACTGACGGAACTGCTCGGGCTCACGGCTCGAACCCTTACGCACCTCACGGCGTCCATGACGTCGATGTCGTTCGAACTGATGCGCAGCGAAGACGAGGTCACACGTTCTGCGGGGCGTCGGATGATCGATCGCATGGCAACCATCAGCGCCGGCCTCGACGAGCACTGGCGGCTGATCGGCGAACTCACCGGCATCCAGGTGTCTCAGGAGCAGATCGAAACGGTTCATGAGGTGCAGATGCAGCGCAAGGTGGTCACGCCCATCGGTGGCGCTGCTTCCTGAGTGACGTTTCCTTCATCGGGTGAGCTATCGGCTCGCCTGATGGAGCCCGATTCACGGCACTGACGTTTCTGGCGCATCGCCCGGACAGGTCCCATAGTTTTGTATCCGCGATCGGCTTGATCGCCCTATAAAAACTCGAGACTGGCGATGACCAAGACTCTCCACCACCGTGCCTGTCACCTGTGCGAGGCGATTTGCGGCCTCACCCTCGAAACCACCCTGCAGGACGACGCTACCACCCTGATCACCTCGATCAAAGGCGATGCGCAGGACTCGTTCAGTCGCGGCCATATCTGCCCCAAAGCCGTCGCGCTGCAAGACATCCAGAATGACCCCGATCGCCTCCGGCAGCCCATGCAGCGCATTGGCAACGACTGGCAGCCGATCGATTGGCAGGCCGCGTTTGATCTGATCGCCGAGCGCCTGGCCGACATTCAGGCGCGCCATGGGCAGAACGCGGTGGCGGTGTATCAGGGCAACCCCAGCGTGCACAATTATGGGCTGATGACCCACAGCAATTATTTTCTCGGCCTGCTGAAAACCCGTAACCGCTACTCCGCAACCTCTGTGGACCAGCTGCCTCATCACCTGACCAGTCATTTGATGTACGGCCACGGCCTGCTGCTGCCCATCGCCGACATCGACCACACCGATTTCATGCTCATCCTCGGCGGCAATCCGCTGGCGTCCAACGGCAGCATCATGACCGTGCCCGACGTTGAGAAGCGCCTGAAGGCGATTCAGGCCCGTGGCGGCAAAGTTGTCGTGGTCGATCCGCGCCGCAGCGAAACGGCCGCCATTGCCGATCAGCACCTGTTCATCCGTCCGGGCGGCGACGCAGCGTTTCTGTTCGGTTTGCTGCACACCCTGTTCGCCGAAGGCCTGACCCGTGAAAGCCACCTTGCCGTTGATGGACTGGAGGAAGTCCGCGCGGCAGTCAGCGGGATGAATGCCGACGCCATGAGTCCTCGATGCGGCGTGCCTGCCGAGCAGATCAGGCAGCTCGCGCGGGACTTCGCCGCTGCCGAAAGTGCGGTGTGTTATGGGCGTATGGGCATTTCCACCCAGGCGTTCGGCACGCTGTGCCACTGGCTGGTGCAACTGATCAACCTGGTCACCGGCAATCTCGATCGTGCAGGCGGTGCGCTGTGCACGGAGCCGGCGCTGGATCTGGTGGCATCGACCTCCGGCGGCAGCTTCAACCGCTGGCAGAGCCGCGTCTCGCAGCTGCCCGAGTATGGCGGCGAGCTACCGGTTTCAGCGCTGGCCGAGGAAATGCTGACGCCGGGGGAAGGGCAGATCAAGGCGCTGATTACGGTCGCGGGCAACCCGGTGTTGTCGACGCCCAACGGCCGTCAGCTCGACACCGCGCTTGAAGGGCTGGAGTTCATGGTCAGCGTCGATTTGTACATCAACGAAACCACCCGGCACTCAAACCTCATCCTGCCATCGACGTCCGCGCTTGAAAACGACCACTACGACACCACGTTCAACATGTTCGCCGTGCGCAACGTCACCCGCTTTAACCGCGCGATCCTCGCCAAGCCCGAAGGCGCGCTGCACGACTGGGAAGTCTTCGTCGGCCTCGCCCAGGCGTTCGCACTGAAAACCGGTCGCGAGCTCAAACCGACGATGCCCCCTGCGCAGATGGTGGATCGCGGTTTGCGTGCCGGGCTGTATGGTGATGCCTCGCCGTTTAAGTTGTCGCTGGAGACGCTGGCGCAGTATCCCCACGGCCTGGACCTCGGGCCGCTCAAGCCCAACCTCGCTACGCGTCTCAAAACGGTCAATCAGCGCGTGCAGGCCGCGCCGTCGGTGATCCTTGCCGATCTCGCTCGCTTCGCCGCGCAACCGGCTCCGCACGTCGACGGCCTAATGCTCATCGGTCGGCGTCATGTGCGCAGCAATAATTCATGGATGCACAATTACCATCGTCTGGTGAAAGGCAAGCCGCGGCATCAGTTGTTGATGCACCCCGATGATTTGCTCAGCCGAGGGTTGGTGGACGGACAGCGGGTCAGGGTCAGCTCGCGGGTCGGCGTGATCGAGGTCGAGGTCACGGGCAGCGCCGACATGATGCCCGGGGTCGTCAGCCTGCCCCATGGCTGGGGTCACCGTCGTCCGGGCGTGAAAATGGACATCGCGGCGGCACAGCCAGGTGAAAGCGCAAATGACTTGACTGACGAGAGGGCGCTGGACGGGGTTTCCGGGAACGCTGTGCTGAACGGGGTGCCGGTCACGGTTGCGGCGGCATGACAGTCATCGGGGCGATCAAGGCCAAGACCGAGCGTTATGCTCGGGAATCGTTTAGAATGCGCCACCGTGTCGACACATACAGTCGTAAAGTTTAGCCGAGGTGCTCCATGGATATTATCGAAACGATCAAAGATCAGATTGCCAGCAACACCGTTCTGCTTTACATGAAAGGCGCTCCGAATGCCCCGCAGTGCGGCTTTTCGGCCAAGGCTTCTCAGGCACTGATGGCGTGTGGCGAAAAGTTCGCGTACGTCGATATCCTGCAGAACCCTGAAATCCGTGCCAATCTGCCGAAGTACGCCAACTGGCCAACTTTCCCGCAGCTGTGGGTCGGTGGTGAGCTGGTCGGCGGTAGCGACATCATCACTGAAATGCAAGCCGACGGTTCGCTGCAGGAACTGGTGAAAACCGCTGTTGCGAAGAACGCCACTGCCTGATTTCGGCAGTCGTAAAAAAGCCCCGCTCTCTGCCGAGACGCGGGGCTTTTTATTGGGCGATGCTTTGAGACGATGTTCGGGACTGGAATCAGTCCTCTTCGCCCATCTGCGACTGCAAGTAGTTCTCGATGCCGACCTTGTCGATCAGGCCCAGCTGGGTTTCCAGCCAGTCGATGTGCTCTTCTTCCGATTCCAGAATGTCTTCCAGCATTTCGCGGCTGCCGAAGTCGCCAACGGTTTCGCAGTGAGCGATGGCTGCTTTCAAGTCGGCGTGGCCCTTGCGCTCGATGCGCAGGTCACACTCAAGCATCTCCTTGGTGTGTTCGCCGATCAGGATCTTGCCGAGGTCCTGCAGGTTTGGCAGGCCTTCCAGGAACAGGATGCGCTTGATCAGCTTGTCAGCGTGTTTCATCTCGTCGATGGATTCGTGGTACTCGTGTTTGCCCAGCTTGTTCAGGCCCCAGTCTTCGTACATGCGTGCATGCAGGAAGTACTGATTGATCGCGACCAGCTCGTTACCGAGGATCTTGTTGAGATGCTGGATGACTGTGATGTCGCCTTTCATGATCGGGTCCTGTCGAAGGTATAGGTAATACAGGCGGCAAGTCTGAGCCCCCTCTATAACTCTGTCAAACCTAAGTTATTGAATAATAAGTGAAAATAAATAGGAATAAGAATGTTTGTGTTCCGCATCTTGTTGCTAAGCGATTGAATTAAAGGCATAAAAAAACCGGACAGTGTCCGGTTTTGTTTGAAATCGGTAATTCAGGCAGCTGAAAATTCTGCGGGGTAGGCGAGGGCGGCATGGCTGGTTTGCAGTTCGGTCAGTGTTTCACGCACCACTTCCTTCGCCAGGCAGGCACATTTCCCGCATTTGCTGGCAACACCCAGGGTCTCGCGGACGTCACGATAGCTGCAGCATCCTTCCATGATTGCTTCACGGATTTGTCCGTCGGTAACACCTTGGCAGAGGCAGACATACATATAAGAAACCGTCGCTGAGTGATTGGCTCAATGCGAGGGATACTAATGTTAATGAGAATGCTTGTCAAAACTACTCAGGCTTCTTCGCGTGGCTACCGATGAGTGGTCAGGTGGGGTGTCAGGCATGGGGTTTGTGTGTATATCCGTTTTCTGCGGTGGTGCTGATTAGGGTTCCGCCCTTACGGCGGGTCACTTTTGGCAAAAGCGCCCGGATTGCCGGCCCAGCCAAAAGTAACCAAAAACGCTTTGCTCCTGGTTGGGCCCGACTTCGTCAGGTTCCTTCACTCCGGTCTCGCTCCGTGGGCCCTGCGTTCAGCCTGCACCCAAGTCGCGTTTGGTGGTGTCTGAGCATTTGTGTATGACGATCAAAAGCGCGTTTGCGCAGATCAAGAGCTTCCCGGCTAACGCCGGTCCCACGGGTTGTACGCGATGTGCTTTTTAGTGGGACCGGCTTTAGCCGGGAAGGGGCCAGTCGGGACGCTGAACGTCGTTTGATCGTTCTCGCGCTCTGCGTGGGCATGCACTCCGTGACGCTCCGCGTCACCTGACCCCGGTCCCACTGACTGCACGCGTTGCTTTTCGTAGGAACGGCTTTAGCCGGGAAGAGGCCAGTCGGGGCGCTGACGGAGTTTGAGCCGATCACTGCCTATCGATCCCCACCCATATAAAAACCGGCCACTTGGGCCGGTTCTTCAATCGCGCAGCAGCATCGACTCAATCGTTGAAGTCGTGCCAGCCGCCCATTTCTTTCCAGCGGTTGACGATGCCGCAGAACAGCTCCGCAGTCTTTTCGGTGTCGTAACGGGCCGAATGGGCTTCGCGGCCGTCGAAATCGATGTCCGCCGACTGGCAGGCTTTCGCCAGGACAGTCTGCCCGTACGCCAGACCCGCCAGGGTCGCAGTATCAAAGCTCGAGAACGGGTGAAACGGATTGCGCTTCATGTCGAGCCGCGCAACCGCTGCGTTGAGAAAGCCCAGGTCGAAGCTGGCATTGTGGCCCACCAGAATCGCGCGCTTGCAGCCATTGGCCTTTAGCGCTTTGCGGATCCCACGGAAGATGTCCGTCAGCGCGGTTTCTTCGCTCACGGCCATGCGCAGCGGGTGATCCAGTTTGATGCCGGTGAACTCCAGCGCCGCGGCTTCAACGTTGGCGCCTTCGAAGGGTTCCACGCGGAAGAAATAGGTGTGGTCCGGGAAGACAAAGCCTTTCTCGTCCATGCCAATCGTCGTGGCCGCGATTTCCAGCAATGCATCGGTGGCGCAATTGAAACCGCCCGTTTCTACGTCAACGACAACGGGCAGGTAACCGCGAAAACGGGCAGCCATCGGGTGCCGGGACCCTGTGCCGCCACCGGAGCCTTCTTGCTCGTCTTCGTAATGTTCTTCACTCACGCGTGTTCCTCCAGCAGGCGCCAGCGCAGTTTTTCACCGGCGCGCAGCGGGATAACAGAAAGCTCGCCAAACGGCAGGCTGGCGGGGGCCGTCCACTCGTCACGAACCAGTGTAATGGTGTCGGTGTTGGCCGGAAGGCCATAAAAGGCCGGACCGTGCAGACTGGCGAAACCTTCCAGCTTGTCCAGCGCATTGCGTGACTCGAACGCCTCGGCGTACAGCTCGATGGCGGCGAACGCGGTGTAGCAGCCAGCGCAACCGCAGGCGGCTTCTTTCGCGTGTTGGGCGTGGGGCGCGGAGTCCGTTCCGAGGAAGAACTTGCTGCTGCCGCTGGTGGCGGCATCGAGCAGGGCGACCTGGTGGGTGTTGCGCTTGAGGATCGGCAGGCAATAGAAGTGGGGACGGATGCCGCCCACCAGCATGTGATTGCGGTTGTACAGCAAATGGTGCGCAGTGATGGTCGCGCCGACATTGGCTGATGCTTCATTGACGAACTGCACGGCGTCGGCGGTGGTGATGTGTTCGAACACCACTTTCAAGGTCGGAAAACGCTCGACCACACGGCGCATGTGTTCATCGATGAAAATCTTCTCGCGGTCAAACACGTCGATGTCGCCGCGGGTCACTTCGCCGTGGATCAACAGCGGCAGTCCCACTTCGGCCATCGCCTCGAGCACCGGGAAGATCTTGTCGACGCTGGTCACGCCCGAATCGGAGTTGGTAGTAGCGCCTGCCGGGTACAACTTGGCGGCGTAGACGAAACCACTGGCCTTCGCGGCGCGAATCTCTTCGGGCTGCGTCAGGTCGGTCAGGTAAAGCACCATCAGCGGCTCGAAGCGACTGCCTTGCGGGCGCGCAGCGAGGATGCGCTGACGATAAGCGTCCGCTTGCTCGGCGTTGCGTACCGGCGGCACGAGGTTCGGCATGATGATCGCGCGGCCAAAAGTGCGCGCTACGTCGGCGACGGTGTGGGGCAAAACAGCGCCATCTCGAAGATGGATGTGCCAGTCGTCGGGGCGCAGGAGGGTCAGGCGTTCGGACATTGGGGATTCCAGGCGGGTCAAACTCGCTGGGAATGCTACCGGAAAAGACTCCTCCAGGCACTCGCTATCAAGTTTTGCGGGAAGTTACCGATAGCCACGTGTAAGTCATAAATCCTGTTACACGTAAATTCAGTGGAGCCTCCCGTGCGCCAGCGATACCTAGCTCTGCTCAGCGCGTTTGCCAGCCTGCCGGCCATGGCGCTCACCTTCCAGACCCGTCTGGAGAATATTGAGTGGAAGGTGGAAGGCGATCAGTTCGAGTGCAGGCTGACGCAGCCAATTACCGATTTCGGTGCCGGAGAGTTCGTGCGTCGCGCGGGTGAGCAGCCGACGTTTCGCTTGAAAGCCAATGGCTACAGTCTGGCGTCCGGTTCGGCCATGTTGATTGCCGCAGCGGCGCCGTGGCAGCCAGGTCGCAGTGATCTCAATCTTGGCGCGGTGAGAGTCAGCGGCGGCGAGATTCCTTTTAATACCAATCAGGCCCAGGCCACACGCCTGATCGCGGGCCTGATGGAAGGGCGCAGCCCGGTGTTTCGTCATTCTCTGCGTGATGGCGGCGGCGCGATGGAAGTCCGTCTGTTGCCGGTCAAATTCAGCAAGGCCTACGGTGACTTTCAAGTGTGTACGGCGAAGCTGTTGCCGATGAATTTCGAGCAAGTGCGTCAGTCCGAGATTGGCTTCCCTGGCGGCGGCATCGAGCTGGACGCCAAGGCCAAACGCCAGCTGGACACCGTGCTGGCTTATATGAAGGCTGATCCGACGGTCAATCACGTCGAACTCGATGGTCACTCCGACAACAGCGGCAACCGGTTGACCAACCGAGATCTGTCGCGGCGTCGGGCGCTGTCGGTGATGGACTACCTCAAGGCTCAGGGCATCCCGGAAGAACAGATCACCCTGCGCTTCCACGGCGAGCAGTACCCGCTGGCGCCCAACACCAACAACGCCAACCGCGCGCGCAACCGCCGGGTGAATATTCACCTGGAGCGTGTGGCGCAGCAGACCCCCGCCGTGCCGCCATCCGCTGCACCTGCTCCGACGCCGGCTCCATTGCCCGGGCCTGCCGCAATGCCAGCCCCGGGCGCGGCGCCTGTTACAGCGGCAGGTGCGACACCCGCCAAGGCATCATGATGATGATCAGGCAGGTCGTCTGACTGACAGAATCTGTCGCTTTGTCGTCAGAAGCTGTCGCGACACTGTAAATTCCTGCGCGTGATCGGTAAACTCGTCGGTTTTCCGTACAACGCGTTGGAGTGATGGCATGGCGGACGTTAACAAGGTAGTTCTCGCGTATTCCGGTGGCCTGGATACTTCGGTAATCCTCAAGTGGCTGCAAGATACGTACAACTGCGAAGTGGTGACCTTCACCGCTGACCTGGGTCAGGGCGAAGAAGTCGAGCCGGCACGCGCCAAGGCACAAGCCATGGGCGTCAAAGAAATCTACATCGACGACCTGCGCGAAGAATTCGTGCGTGATTTCGTGTTCCCGATGTTCCGCGCCAACACCGTCTACGAAGGCGAGTACCTGCTGGGTACTTCCATCGCGCGCCCCCTGATCGCCAAGCGCCTCATCGAAATCGCCAACGAAACCGGCGCCGACGCCATTTCCCATGGTGCTACCGGTAAAGGCAACGACCAGGTCCGCTTTGAACTGGGCGCCTATGCGCTCAAGCCTGGTGTAAAAGTCATTGCGCCATGGCGCGAGTGGGACCTGCTGTCCCGCGAGAAACTCATGGATTACGCCGAGAAGCACGCGATCCCGATCGAGCGCCACGGCAAGAAAAAATCCCCGTACTCGATGGACGCCAACCTGCTGCACATCTCCTATGAAGGCGGCGTGCTGGAAGACACCTGGACCGAGCACGAAGAAGACATGTGGCGGTGGACAGTCTCGCCGGAAAACGCGCCGGACAAGCCGCAGTACCTGGAGCTGACCTACCGCAACGGCGACATCGTGGCACTGGACGGCGTTGAAATGACTCCGGCCACCGTCCTTGCCACCTTGAACCGCATTGGTGGCGAGCACGGTATCGGTCGTCTGGACATCGTCGAGAACCGCTACGTCGGCATGAAATCCCGCGGCTGCTACGAGACCCCGGGTGGCACCATCATGCTGCGCGCTCACCGTGCGATCGAGTCGATCACCCTGGACCGCGAAGTCGCTCACCTTAAAGACGAGCTGATGCCGAAATACGCCAGCCTGATCTACACCGGCTACTGGTGGAGCCCTGAGCGTCTTATGCTGCAGCAGATGATCGATGCGTCGCAGGCCCACGTGAACGGTGTCGTGCGCCTGAAGCTTTATAAAGGCAACGTAATCGTGACCGGTCGCAAGTCCGACGAGTCGCTGTTCGATGCCAACATCGCGACGTTCGAAGAAGACGGCGGCGCCTACAACCAGGCGGACGCTGCGGGCTTTATCAAGCTCAATGCATTGCGCATGCGGATTGCAGCGAACAAAGGCCGCAAGTTGTTCTGATCGCTGCCGTGATTGATGTGCAGCCCTTGTTCAGGGCTGCACTCATTACACCTGTTCTCCGCATGCCGCTGCGGCTTCACCTGCAACCTTTACTGATTCGACACCGGCCAGGTTGTTGCCGTCGTTCAAGAACAGTAATAGACGCTCTTGCGCTGTGTGTTATCTCCTGCCTCAGTTTGTCAAATCTGTCTCCCCGCCAGCGGCTTTCTCAGCCGTACCCCCCTGCGAAGTTGTACGAAACTCAAAACGATAGGCTTTGCCGATGTCCCAGATATCGCGTACGCCGACGCCCAGTAGTTGAGCGATCTCTGGAACGGTGTAACCCAGCGCCGAGTAATGCATGGCATGCCCGGCAGTGGCGTCGTCCAGGGTAACCGGCTCTCGTTGCCGGGGCGCGCGTGACCGGCGGACAGGCTGGCAGTAGCGGATCTTCAGGCCGTTCTCGCTGGCCAGACGCTTGATGTCCTTTTGGTTCATGCGCAGCGAGTATTGCAGCGCGGCGACACCAGCTCCCTTGGCCACAAGGCCCTTGAGCAGGTCGACCTTGGTGCACAACTCCGCTTCCGGATCCGCCTCCCGGGTTTGCCTCGACGCTTCCGTCTCCCGCGACTCTCCTTCTGCAATGACGTTAATGACGCCGCCCTGGGAAACATAGCGCTCTACCGCCTCCGCCAGTTTGATAGGGTCACTGCTTGCGCCAATGGAGTATTTTATTTTCTTGGTCATGGTAGGTTCCTTTGAACATATCAACTAAACAGCCTTCACTGCCGGGACGTTCACGCTTAAGAGCGTTTAAACACTGAATGGCTTATTCAAGCCGAAGAGCGGCCTGCGCACGGATTACTGTCATAAAGAAGCGCCAGTATTTATGTGTGCAATAATCTTATATTGTGATAAGCGCCACTAACTATTAGTGGGCTGAACCATTCGCTCATCAAAAAGTAACGACTGGTAATAGGTTTGGCAAGTAAAAAGCCAAAAAATAGGGGGTTTGTTTTTTAATTCCTTTGGGTGAAGTTCTTCGCGGTAATAATAATCCGTTAGTTATGTAGTATTTTTCTGGAATGGCCTGAAGGTGCTGGATGTTATCGCCTGAATGGTATTACGTGAGAGGCGGGCCAGCCCCCCGTTTTAATAGGGGGTGATGTGAGTCGGTCGTTATAAGTTGGGTAACCCGGTACGAGGGAGAGGAAATGAGGTAACTATCTGTGCCCCTCCCGGCACACCGTACCAAGGCGCGACCAGTTGAAAGTTAATCCGAACTGTTCAGAAATTTCTGAACACGCTGTAGGTCCTTTCGAGTATTTAAGATGTAATCAAACTCTTCGAGTTCGCCTGTGTCATTTAACCAAGTGTGTGCGGTCGCATACGCTTCCCATGGCCTGCAATATTTTATGATTTTTGTTTGCTGGCAGCCCGGCAAGATAGGCATATGCTGAAGCCATGACGCCCAGAGTGAACGGGTTGAAACCCATCGGCCTGAGCCACTGCTCATAGAGATAACCATTTTTCCCGAGCGTTCAGAAAAGCCCTGAATTTCCGCGCGTTCAAACCCGTCGGCGGATCAAGCGGGTCGCCGACCTGCCTTAGGACAAATCGCGCTATCAACCCGCATTCATATAGTGAGAAATGCTCAGCGTATTCAGGATTCAAAAATTACCACTTGCGGTCTCAGACATTATGCGGTCACGTACTGAGACGGGATTGAACATCGTAAAAATAGAGCGGATAGGGCAGGTTTTGTAGGATTTTTCTGTTGGTTGAGTGAGAAAGGTCTTTGCCTGCTGATCTGCAGGGAGGAGCGCCATGCAAAGCACTAAACGACTAAGCTATTGTGCGGGCTCTGAAAATTCGAACAGCGAAGAATGGACTGCTCATGAATAAAGTGTTGATCGTGGATGATCACCCTGTCATCAGGCTCGCCGTACGCATGTTGATGGAACGCCATGGCTACGAAGTCATTGCCGAGACGGATAACGGCGTGGATGCGTTACAACTGGCGCGCGAGCACTTGCCGGACATTGTCATTCTGGACATCGGTATCCCCAAGCTCGATGGCCTGGAGGTCATCGCCCGATTGTCGGCGATGACGCTGGCCTTCAAGGTGCTGATCCTGACTTCCCAGGCACCGGGGCATTTTTCAATGCGCTGCATGCAGGCGGGTGCTGCAGGTTATGTCTGCAAGCAACAGGATCTGACCGAGTTGCTCAGCGCCATCAAGGCGGTGTTGTCCGGCTACAGTTATTTCCCCAACCAGGCGTTGCACACAGTGCGTTCCAGTCTCGGCAATGCCAGTGAGGCGGAGATGGTGGATCGTCTGTCGGGAAGAGAAATGATGGTGTTGCAGCAGTTGGCCCGTGGCAAGACCAACAAGGAAATCGCCGACGGCATGTTCCTGAGCAACAAGACCGTCAGCACGTACAAGACGCGCCTGTTGCTCAAGCTCAATGCGCATTCGCTGGTCGACTTGATCGAGCTCGCGCAACGAAACGGGCTGGTCTGATGGCCGTGGGACGACGGTACCTGAGGGCGGCGTCATCAGTTGATGCCGCAAAGCCTCTCTGTCGGGAGAGGCCTGCTGCTCGAGTGCCGTCCAGGCCGGCTCAGAAATCGAAGTCGTAATCCGCAAGCTGACGTTGCAGGCGACGCTCTTCCAGAAGGTTATCGATCGTGCGGCGCTTGCTGAGGTTGGTCTTGGCGGTTTCTACCGGCGCGGGCGGGACTTCGTCCGGTTCCTCGATCACGAAGTCGTCGTCGACTTCGACTTCGATGGTGTCTTTTTCATCGCTCATGATTCAGCCTCAGGCGTGAACGGTCGTTGGCGCTCCTTATAACGACAAACCCTGCGCGGGTAAAAAAGATTTTTTTAATCGATCAACGCCTTCAGACGCTATCGTTCAATCGTCAGAGGTCTTGGCCTTGTACTCGCACAGGTCTTCGATCCGACAACTGCCACATCGGGGCTTGCGCGCAATACACACGTAACGGCCGTGAAGGATCAGCCAATGGTGCGCATCCATGAGGTAATCCCTGGGCACGAATTTCATCAGCTTGTTTTCAACTTCCACCACGTTCTTCCCTGGCGCGATGCCGGTACGGTTGCTGACGCGGAAGATGTGCGTATCGACTGCCATCGCCAACTGGCGGAACGCGGTGTTCAGGACCACATTCGCGGTCTTGCGGCCCACGCCGGGGAGGGCTTCGAGGGCCTCTCGGGTCTGCGGCACTTCGCCGCCGTGCAACTCAATCAGCAGGCGGCACGTTTCGATCACGTTTCGCGCCTTGCTGTTATACAGGCCAATGGTCCTTATATAGGCAGACAAACCCTCGACACCCAACGCGTAAATCGCCTCAGGCGTATTGGCGACCGGGTAGAGACGCGCCGTGGCCTTGTTGACGCTGACATCGGTGGCCTGTGCCGAGAGAATCACGGCGATCAGCAGCTCGAACGGCGTGGTGTAAGCCAGTTCGGTTTTGGGATCGGGATTGTCTTCGTGCAAGCGACGAAAGATCTCAAGGCGTTTGGCGGCGTTCATGGGGTGGGCTTTTCCTGAAAAGACGGTGCTGCGGGCGCCGGGTTCTGCAATTGGGCCAGCGCGTGCTCCGCCTCGTCGAGGCCACGCTGCAGCTGCACGAGTTGCGCGGCTTGTTCGGCAATTGGCGGGTGACCAAAGGCTCTCAGCGACTTCAGCAGTTGAGCTCTGCTCATGGCGACCTGGGCGCGTGCCTGTTTCAACGCCGCGTCACTGCCTGTCGACGGTTTTGAGCGAATCCGCGCCAGGGCGGCTTGCGCCGGATCTGGCTGGAGAACGGCCGGCGTGACGGTCCGTAACGGGCGAGCCTGGCGTTCGGCCTGGCGTCGCTGCTCATCGCGCTGCAGGCGGGCCGAGCGCGCATCAAAGCGTTGCCGCGCACGACTGCGTTTGACGGCTCTGACGGATAGCTGCGCCTCATCCATCGCGCAATCACCAATGAACGGCACGGAGGTCACTGGCAACGGCAGCATGTCGATGCAGTCGACCGGGCAGGGCGCAACGCACAGATCACAGCCGGTGCATTCCTGAATGATGACGGTGTGCATCAGCTTGGCAGCGCCGACGATGGCGTCCACCGGGCAGGCCTGAATGCATTTTGTGCAACCGATGCACTCGGCCTCGCGAATGAACGCGACTTGCGCCGGCGCAGTGCCTCGTTCGATGTCCAGTTGCAGGACCGGCACTTTCAGCAGTCGAGCCAGTGCTGCGATGGTCTCGTCGCCGCCGGGTGGACACTTGTTGATGGCTTCGCCGCTCGCAATGCCTTCGGCGTAGGGCTGGCAGCCTGGATGGCCGCACTTCCCACACTGGGTTTGCGGCAGCAAGGCGTCGATGCGCTGAATCAGGCTCATGCTTGGACCAGATCGACGACCCGAGCGGGCCGTCGATAACGTGCAGAATGTTACGGTTCGGGTCGGGTTACTTGATGCGCTGACCGGGCTTGGCGCCGCTGTCAGGGCTGAGCAGGTAAATCTCTTCACCGCCAGGACCCGCTGCCATCACCATTCCTTCCGAGATACCAAAGCGCATTTTCCGCGGCTTCAGGTTGGCGATCATCATGGTCAACCGACCCTCCAGCTCCGCCGGGTTAGGGTAGGCGCTCTTGATGCCGGAAAAGACGTTGCGCTTCTCGTCGCCGATATCCAGCGTCAAGCGCAGCAGCTTGTCGGCGCCTTCGACATGCTCGGCTTTCTCGATAAGCGCGACACGCAGGTCAATCGCCGCAAAGGCGTCGAAGTCTATCTCGGGGGAGAGCGGGTCTTGGGTCAGCTCACCATTGCCCTGCGGTGCCGCACCTGTGTCGGTGGCGCTGGCGGCCAGGTCTTCTTTCGAGGCGTCGGTCATGGCTTGCACTTTTACGGGGTCGATGCGGGTCATCAGCGGCTGGAACGGGTTGAGCTGATGATTGCTCAGCAGCGTCTGGTGGTCATTCCAGGTCAGTGGCGCGACGTTGAGGAACTGCTCCGCGTCTGCAGCCAGATTCGGCAGCACAGGCTTGAGGAAGATCACCAACTGACGGAACAGATTGATGCCCAGGGCGCAGATCGCCTGAACCTCGTCCTGTTTGCCTTCCTGCTTGGCCAGCGACCACGGCGCCTTGTCGGCGATCCAGGCGTTGGCGCGGTCAGCCAGCGCCATGATTTCGCGCATCGCGCGGGCAAAGTCACGTGCCTCGTAGGCGTCGGCAATGCTCGGCGCTGCGGTGCGGAAAGCGTCAGTCAGCTCAGGCTCGGCATTGCCGGCGACCAGCAGACCTGCGTTGCCTTTCTGAATGAATCCCGCGCAACGGCTGGCGATGTTCACCACCTTGCCGATCAGGTCAGAGTTGACCTTCTGCACGAAGTCTTCAAGGTTCAGGTCGAGATCGTCGACGCCACGGCCCAGCTTGGCCGCGTAGTAATAACGCAGGTATTCCGGCGACAGGTGCTCAAGGTAGGTGCGTGCCTTGATGAAGGTACCGCGGGATTTCGACATCTTCTGGCCATTGACTGTCAGGTAGCCGTGGACGTTGATGCCGGTAGGCTTGCGGAATCCCGAACCCTCGAGCATTGCGGGCCAGAACAGCGCGTGGAAGTTGACGATGTCTTTGCCGATGAAGTGGTAAAGCTCGGTGGTCGAATCCTTGCGCCAGAACGCGTCGAAATCCAGCTCCGGACGGCGTGCGCACAGATTCTTGAAGCTCGCCATGTAGCCGATCGGCGCATCCAGCCACACGTAAAAATATTTGCCCGGCTCGTCGGGGATCTCGAAGCCGAAATACGGCGCATCGCGGGAGATGTCCCACTGCTGCAGGCCGGAATCCAGCCACTCGGCGATCTTGTTCGCCACGGCGTCCTGCAGTGTGCCACTTCGCGTCCAGCTCTTGAGCATGGCATCGAACGCAGGCAGGTCGAAGAAGAAATGCTTGGAATCACGAAGTACCGGGGTTGCACCGGAAATCGCCGACTTCGGATCTTTCAGGTCGGTCGGGGCGTAGGTGGCACCGCACTTCTCGCAGTTGTCACCGTACTGGTCTTCAGTGCCGCATTTCGGGCAGGTGCCTTTGATGAAGCGGTCGGCCAGGAACATTTTCTTTTCCGGGTCGAAATACTGCGTCACGGAGCGCGTGGCAATGTGGCCGGCGTCGCGAAGACGTTTGTAGATCTCGCTCGACAGCTCGCGGTTTTCTTCGGCGTGAGTCGAGTGGAAGTTGTCGAAATCCACCAGGAAGTCAGCGAAGTCGGCGCTGTGCTCGGCCTGCACGTTGGCGATCAATTGCTCTGGCGTGATGCCTTCTTTTTCGGCGCGCAGCATGATGGCCGAACCATGGGCGTCGTCCGCGCACACATAAATGCACTGGTTGCCGCGGTGCTTTTGAAAGCGCACCCACATGTCGGTCTGGATGTACTCGAGCATGTGGCCAAGGTGAATGGAACCATTGGCATAGGGCAGGGCGCTGGTGACGAGAATCTTGCGTGGCTCGGACATTGGGCTCGGCTACTTGAAGTGAAACGGAGGTCGGCCACTATAAAGGCCTGAGCGTTTTTTTTCATCCCGCGCTGCATGTCGGAATCTGCCGATGTGCTTGAAAGAAAGACGTCGCTGCGTTCTTTATCGGGCATACAAGGTAGGATGGCCGCCTGTTTTACTCAGTCTTTAAGGAGTCACCCATGAGCGCTGTCAATCGCGCAACGGTGGAAGCCGTCCTTCGCCAGTACATCGATCCGTACCTGAATCAAGACCCGGTCAGCGCCGGGTGCGTCCGCGCCATCGAGATCGACGGGAGTCGCGTGAGCGTCCAGCTGGAGTTGGGGTACGCGGCCGCGCTGTTCAAGAACGGCTGGGCGCAGATGCTGCAGATGGCGATTGAGGGGCTGGATGGCGTCACATCGGCGAGCGTCCAGATCACGTCGGTGATTCACCCTCACAAAGCCCTCGGTCAGATCCCCGGCCTGGCCAACGTAAAGAACATCGTGGCCGTTGCATCGGGCAAGGGCGGCGTCGGTAAATCCACGACGGCGGCCAACCTGGCGTTGGCGCTGTCCCGTGAAGGTGCGCGTGTGGGCATTCTTGATGCCGATATCTATGGCCCGAGCCAGGGCGTCATGTTTGGCATTGCCGAAGGCACCCGTCCGAAGATCAAGGATCAGAAGTGGTTCGTGCCGATCGAGGCCCATGGGATTGAAGTGATGTCGATGGCGTTTTTAACCGATGACAACACGCCGATGGTCTGGAGAGGGCCGATGGTTTCGGGGGCGCTGCTGCAGCTGGTGACCCAGACCGCCTGGAATGACCTGGATTATCTGGTCATCGACATGCCGCCTGGCACCGGTGATATCCAGTTGACCCTGGCGCAGAAAGTGCCGGTCGCTGGCGCCGTCATCGTCACGACCCCGCAGGACCTCGCATTACTGGACGCGAAGAAAGGCGTGGAGATGTTCCGCAAGGTCAACATCCCGGTGCTGGGTGTGGTTGAAAACATGGCCGTGCACATCTGTTCGAACTGCGGCCATGCCGAGCATCTGTTCGGCGAAGGCGGAGGGGAGAAGCTGGCGACCCAGTATGGCGTCGAGCTGTTGGCCTCGCTGCCACTGTCCATGTTGATTCGTGAGCAGGCCGATGGCGGCAAGCCTACGGCGATTGCCGAGCCTGAGAGTCAGATCGCAATGGTGTATCAGGAGCTGGCGCGTCATGTGGGCGCGCGGATCGTGCTGCAGGAAGCTGCCGCGGCGGAGATGCCGAGCATTTCTGTCAGCGACGATTGAGGCATTAAGCCGGAAGGCGAGATACGCGATGTGCCGGATGCTCGGCATGTCGCGGTAATGAGATTTGACGCGGCGGTTGCTGGTGCGCTGTACAGGCATGCTTTTTCAATAGGCATAAAAAACCCCGCTTTTGAGGGCGGGGTTTTTAAGCGAATCAGTACAAGTTAGATAACTTGAACTTCTTCAGCTTGCATGCCTTTCTGACCGCGGGTAGCGATGAAAGAGACCTGTTGGCCTTCTTTCAGGCTTTTGAAGCCGTCAGATTGGATAGCTTTGAAGTGAACGAACAGGTCGTCACCGGATTGTGGAGTGATGAAGCCGAAGCCTTTTTCATCGTTGAACCACTTAACGGTACCAGTTTGGCGATTAGACATGGTGTATCTCCTTGGACAAAGTTAACTGCGACTCAGGAAGTGCCCTGGCCGAGACTGAGTGCAAAGAGCAGGAAAAATTCTTGGAGATGGTTGGATCGAAATTCAACATCGTGTAGATATTCTCAGTGACACAAGCAACACAGTGGGGCCACCTTACCCCACTTTTTCAGATGTGCAAAGGGGCTGTCTTCGATTTTTTCTTGAGGTGGCTCAACGCCCTTAATGCACACGGTGCGCAATCTTTGAACCCGGAGCGTTCGACCGGTAAGATGCCGGACATCTTTTTCACCTCGCTATTCAGGACACCGCCATGAGCATCAAATCGGACAAGTGGATTCGCCGCATGGCGCAGGAACACGGCATGATCGAGCCGTTTGTGGAGCGTCAGGTGCGCGGCGAAGGCGCTGATCGAGTGATTTCTTTCGGTGTCTCCAGCTACGGCTACGACGTGCGTTGCGCCGACGAATTCAAGGTGTTCACCAACATCAATTCGGCGACGGTGGACCCGAAAAATTTCGATGAAAAAAGTTTTGTCGATATTAAAAGCGATGTCTGCATCATCCCGCCGAACTCGTTTGCACTGGCGCGCACCGTCGAATATTTCCGCATTCCGCGTAACGTGCTGACCATCTGTTTGGGGAAAAGCACCTACGCGCGCTGCGGCATCATCGTCAACGTGACCCCCCTTGAGCCTGAATGGGAAGGCCACGTGACGCTGGAGTTCTCCAACACCACCACACTGCCGGCGAAGATTTACGCCAATGAAGGCGTCGCACAGATGCTTTTCCTGGAATCCGACGAAGAGTGTGAAGTGTCCTACAAGGACCGTGGCGGCAAGTACCAAGGCCAGCGTGGTGTGACGCTGCCGCGTACCTGATAGCGCCATTTGTCAGCCAGTCACTGAATTTGTCTCGGAATTCGCACTCTATTGACTGAACTGTTCCCATCCGCACCATGCGAATGGGGCCAACGCTCAGGAGTGCCCTATGAAGAGACACATCAACACCAGCAGCAAGGAACCCGACCCGAGTGCCAATCAGGTTGGTTTGCTGGCTTGGTCGCTGTTAGCGCATCCACATCTTAACAACATGGTCGCCGGGGGCATTCCCGGGCAGCCAGACCCGGACAGTCCAAACGAGTACCCCCAGCCTGACGAAGGCGGCGTGCCGACAATCCCGGACGATCCGCCACCCGCGCCGGTTGCCTGATTCATGTCCCGTCGGTGCTGTGGCATCGGCGGGCATTCTCTGTCTCCGCCTTGGTCATCAATGGAGAGCCAGCGGCGCTTGGGCGGCCATTGACTCGCGCCCGCGAGCTGTCTACTTTTTTCAAACCGCCTCCCACACCGCCCCATCTCCCACGACATAAATCTTGCTGTTCTCAGCCCGATCAATATTCATTCCCCCCGTGAACGCGCCGAATGCTGGCAGCAGGCTCACCCGTGGCAGCACGTAGAAGCACGGCAGCCGCAAACGCTGGCGTCCCCGTCCATATAGCCTGTACGCCGGATGTACATGCCCCGCCAGTACGTGAAAGTCAGGGTGTGGGTCAGGTTCATGCTGTAGCGCGTATGGTCCCAGAAACATCGGCTCCTCGACGACGTCCATGCGCAACGCCGGTGGCGGGTCCCCTGCACGCTTGTCATGGTTCCCCCGAATCAGGGTGATCGCAAGATCGTGGTGTTTGTCGCGCCAAGCCTGAATGGCCGACAGTGTGCCGGCTGCGTGGGATTCCGGGGCGTGCAGAAAATCCCCCAGGAAGATCAACCGACCGCATTCATAGCTCGCCAGCAGTGCATCCAGGCGCTGAAGGTTGTCGTCGGTGGTGCCATGGGGCACTGGCTGGCCCAGCCGTCGGTAGGCAGCGGCCTTGCCAAAGTGGGCGTCGGCGATCAACAGCGCCCGCTCCGCCGGGTAATAAATGGCTTTGTCCGCCAGTAACCACAACTCCGCACCTGCCAGCTGAATCGAAAGATACGGCCTCACGTCATGACCTCAGGGCCGGCGGCTTTTTCCAGATCGCTGACCATGCGTGCGATGCGGTCGGAGAGTTTTTCGGTGCTGAGGCTTTCGCGCATGCGTTCGACCAGCAGCGGGAAGGCCATCGGGGTGGGGCGTTTGATCACGTGCAAATCCAGGGTCCGTTTATTGATGCGGCTGAGGGTTTGTTCGAGACGGGCGACATCGAGTTCCTGTCGCAGTACTTCCTCCTGCGCCTGAGTCAGCAGCAGGTTGCTGGCGTCGTACTGTTTGAAGACTTCGAAAAACAAGCCGCTGGAGGCCTGCAGTTGTCGGTTGCTTTTGGGCGCGCCGGGGTAGCCGGAGAACACCAGCCCGGCGATGCGGGCAATCTCGCGGAAGCGGCGTAGTGCAAGTTCGCCGGCGTTCAGGCTGGCAATGATATCGGCGAGCAGCTCGTCTTCGGAAAACAGCTGAGTCGTCAGACGCTCATTCCAGTCGATCGGGGTGGCGCTGAGCAGCTCGAAGCCGTAGTCGTTTACGGCGATCGAGAAGGTCAGTGGCGTGTCCCGACTCAGTCGCCAGGCCAGCAGGCTCGCCAGTCCCAGGTGAACATGCCGTCCGGCGAAGGGATACAGAAACAAATGCCAGCCTTCCCGGGACTTCAATACTTCCGCGAGCAGCGTGTCCTTACGCGGCAACGCTGACCATTGCCGTTGCACTTCGAGCAAAGGGCTGACGATGTGCATCTCGGGACTGCTGAAATCGCCGCGGGCAGCCGCATCGAATTTCTCGACAACGGCATCGGCTAACTCGTTTGAGAGCGGCATCCGTCCGCCATTCCAGCGTGGGACGGCGGCTTTTTTGCTCGTCGCCTTTTTCACGTACGCGGTCATGTTCTCAACGCGCACCAGCTCCAGTAGGCGACCGCTGAACAAAAAGCCGTCGCCCGGTTTCAATCGGGCGATGAAACCTTCTTCAACGCTGCCGAGGGATCCGCCCCCGCCGCCCTTGCTCCAATACTTCACATTGATGCTGGCGTCGCTGACGATGGTGCCCACGCTCATGCGGTGGCGGCGGGCGAGGCGCGCATCGGGGACGCGCCAGATGCCGTCTTCGTCCGGCTCGACGCGTCGATAATCAGGGTAGGCCGTCAGCGACAAGCCGCCGTAGCGCACGAACGCCAGCGCCCATTCCCATTCTTCGTCGGTCAGGTCCCGGTAGGCCCATGCGGTGCGAACTTCGGCGAGTAACGCGTCGGGGGTAAAGCCGCCACCGAGGGCCATGCTCACTAAATGTTGTACGAGGACATCCAGCGGTTTGTGGGGTGATTCGCGAGGTTCGATCAGACGCGCGTTGACGGCGTCGCGGGCAGCGGCGGCCTCGACCAGTTCCAGACTGTGGGTCGGCACCAGCGTGACCCGTGACGGGCGGCCTGGCGCGTGGCCCGAGCGTCCCGCACGTTGCATCAACCGCGCGACGCCCTTGGCCGAGCCGATCTGCAGCACCCGCTCGACCGGCAGAAAATCCACGCCCAAATCGAGGCTGGAGGTGCAGACCACGGCTTTCAGGTGGCCTTCTTTCAGCGCCCGTTCAACCCAGTCACGGACCTCGCGGGACAGCGAGCCGTGGTGCAGCGCGATCAACCCGGCCCAATCCGGGCGGGCCTCCAGCAGCGCCTGATACCAGACTTCCGACTGCGCCCGGGTATTGGTGAACAGCAGGCAACTGGAACTGCTGTCCACTTCGGCCAGCACCTGCGGGAGCATGCGCAAGCCCATATGCCCGGCCCAGGGGAAGCGCTCGATAGAGGGCGGCAAGAGCGTGTCGACGATCAGTTCCTTGACCACTTTGCCGTGAACGGTGGTGCCGTGGTCGCCCACCAGCACCTGTTGCGCATGATCTTGATTGCCGAGGGTCGCGGAAAGGCCCCAGATGACCAGCTCGGGATTCCATTGGCGCAAGCGTGCCAGCGCCAGTTGCAGCTGAATGCCGCGCTTGTTGCCGATCAGCTCGTGCCATTCATCGACGACGACCATCTTCAGCGTCGACATCGTCGCTTGGGCATCGGCGCGGGTCAGCAGCAGTGTCAGGCTCTCTGGCGTAGTGATCAGCGCGGAGGGCAGGCGCCGGCCCTGTTTGGCGCGTTCGCTGCTGCTGGTGTCGCCGGTGCGCAGGCCGACGCTCCAGGGAATCTGCAAATCCTGCAACGGACCTTCCAGCGCGCGCGCAGTGTCGGCAGCGAGGGCGCGCATGGGCGTAATCCACAGCACGCTGAGGGGCGCGGCAACGGGCTTGCGCTTGCGCGGCTTCTGCTCCGTGGGCTCGGGCGCGGGTCGCGCGAACTGGTTGAGGGCGGCGAACCACACTGAGTAGGTCTTGCCCGCGCCGGTGCTGGCGTGCAGCAGGCCCGACTCGCCCCGAGCCACGGCAGCCCAGACTTCTTTCTGGAAGGGGAAGGGTTTCCAGCCACGCTCGGCAAACCAGCGCTTGGCGAAATTGACGGCTTTTGGCATGCGCAGGCTCTGGGAGGGGTTAAGTCAGAGACCGCTGGGAGGGTGGAATAGTTTGATGGGATGTCCGTTTGGATTGGTCTTGCCGGGCAGAGATGTACCGGCCCTATCGGGCATTGTGGGAGCGAGCTTGCTCGCGAATGCAGTGAGTCAGCAACAAATAGGCTGACTGACAGAATGCCTTCGCGAGCAAGGTGGAACGCCACCCCGGTCGCTCCCACAGGTTATGCATGCGCGCCTTACAACGGTGAGGCGTCAGGCCCGCAATTACTTCAAATTCCCGCTCAGAAACTGCTGCAAACGCTCGCTCTTCGGGCTGCCCAACACGTCGTCCGGGTGGCCCATTTCTTCGATCTGGCCCTGGTGCAGGAACACCACCTGATTGGCGACCTTGCGGGCGAAGCCCATTTCGTGGGTCACCAGAATCATGGTCCGGCCTTCTTCTGCCAGGCCTTGAATCACTTTCAACACTTCGCCGACCAGCTCAGGGTCGAGCGCTGAAGTGGGTTCGTCGAACAGCATGATTTCCGGCTCCATCGCCAGCGCCCGGGCGATGGCCACGCGCTGCTGCTGGCCGCCCGACAGAAACGCCGGGTATTGATCGGCAACGCGCGCTGGCAGCCCGACCTTGTCCAGGTATTTATGCGCGCGGGCCTCGGCCTCGGCTTTTGACACGCCCAGCACCCGGCGCGGGGCCATGGTGATGTTTTCCAGCACCGTCATGTGGCTCCACAGGTTGAAATGCTGGAACACCATCGCCAGCCGCGTGCGAATCCGCTGCAGCTCGGCCGGATCGGCAACGCGCATACCGCCGGCGTCGCTGACCATGCGCACGGTCTGGCCGTCCAGGCTCATGGCGCCGTCATTGGGTTGTTCGAGAAAATTGATGCAGCGCAGGAAGGTGCTCTTGCCCGAGCCGCTGGCGCCGATCAGGCAAATCACGTCGCCGACGCTGGCCTTGAGCGACACCCCTTTGAGCACCTCGTGGTCACCGTAGCTTTTGTGCAGGCCATCGATGGTCAGTTTGTACATGAAGGGCAGTCCTCAAGGAGAAAGTAAGTAGCCGCTGCGGTAGGCTTCGGTGCCGGCGACATGGGCGATGACCATGCCGGCGGTCGCCATGCGTCGCAATGAGCGGGCATACATAAGGCCAGCGTTGGCCGTGTGGATCGGGGTCACCGTGTCGCTGATCGGGTCGATGACCTCAGCGATCAATTGCCCCGCCTCGACGTATTCGCCGGGCAGTGTGCAGAACACCAGCAGACCGCCGACCGGCGTGGCAACGGGTTCGACGCCCGCCAGCGGAGTCGCCGGGTAAATCAGTTCAGGGGGCGCAACCGGCTCGCCGGCAATGGCGCCATGGTGCATCAGGTAGCTGATGATCGCCTGGCAATCGCGGCTGGCGAGGGCGTGATTGACATCGCCCTGGCCGCGCAACTCCAGGGTCACGGAAAAACTGCCCAGCGGGATCGGGAAGCGCTTGGCAAACCGCTGCTGCAGTTGCCACCAGACCAGCGTGAAACATTCGTCGAATGACTGCCCGCCAGAGTCGGTCGCCAGCAGGCTTGCCTGGGCACCGAGATAACGCGACAGCGCTTCGACCTGCGGCCAGGCCTCGGGCGTGGTGTACAGGTGCTCGACGGATTCGAAATCACAATGAAGGTCCAGCACCACATCGGCGTCACAGGCCAGCCGTTGCAACGTCAGGCGCTGGGACTCCAGCTGGGTGCTGCCGACGCAGTTATTCAGTGCGGCCAGCAGGGTTTTGCGAATCAGAGTGACGTTGCCCTTGGGGTCATCGGTCAGCAGCGCTTCGACTTCATCCCCCACTTGCTGGCCGAGGTCGACGAAACGGCGGTTGAAATTCTGTCCACTTTCAAGCTCGTAACGGCCCAGCGGCATGTCCATCAGGACCTGTTCCAGGCCGACCGGGTTGGCCACCGGAACGACCACCACTTCGCCGAGCAACTGGCCGGCGTTTTCAAGCTCGGCCAGCCGCTGCTTCAAGTACCAGGACACCAGCATGCCCGGCAGCTCGTCGGCGTGCAGGGATGACTGGATGTAAACCTTGCAGGCGCCGTTTTCCGGGCCGTAGTGAAAGCTGTGGATCTGCCGCGCGGTGCCGGGCACCGGGGCCAGCAGATCATGGGTCTGGTGTCGCATGCAGGGTTCCTAGTGAGTCGGGCCGAGGAAGGCCAGCCAGCGGCGTTCAGCCAGTCGGAACAGGCCCACCAGAATGAACGTGACCGTCAGGTAGATCAGCGCCGCGATGCCGAACGACTGGAACGTCAGGAAGGTGGCCGAGTTGGCGTCACGTGCGACCTTGAGGATGTCCGGCACGGTGGCGGTGAAGGCCACGGTGGTCGAGTGCAGCATCAGGATCACTTCGTTGCTGTAATAAGGCAGCGAACGGCGCAGCGCCGACGGCATGATCACGTAGGCGTACAAGCGCCAGCCGGTCAGGCCGTAAGCCTTGGCCGCCTCGACTTCGCCGTGGTTCATGCTGCGAATGGCACCGGCGAAGATTTCGGTGGTGTAGGCGCAGGTGTTCAGCGCGAAGGCGAGGATGGTGCAGTTCATGGCGTCGCGGAAGAACGCGCCGAGCATTGGCTGCTCACGTACGGCGGCGATGCTGTAGATGCCGGTGTAGCAAATCAGCAACTGGATATACAGCGGCGTTCCGCGGAACAGGTAGGTGTAGAACTGCACCGGCCAGCGCACCAGCGGATTGCGCGACACGCGGGCGATGGACAGCGGAATCGAAACGATAAAGCCGATGGCGATGGAGGCACTGAGCAGCCACATCGTCATGGCCAGGCCGGTGATGTTCTGGCCGTCCGTATAAAGGAAGGCGCGCCAGTACTCTTGCAGCAACTCGATCATCGTTGAGCCTCCCGGCTGCCGGCGGCATAACGCCGTTCGGCCCAGCGCAGGGCAAAGTTGGACACGCTGGTGATGACCAGATAGATCAGCGCGGCGAGTACCAGGAAGTAAAACAGCTGATACGTGCTTTTACCCGCGTCCTGCGCGGCCTTGACCAGATCGGCCAGACCGATGATCGACACCAGCGCCGTGGCCTTGAGCACCACTTGCCAGTTGTTGCCGATGCCGGGCAGGGCGAAGCGCATCATCTGCGGGAACACCACCATGCGAAACCGTTGCGAACGGCTGAGCCCGTAGGCCGTGGCGGCTTCGACCTGACCGCGCGGTACGGCAAGGATCGCGCCCCGGAAGGTCTCGGTGAAATACGCGCCATAGATGAAGCCCAACGTGATGACGCCGGCAGAGAAAGGGTCGATCTCGATGTAATCCCATTCCATCGCTTCGGTGAGCGTGGTCAGCCAGGTTTGCAGGCTGTAGAAGATCAGCAGCATCAGCACCAGGTCCGGTATACCCCGGATCAGCGTGGTGTAGATCTGCGCGGGCACACGCAGCATGGCGGCTTTCGACAGTTTGGCACTGGCGCCCAGCAGGCCGAGCGCGATGGCCAGCAGCAGCGACATTACCGATAATTTGACGGTCATCCAGGTGCCTTGCAGCAACAGCGGGCCGAAGCCTTTCAGGCTGAATGCTGACAGTCCCAGGTTTTGCAGAAGAGTTTCGAACATGTGCAACCTATACAGTCAATAAAAACGCCCGTGAACTTCAGCGGCGGATTCTGGCTGAAATCAACGGGCGTCTGTTTGCTTATTTACCGCTGTACAGATTCAGATCGCCGAAGTGCTTCTTCTGGATCTCGGCGTACTTGCCGTCATCGTGTAACGCTTTGATACCTTTGTCCAAAAGCGCTTTCAGGTCCTTGTTACCTTTCGAGATGCCGACGGCCGTTTTGGCTGGCAGCAGGGGATCGTCGATTGGCTTGCTGACTTCGTAATCAGCGCCTTGTGGCGACTTCAGGAAGCCCAGCTCGGCTTGCAGCATGTCTTGAACCGAGGCGTCCAGACGACCCGAAACGAGGTCGGCATAGACTTGATCCTGGTTGGCATAGGCCTGGGTTTTCACGCCCGCCTTGTCCAGAACGGCCTTGGCGTAGGCTTCCTGGATGGTGCCTTGCTCGTAGCCCACGGTTTTGCCTTTAAGCGACGCAGTGTCAGCGCTCAGGCCGAAGCCTTTTTTGTAGACCAGCGAGGTAGGGCCGGAGAACAGTTCGTTCGAGAAGTCGATGACCTTCTCGCGGGCCGGGGTCACGGTCATGGAGGAGATGACGCCGTCGAACTTGTTGGCTTTCAGGCCCGGGATCATGCCGTCGAAATCGCTTTCGACCCACTTGCACTTGACTTTCAGTTCAGCACAGATCGCGTTGCCCAAATCGATATCGAAGCCCACCAAACTGCCATCGGCGGCTTTGGATTCGAATGGCGCGTAGGAAGGATCGACGCCGAAACGCAGCTCCTTGTATTCCTTGGCCATTGCGTTACCGGCGGCCAGACAGATGGCGAGTGCGGAAAGGGTCAGCCATGCTTTTTTCATCGTTCAGTCCTTAAAACCAAATTGAGCGTTGGGAACACGCGAAGGCTTGCTACCGGCAAAAGCCAGACCGCAAATAGACAGCAATTTCCGAACCAAACAAACGAACGCGCGTTTTAAATGTACGGAGTTGTCGCAATGATGACTTAGAGCCATCTTTTGTCTTTTTTTGAGGCCCCGCAGGCACCGGCAGAGTAGCCGCATCCCGTTGAGAGTGGGCGAAAAAGTTGCAGCCTTTGGGGTCTGCAGCGGTGCCTTTTACAGCGGAGGGGAGATTCGAAACGCCTTGTGGGGCGTGCCGTTGAGCGACTGGGGCTTGTAGTGCGCCCCATTTCAGCGCATTCGACGCGGGCGCAGGCCAGCCCCGCGCACCGCGACGGTGCTCAGGCCAGCAGGTCCTGAAGCGTCGCCAAGCTGTCGGCTTCGGCAACGGGTTTATCGAGGCGCCACCGCAACATTCTCGGAAACCTGACGGCGATGCCGCTCTTGTGCCGTTTTGATAGCGCAATGCCCTCGAAGCCCAACTCGAATACCAGGGTCGGGGTAACACTTCGCACCGGGCCGAACTTGTCGACGGTGGTCTTGCGGATAATCGCATCGACTTTGCGCATCTCGTCGTCGGTCAGGCCTGAATACGCTTTGGCGAAGGGCACCAATGTCCGTTCGCTGGATTCCGGCGGGCCGTCCCAGACCGCGAACGTGTAGTCGCTATACAGACTGGCGCGGCGGCCGTGACCGCGCTGGGCGTAGATCAACACCGCATCGACGCTGAACGGGTCCATTTTCCACTTCCACCACACGCCCATGTCCTTGGTGCGCCCGACGCCGTACAGCGAGTCCCGCGCCTTGAGCATCATGCCTTCCACGCCGAGACTTCGTGACGCCTCGCGCTGGCGGCCGAGGTCGAGCCAGTCAGTGCCGGTCAGCACCGGAGAGGGCATCAGCACCGGGCTCTGGGCGTTGGCGATGACCTTTTCCAGCTGCGTGCGCCGCTCATGTTGCGGGCGGCTGCGCCAATCGTGGCCTTCCCATTCCAGCAGGTCGTACGCCAGCACGACGACCGGCACGTCTTCCAGGATCTTTTTGCCGAGGGTTTTGCGGCCGATCCGCTGTTGCAGCAGAGCGAAGGGCTGCACCGACGGCGTCGCTTCGCCGGGCGTGCCTGGGGCTGGGGTGTCCAGCGCGAATTCGCCTTCCTCGGCATTCTCCGTGGCCGCGGCTTTCCAGACCACGATCTCGCCGTCGATCACCGTGCCGTCGGGCAGGCATTGGGTCAGGCTGTGCAGTTCCGGGAAACGATCCGTGACCAGTTCTTCGCCTCGCGACCAGATCCACAGGCGACCTTCGCGTTTGACTACTTGGGCGCGGATCCCGTCCCACTTCCATTCCACCTGCCAGTTTTCGGCGGCGCCCAGCAGGTTCTCGAACTGGTCGACCGGCTGCTGCAGCGCATGGGCGAGGAAGAAGGGGTAGGGCTGGCCACCCCGTTGCGCGTGTTCGTCGGCCGACTCTTCGGCGATCAGCTTCAGATAGCCTTCGGCGCTGGGACGGTGGGAAAGATCGGTGTACCCGACGAGTCGCTGGGCAACGCGCTTGCTGTCGATATCGGCCAGCGCGGCGAGGGCGCGGGTCACCAGCAGTTTCGAGACACCCACCCGGAAGCTGCCAGTGATCAGCTTCAGGCAGACCATCAGGCTTTGCGGGTCCAGTTGCGACCAGAACGTCGGCAGACGCTCGAGCAATTCTTCCGGGGGCAGACCACGCAGGGGCAGCAGATGGTTTTCCATCCAGCTGGCCAGGCCTTCTTCGGAGCTGTGCTCGGCTTTAGGGAGCAACAGCGACAGGGTTTCTGCCAGATCGCCGACCGCTTGGTAACTCTCCTCGAACAGCCATTCCGGCAAGCCGGACAGCAGCAGCGCCTGCTCACGCAACATGCGCGTCGGCACCAGTTGCCGTGGGCGTCCGCCGGACAGGAAGTACACCGCCCACGCGGCGTCTTCGGGTGCCGCCTTGCTGAAATAGGCCTGCATGGCCGCGAGCTTGGCGTTGCTGGAGGTGGTGGCGTCGAGGTCCGAATACAGCTCGGCGAAGGCCTTCATGACGAGGCCTCGCCTGTCGATGCAGGTGCGGGTTCGGGTTCGGTCTTGGCCGCTGCGTCGTCTTCTTCGTCGCCGTATTCAGTGCTGAAGCCCTGGGCGTCGAGGCCCAGTTCGCGCAGGTAGCGCACCAGCACGGCCACCGAGCCGTGGGTGACCATCACTCGCTCAGCGCCGGTGTTTTCGATGGCCCAGAGCAAGCCCGGCCAGTCGGCATGGTCGGAAAGGGCGAAGCCGCGATCGACGCCGCGCCGACGTCGGGTACCGCGCAGCATCATCCAGCCGCTGGCGAAGGCGTCGCTGAATTCGCCGAACCTGCGCATCCAGGTGCTGCCGCCGGCGGACGGCGGCGCGACGATCAGGGCGCTGCGCAAGGCAGGATCGGTTTTTTTGAAGTCACCGGCGTAGTGGGTTTCAGGAATGCGCACGCCGGCTTCGCGGTAGACGCGGTTCAGCGGCTCGACAGCGCCATGGACGAGGATCGGGCCGATGCTGGGGTCGATGCCGTGGAGGATGCGTTGGGCTTTGCCGAATGAGTAGGCGAAAAGGACGCTGGCTTTGCCGGCGGCGGCGTTGGCGCGCCACCATTCGTTGATGCCGGCGAAGATTTCCGATTGGGGCTGCCAGCGGTAGATCGGCAGGCCGAAGGTGGATTCGGTGATGAAGGTGTGGCAGCGCACGGGCTCGAAGGGGTCGCAGGTGCCGTCGGGTTCGACTTTGTAGTCGCCTGAAGCGACCCAGATTTCGCCCTGGTATTCGAGGCGGACCTGGGCGGAACCGAGGACGTGGCCGGCCGGGTGAAAGCTGAGTTTGACGCCGTGGTGGGTGATGCTTTCGCCGTAGGCGAGGGTCTGGAGGTTGATGTCCTGGCCCAGTCGGGAGCGTAGTATGCCTTCGCCGGGCGCGGCGGCGAGGTAGTGTTCATTGCCGGTGCGGGCGTGGTCGCCGTGGGCGTGGGTGATGACGGAGCGTTCGACCGGGCGCCACGGATCGATGTAGAAATCACCGGGCGGGCAGTAGAGGCCTTCGGGGCGGGCAATGACGAGATCCATGGTTTGACCGGGTTTGGGGACTTGTCAGGTAGAGCGGTGGCGGGGCGCAGAAGTTCGGTCGGGGTTTTGGGTCCAGAGCTTAGGATCAAGAGCGTCGGCCTAACGGATCGACTGTTTCGCCTTCGGCGAGTTACTTGGAAAAGCACCCCAAGTAACCAAGGGTGCTTGCTCCTGGTTTGGCTCCTCCTGCGTCGGAGTACCCTCACTTCGGTCTCGCTCCGTGGGCCCGCGCCGAACGGACATCCATGTCCGCAACGGCGCTCTCGCCGCATCCATGCGGCTCGGCCCACTGCCCAAGACCTGCGTTCAGCCTGCACCAAAGTCGCGTTTGGCGGTGGCTGGACTTTTTGTGTTCGAAAGATCAAAAGCAGATCAAGGGCTTCCCGGCTGAAGCCGGTCCCACTGACGGTACGCGGTGTGCTTTTTAGTGGGACCGGCTTTAGCCGGGAAGAGGCCATTTCAGGCGCCACTTCTTCCCAGGCATCAACGCTTGATCATTCCCACGCTCTGCGTGGGAATGCGTCCCGAGACGCTCCGCGTCATCCCGGATCGCTCGACCGTTTACTTCCCGGGCGTCAGTGTCAGGCGCTGTTTGCCGTAGGCTTTTTCGAAGTTTTCCGGTTGCATTGGCACGGACATGTACAGGCCTTTCATCCAGGGGTCGATGCCGTTGGCGTTGTACGGGCTCGCGGGGTTGCCGGATTGGCCCGCGGCGTTTTGCGCCATCATCGGTTCTTGTTGGGCGAAGTCGACGATGATGCGCATCGCCGGGACGACGGCGGCGTTGAAGTCCTGGCCCCAGTGGAAGCCTGAGGCGTTGAGTGTGGTGTGGTCGCCGCCGGTGGCGATCGGGCCTTTGGTCACGCTTGCCTTGCTGCCGCCCAGCGCAGCGCTGAGTTGGGCGCTCTGGGCGGTCCAGGTGGTCTGGTGCAACTTGCCCCACTGCCAGGCTTTGTGATCGGCGCCCAGTTGGCTTTCCCCGACGGTGATGGCGGCGGCCAGGCTGCGGGCGAGGATCGCCGGTTTGTCTTCTTTTTGCGGCGTTTTCACGTCGTCCCAATACGGACTGTCTTCGCGGCCCAGCAGGTGATCGGCCTGGGGCGAGTAGGACAAGTCCGCGCTTTGCACCAGCGCTTTCCAGGCAGGGCTGGTTTCCGGGCCGAGTTCGTCGAGGAAGGTCTGGCGGGCGCTTTCTTGCAGGAACAATTCGTAAATCGCTGCATCAGCCGAACCCGGTGACAGTCTGCCGTCGAACGCCATCAGGCGGGTCAACGCTTCGCGGGCTTTGTCGCGCTCTGGCGCGGGCAGGGCGTCGATGGCCTGTTTCAGCGGCGCCGACATGCCGGGCTCGGAGAACATTTTCTTCAGCTTGGCGGCGAAGGTCGTGGTCTGGTCGTATTGCATGGCGACGGTGCTGCGGGTGTCCTGCTTGCCGGCATTGGCCAGTTCGGCGATGCGTTCGGCGCGCTCCGGGTAGTCCCAGGAATTGGACAGCTGCATGCCGTAGCCTTTTGGCACGGTGCGCTGGTTGGCGGTGGCGATCCAGCCTTGTTGCGAATCCTGATCGTACGGATGCAGCATCGCGTCGGCGTAGCCGTCCCAGTCGAACCGACCGTCCCAGCCCGGCGACGGAATCAGGCCGAGCCCGTCGCGCCGGTTCGGGTATTTGCCGGTTACCTGCCAGCCGGTGTTCGACGCATCGGCGAACACCATGTTCAGGGTGATGGCGCGGATTTCCCGGGTGGTGTCGAAGGCGCGCTGTACGTTAGGCGCGCGGGTCAGATCGAAGAGGGCATCGAGGGTTTTGTCGTCTTTGGCGTCCGGCGTCTGCAGGGCGATGCCCAGGCCGCTGGCCAGTTGCGCAGAGCTTGCGTTGAGCAGTGCGCCATGACGGGTTTCGTAGGCGGGCTCGCGCACCGGGCTCTGGCCTTTGACGAAGTAGGTTTCTTCATGGGCGCCTGCCGCCACCCATTTGCCGTCGGCCATGACCATCAGGCGATTGTTTTCGCGCTTGAGCTTCTCCAGAAACAGGTCCTGGTTGTCACCCATCGCCGGGCCCATGCCCCAGGCGAGTTTGCCGTTGAAACCGGACAAGACCAGCGGCAAGCCCGCAACGGTCGCGCCCGCGGCCTGGTATTTCGGCGAGCGGATCTGCACGAAATTCCACATCGACGGCAGGGTCGGCGCCAACTGGCTGTCGGTGGCCAGCAGGCTCTTGCCGGCGCGGGCGCGCTGAGGCGAGATCACCCAGTTGTTCGACGCCGAAACGCCCAGCAGGTTGAGGTCCGAAAGCTGCAGCGCCGCTTTGTCCAGATCGCTCAGCCCCGGCAGTTGGCTGCCCAGATTCAGGCCTTTGAGCTTGTCGGCTTCAGCGAAGGGCAACGCTTCGTCGGGGTAGGTCGGCAGCAGCCAGGCCAGCTTGTCCGCGCCGACTTTCTGCGCCAGCACCAGCGAGGAGATCTCCTCCTGCAGGTTAACCGACAGGCTGAAGTTGAGCAGGCTGAAGATCAGCGCCGAGTCTTCGGGCTTCCAGTATTCAGGCTTGTAGCCCGAATCGGCGAGGTCAGCCGGCAGTTTGTCGCGGTAGCGGAACAGGTAAGCGTTGACCCCGCGCGCGTATACCTCGAAGAAGCGTTTCAGGCGCGGCGACGAAGCGGCATACAACTGGCCAGCGGTCTGTTTGAGGTTGGCGGCGCGCATCATGCGGTCCAGATCGAGGGCGCCCGGCCCCGCGATTTCCGACAGCCGGCCCTGGGCGAGCAGGCGCATTTGCATCATTTGCGTAATGCGATCGCTGGCGTGGACATAGCCGAGGGTAAACAGCGCGTCATGGAACGTGCTGCTTTCTATCAGCGGCATGCCCAGATTGTTGCGGCGAATGGAAACGTTCTGCGCCAGCCCTTTAATGGCAAACACCCCGCTGGCAGGCGGCAGGCTGTCGCGGTCTTCACCGCCCAGCTGGCAACCGGCCAGGCTCAAAAGTCCAATCATGGCAGCGGCCGCGCTCATGCGCGTCTTCAAAGTTGAAAGGGCTGGCGAGGCCATGGTGGAGCTCCTGCGGGGGTGGACGTAGAAAAGGCGCTACGTTAGAGAGCAGGCGGGCGTCACGCAAGCCGGGGGAGGGAGTTTATTTTCGGGTTTCAGAGGGGACATCAGCGCGTCCCCCTGAACCCTGTCGACCCTAAGATTACGGCTTCGGCGGATTGATCTTGTCCACCAGTGCGTAGGCCCGCTTCACCGCATCGCGATTGGCCACCGCGTCAAACCAGCGCTTCAGGTGCGGGAAGTCATCCAGGTTCTGCTCCTGGAACGTGTGCGGCACGATCCACGGGTAGATCGCCATGTCTGCGATGCCGTAGTCCTCGCCCGCAACAAACGTGCGATCAGCCAGACGCTCGTTCAACACGCCGTACAAGCGCGCGGTTTCGTCGACGTAGCGCTTGATCGCGTAGGGGATCTTCTCTTTGGCGAACCGATTGAAGTGGTGGTTCTGACCGGCCATCGGGCCCAAGCCGCCCATTTGCCAGAACAGCCATTGCAGGGTTTCCTGCCGGCCGCGCAGGTCCGTTGCAATGAACCGGCCGGTTTTCTCGGCCAGGTACAGCAGGATCGCGCCGGACTCGAACAGGCTCAGCGGTTCGCCGCCGTCAGCAGGCTGGTGGTCGACGATGGCTGGAATTTTGTTGTTGGGGGAAATCTTCAGAAAATCGGATTCGAACTGCTCGTTCGCGCCGATATTGACCGGGAAAATGGTGTACGGCAGGCCCGCTTCTTCGAGGAAAATCGAGACTTTGTGGCCGTTGGGGGTGGTCCAGTAGTGCAGATCGATCATTGCGCGCTCCAGGTGACGTCATCACGACTGCCATTAAGGCTGCACCTGTTTTACGCCTTCAAACGTCCACCGCACAAATGAAAACGGCCTGAAGATTCAGGCCGTGGAAGGAGCGAGGTGCGTTACGCGCCGTGGCACTTCTTGAATTTTTTCTCGCTGCCGCAGGGGCAAGGGTCGTTGCGGCCGACATCCTTGAGTGTGTTGCGTACTGGCTCTTGAGGGGCGTGGCCGCAATGCGGGCCGTGCACGTGGCCGTGGTCATGATGGTGATCGTGATGGTCGTGATGGTCGTGATCGTGGTCACAATCGGGACCGTGCACGTGGGCTTGCTGGTTCATGGGGTTACTCCGGAATCAAATCGCCGGGGATTATGTCGCCATTGCGCCCGATGCGCACGCTGTGTCCGAATAAAAATCCGGTCTTGAGCTTGCCTTCCAAGCGGTAATGCACTGGCTGATTGGCTTTGCCGAGCACCTTGGAGATGTCCTTGAGGTGCTCCCACAGATTGGTGCGGATCGGCACGGAGAAGTTTTTGTGGCTGTTGGCTTTGACGATGAACCAGTCGCTGTAGACGCCTTCGCTGAGCAACATGTCGTTGAGCAGGATCTTGTAGCGCAGGCCGCGGACCAGCAGGCTGGAGTCGTTGGGGTTGTCGACCCGAAAGCGCAGCTTGAAGTCCTGACGCAGCAACTTGGCCTTGACCACCTCGACCTTCAGCAGCTTGACGTCGGGATCTTCGAAGCCGCCGGTTATCCAGGTCGAGCAGCCCGACAGCGCCAGGAGCGCGAAGAGGCCTGCGATTCTGAGGACGTGTGCTGCAAACATCATGGGTCGCTCCCTTTGTGTCCGGTCTGATAGGCCCGGTCTGACCGCCACTGCACGTGACTCGCCGTTCTCCACAGCCTGCGCCATACTCGCGCCATGTGTCGAAGGAGTATTGACCATGAAGCTCTACGAAATCGTGTTTTCCGGCCAACTGGTGCCCGGCGCGCAGCCGGATCTGGTCAAGGCCAACCTGGCGAAGCTGTTTCAGGCGGACGCTCAGCGCATCGCGTTGCTGTTCTCCGGCCGTCGGCTGGTCCTGAAAAATAACCTCGATGAGACGGCGGCCGAAAAGTACCGCTCGACCCTCGAACGTGCCGGAGCCATGGCCCAGGTCGTGCCCATGGCGCTCGTCGTGGAGGCCCCTGTTGCAGATGCGCCCGCCCAGGTTGAAGTGGAAGAGGTCGAACTGGCGCCGCCGCCGGACGAGCCGAGCTGGACGCGCAAGCCCTCAAGTCTGACGGCTCCGCGCAACGACGCCACGCCGACGCGCAAAGCCAGTGTCAAGCCGCGTGATGTTTACATGGCTGCGTTTGTGGACGTTGAGGCGCCTGACTACACGCTCTCTGAGCCGGGCGAGGACGTGCAGGACCCGAGAATGCCGACGCGTGCGCCGCAGTTGGACCTGTCTGGCTTGAGCCTGGCTCCGGCGGGCGCTGATCTGGGTCAGGACAGGCCGGCTGAGCACGTGCTGGTGCCGGACGTTTCCCACATCCGCCTGGCCTGAGGACTGCCTGTCACAGAGGTTACTGGCGTTGCCGCTGACAGGTCAGGCGAGATAAGCCGAACAGCACTTCTTGAATTTTTGCCGGCTGCCGCAGGGGCAGGCGTCGTTACGACCGGCTTTGAGCGAGACCGTCGGGTCGATGAAATACCAGCGCCCCTCATGCTGCACGAACGCCGAGCGCTCGCGATGACAATGCTCGCCGTCGGCATCGTGCCAGCGGGCGCTAAAGGTCACGAACGCGTGCTCTGGCTGGCCGCCGATCAACTCGGCGCCTTCCACCTCAAGGCCCAGCCAGGTGCTCTGGGCGCTCCACTGGCTAATGGCATCTCGGTTCAGGCCGGGCTGCTGCGCCGGCAATGTGGTGTCCAACAGATAGTCCACCAATCCCAGCACATAAGCGCTGTAGCGCGAACGCATCAGCGCTTCGGCGCACGGCGCGGGCTGACCGGCGTGATAGCGACCGCAGCAGCCGTCGAGAAGATTGCCGCTGCCGCAGGGGCATATTGCGCTGCTCATGATGCGTCTCTCACCACCAGTACTTGCCGTAATTCTCCGGATTGGCCCAGAACTTCGCGTTCAGCCAGTCCGGCACCTGTTTGTATTCCCGCAGATCGTAGGTGAACAGCGTGAGCACTTGTTCATCCCGGGAAAACCGTTCACTGGCCTGGAGTGCCAGCGAGTAGAAATCAGTGGATTGCCAGCCACAGGCATCCAGGTCCGCCAGCACGGCGATCCGGCTGGCATTGAGGTTGCGGATCCCGCCCAGCAACTCCAGCCCTGCACGCTTGGGTATGTGCTCCAGACAGTCCACCACCAGCGCCAGATCAAAACGCTGTCCGGCCAGATCGGCGGGCAAATGGCCCGGTGCCGCCTGGGCCAGTTCGGTGTGCGGATGCGCTTCGCGAAAAGCCTGCAACGCCGGAAATTCCTCGGCGCCCACCAGCAGCAAACGCTTCGGCGCATAGAGGTCGAGCAGGGCGGCGAGGGCCTGTTGCGGCGTGCGGCTGGAGAAGCGGTCAGTCATTGGAGTTCCTCTGTCAGGCGGGGAAGGGTAGCGCGCTGAACTTCGATGGCCTAGTGCTTGAACTTTTTCATTTCGCAATATGACAAAGCGTACGGAGTGAAGGCAAAAGGCTATTCCCCAGAGAAGAGTCCGAATTGTGCGGTGAAATCCCGTAAACCCCTGAAATTGGGGTGGCGAACGGCCCCACACGCGTCTTTACTGCATTTCAGTCGGTTTTAGCCGATACCAAAGGAGAAGAACTGTATGAGCATGATTCGGACAGCGTTACCTCTGATTTTGGTTACCAGTGTATTGACGGGGTGTGCGGGCCTGCAAAAGACCGATTGGCCTCTGTGTGCGGCCGGTGGCGCGCTGACTGGCGCGGCGATCGGCGCCTTCCAGACCGCCTCGGTCGCGGCAGGCTTCGGTGGTGCGGTGGGCGTGATGGCCGGCGCGTATTGCTGGGCCCACGGGGATGGTGATGATGATGGCGACGGCGTCCTTAACAGCAAGGACAAATGCCCGAACACGCCGAAAGGCACCCCGGTCGATGCGACTGGTTGCCCGATCGTGACACCTGCGCCTGAGCCAGTTGCTGCTCCGGTGGTGCTGCCGAAAGAAGAAATCATCACCATCCGTGACGTGCACTTCGAGTTCAACAAGGCCACGCTGACACCGGGCGACAAACAGCAGTTGGACATGGTCGCCACCAAACTCAAAACCGAAGCCCCGAACGTGCAACTCCACGTCAGCGGCCACACCGACAGCGTGGGCAGCGATGCCTACAACCAGAAACTGTCGCAAAAACGTGCGCAATCTGTGACCGACTACCTCGTCAGCGCCGGCATCCCGCGCGCCTCGTTCGTGTCCGTTGAAGGTGACGGCGAAGCGCGCCCTGTTGCCGACAACAAAACCGCCGACGGCCGAGCGCTGAACCGCCGCGTCGAGATCAAAATCAACCGTTGAGACAAGGTTGATGCTTCAAAGGAAGCCCCGGTTTGAAAGCCGGGGCTTTTCTATTTCTTGAATTCGGTTTCATGTTCAAAAAAACATTGTCCAGACCGGCCCCTTCCCGGCTAAAGCCGGTCCCACTAACAGCCGCGCGTGCATTCAGTGGGACCGGCTTCAGCCGGGAAGCCCTTGATCTGCTTTAACGCTTTTGATCTTCATACGCAAAAAGTTGCCGTTGCGGTTGCCGTTGATCTTCGTGCGCAAAAGGTTCAAACACCGCAGAACGCGACTTGGGTGCAGGCTGAACGCGAGCAACTTTTGAAACCTGCCTCTGGCATAGTCCCCCGCCTCACCGTACTGTGCGCAAACCGTTTTCACCGCACAAAACCAAAAACAGCAGAGGCACCACATGAGTGTGATTTGGGGAACAGGGAAAGTACTGACAACAGCATTCTGGCTATTGATAATCACCAGCCTCACCATCGCCATGCCACACCCCTTCGACCTGTTGTTCAAACTGGCTGGCGGCCTGTTGCTGCTCACCCACATCATCGAACTGATCAGCTACAACGCCAGCCTGCGCGGTCGCCCCCATCCCTGGCGCGATCGCCTCCAGATCTTGCTCTTCGGCCTATTCCACCTGAACACATTCAAACGCCCACTGGCGGAGGTACACCATGCGTAACGCGATGCTGATGACGGCAGGCCTGCTGTCCGCCCTGACCAGCCCCTGGATCATGGCCCAGACCCTCTCCGTCGAAACCCACTCGCTTATGCGCCTGCCCACCAAAACCAGCGTGTTGCAACTGGACCGGCTCGAAGTCGCCGACTACGGCACCCTGCTGATCCCGGCCGGCCTGACCGAAGTCAAAGTCGGCCAACTCATCATGGGCCATGAATCCCGCATCGCCATCGTCCCGAGTGGCGAGGCGTTCAGCCTGCAGGTCAAACAGGCCGACCTCGGCAGCGGCGCCGAAATCACGGCGCGGGGCGCCCCGGGCACCTTCGAAAAAGCGCCGACCCCAGGCCGCAACCTCAACCTGCGGATCGAACAACTCAACGCTGACGAGCTCTTCGTCGACGCACGCGGCGGCGCGGGCTCGCCCGGTTACGTCGGCCTTGACGGCGGCAACGGCATCGATCCGGGTTGCACATGGGGTTCCGCCAGTCGGGGGATCGACGGCGACAATGGCGGCAATGGCCGTGACGGCGCGCCGGGTGCGCTCGTTCGTCTAGAGCTGCCAGCGACCTTTGGCAATGACCGCATCAAGGTCAACGTACAGGGCGGTGCCGGTGGCATCGGCGGCGACGGCGGTCGCGGCGGCAAAGGCGGCGCGTCCAAAGGCTGCGTGGTCTATCGCGCTGACGGCGCCAAGTCCGGCAAGACCGGCGACAAGGGTCAGTCCGGTGCAGTAGGGCCGGCGGGCGCCATCGTGGTTCGCAACTTATAAGCGCGATTCTTCGCACTCCATGCGGTTCATGTGGGAGTGAGCTTGCTCACGAAGACGGTCTCTAAACCGCCGGATATCCAGCGGGTGAAGCGCCTTTTCGCGAGCAACTCTTCCCCGCCTCTCAAAACATCGGCCGAATCGCAGCGATCGCCACGACGGCCACCCCCAACACCAGATTGATCCCCACCAGACGCCGAATGCCCCCCATCGCGGCCTCGCCATTCGCCCATTGCTCGGCGAGCACAGCCTTGCGCAACTGCGGCAGGTTCAGCGTCGAAACCCGCAGAAACAACGCCACCATCACCACATACAGACCCATCATCACCTGCACATAGCGGGGCGCGGTCTGAAAGCCGCTGAAGTTGACGTTGATCATGCCGATGCCGGTCACCGGCAGCATGATCACCGCGCACCACACCCAGATGAAGAATCGCGGCAGCACCTGCAGCCACAGCTTCAACCGGGCCGGGCCCTCAAGGGCGGCGATGACCGCCGGTCGAAGAATCATCCAGGCGAAAAACATGCCTCCTACCCACACAATCGCTGCCAGCACGTGCAAGGCGTAGACAAAGGCTACAGGTGACATCGAGAACTCCGATCTGCGCAGAAAGAATTAGCGCGGTATGATAGCCGCCCGCTGCGACTACTGAAGATATATCCAGCGGTTTTCGTGTTTTCATTCAGCACCCGTGACGCCGAGCCAACGACCCAGCCCATGATCAGCACCGAACTCAAATCCCAGATTCAGGGCGCCTACTCGCGTTTCCTCGAAGCCAAGAGCCTCAAGCCTCGTTACGGCCAGCGCCTGATGATCGCTGAAGTGGCGAAGGTGCTGGGCGATGTCGATACCGACGAAGAAGGCCGCCGTTCGGGTGATCCCGCCGTGGTGGCGGTCGAGGCGGGCACGGGCACCGGCAAAACCGTCGCCTACGCCATCGCGGCCATCCCTACTGCTAAGGCTGCTGGCAAGCGCCTTGTCATCGCCACCGCAACCGTCGCGCTGCAGGAGCAGATCGTCTACAAAGACCTGCCCGACCTGATGCGCAACAGTGGCTTGAACTTCACGTTCGCGCTGGCCAAGGGCCGTGGCCGCTACATGTGCCTGTCCAAGCTCGACATGCTGCTGCAGGAAGGCGACGCACAGAGTGCGACCGCGCAGCTGTTCGAAGAAGAAGGCTTCAAGATCGAAGTGGATGAGGCCAGCCAGAAGCTCTTCACCACCATGATCGAAAAGCTCGCCGGCAACAAATGGGACGGCGATCGCGACAGCTGGCCCCAGGAACTGGCCGACCAGGACTGGGCGCGCCTGACCACCGATCACAGCCAGTGCACCAACCGCCATTGCCCGAATTTCCAGCAGTGCGCTTTTTACAAAGCCCGCGAGGGCATGGGCAAAGTCGACGTCATTGTCACCAACCACGACATGGTCCTCGCTGACCTGGCGCTGGGCGGCGGTGCGGTCCTGCCCGATCCCCGCGACACCCTGTATGTGTTCGACGAAGGCCATCACCTGCCAGACAAGGCCATCGGCCACTTCGCCCATTTCAGTCGCCTGCGCTCCACCGCTGACTGGCTGGAGCAAACCGCCAAGAACCTCACCAAATTGCTCGCCCAGCACCCGCTGCCGGGGGATCTGGGCAAGCTGATCGAGCAGGTGCCGGAGCTGGCCCGCGAGATCAAGACCCAGCAGCAATTCATGTTCACCGCCTGCGAGCAACTGGCCGACTTCAAGCAAGGCGAAGACATGGAAGGCCGCGAGCGTCCGCGCCATCGCTTCGTCGGCGGTGTGGTCCCCGAACACATGCGCGAGATGGGCATCGAGCTGAAAAAAGGCTTCGCCCGGCTCGACGACCTGTTCACGCGCCTGACCGAGCTGCTTAAAGAAGGCATGGACGGCGAGGTCAACATCGGCATCGCCAGCCATCAGGCGGAAGAGTGGTACCCGCTGTTCGGCAGCTTGCTGGCCCGTGCCCACGGCAACTGGGAGTTGTGGACCGCCTTCACCGCTGAAGACCCGGAAAACAGCCCGCCCATGGCGCGCTGGCTGACCCTCGCCGACAGCGGTTCGCTGTTCGACATCGAGGTCAACGCCAGCCCGATCCTCGCCGCCGAAATGTTGCGCCGCAACCTGTGGAACGTCGCCTACGGCGCGCTGGTGACCTCGGCCACGCTGACCGCGTTGGGCAAGTTCGACCGTTTCCGCATGCGCGCCGGCCTGCCGAAAGACGCGGTCACCGCCGTGGTGCCGAGTCCGTTTCACCATGCCGACGCCGGCGTGTTGCGCGTGCCGGACCTTAAGGCCGACCCCCGCAACGCGGCCGAACACACGGCGGCCATCATCCGTGAACTGCCGAATCTGGTCGAAGGCTCCAAAGGCACGCTGGTGCTGTTCTCGTCGCGCAAACAGATGCAGGAAGTGTTCGACGGGCTGGAGCGGGACTGGCGCAAGCGGGTGTTCATTCAAGGCAATCTGTCGAAGCAGGAAACCCTCAACAAGCACAAGGCGCGGGTCGACGGTGGCGATGAAAGCGTCCTGTTCGGGCTGGCCAGCTTCGCTGAAGGGGTCGACCTTCCGGGCGCTTACTGTGAGCACGTCGTCATCGCCAAAATTCCCTTCGCCGTGCCGGATGATCCGGTCGAAGCCGCACTGGCGGAGTGGATCGAAGCGCGAGGCGGCAATCCGTTCATGGAAATCGCCGTTCCCGACGCTTCGTTGCGGCTGATCCAGGCCTGCGGTCGTCTGCTGCGCACTGAACAGGACCGCGGCATCATCACGCTGCTGGATCGCCGGGTCGTGACCCAACGCTACGGCAAAGCCATCCTCAACGCACTGCCGCCATTCCGGCGCGAAATTTCCTGACCCCGTGATGCAATTGCACCACGGTTGACCGGGTCTTAACTCGGTCCGCCCGGATGCGCGCGACCTCTGTCGTGCTCCGGGCTTCAGATGATCAAGGAGCTTCAGATCACATGATTCGCCGTTCACTGTCCGCCATCATTGCCACGCTGTGCGCCGGCATGGCCCACGCCGCGCCTGACGTGCAGCAGACGCTGTTCAATTTCGTGCGGCCCGCCGACGTGGTGAAGGTCACGACCCAGGATGCCGGGTTTCCCCAGGCGAACGCCGAACAGACCGCCGAAGGCGAAGTGCTGCGCCGGGTGGTATTCAACCCGGTCGCAAAACCCAGCCTGCAACTGACCCCGCAGACCGGCGTCTGGGACTGGAGCCACGACAGCGCCATGACCTTGCGCCTGCAAAGCGCGATGGATTGGGCGTTGACGGTGTACGTGCAGATCGAAAGCCGCGACGGCAAAATCCTCACCAGCCGCATTGACCTGCCGGCCGGCCCGGCGCAAACCCTGGTGCTGCCGCTCAAGGCCAGTTCGCCGATGACCCAAGGCATGCGCGCCGGCCCACCGATGCCGTGGATGTACGAAGGGCAGCGCGTGTTGCTGGCCAACACCGAAGGTGAGCTGGACAGCTCTGAAGTTTCATCCGTCACGGTGTCGCTGTCTCAACCCAACGTTGCCCAGTCCGTCTTGATCGAGAAGTTCGGCGTGCAAGAGGGCGACGCGCTGCAAACCGCGGCCTACAGCAACCTGGTCGACGGCTACGGTCAGTTCGCCCGGGGCAAGTGGCCGGAGAAGGTCACCAGCGACGATCAGCTCAAGGCGCTGGCGGCCAAGGAGCAGCAACAGCTGCAAACCTGGCTGAAAGACCGTCCGGCCCACGACAAATACGGTGGTTTGCTCAGCGGCCCGTCCTTCGAAGCCAAGGGCTTTTTCCGCACCGAGAAGCGCGACGATCGCTGGTATCTGGTGACGCCGGAAGGCCATCCGTTCTACTCGCTGGGGGTAAACGCCGTCTCCGCTGACGACAGCCAGACCTACGTCGAAGGCCGCGAAGCCATGTTCACCGGCCTGCCCGGCAGCGACGATCCGCTCGCCGTGTTCTACGGCAAGGGCGATGACAACCGCGAGACGGGCGCCAACCGCAACCGCCAATTCGATCAGGGCCGCTGGTTCGATTTCTATGGCGCCAACCTGCAGCGCACCTACGGCGTGCCGAAGTGCGTGGAAGTCTCAAAGCCGGTCGAGCCGGCTGACGACGAAGACGAAAGCCCGGCTGCCACTCCTGCAAAGATCGTATCCACTGGCGACAGCTCTGCCGAGCAGAGCGCGCCGGCGTCTCAGCCGGAAAAGCCCGCTACGCCTGCGCCTGCCATTGAATGCAAACCGGTGATCGTGGACAGCAAACGCTGGGTTGATCACACCCTGCAACGCTTGCAGGCCTGGGGCTTCAACACCGTTGGCAACTGGAGCGATTCGTCGCTGCAGAACCTGGAAAGCAGCAAAAAAGACCGCGAGCCCTACACGCTGCCGCTGTCCATCGTGGGCGATTACGTGAGTATCAGCACCGGTCTGGATTGGTGGGGCGGCATGCCTGACCCGTTCGATCCGCGCTTTGCCATGGCCACCGAACGGGCCGTTGCCATCGCTGCACGCGACCATCGAGATGATCCGTACCTGATCGGTTACTTCGCGGATAACGAATTGGCCTGGGCGGCGCCGGGCAACGATCCGAAGGATCGCTACGCATTGGCCTACGGCACGCTGAAGTTGACCACCGATGTGCCAGCCAAGCGCGCGTTTCTCAAGCAGTTGCGCGACAAGTACCGCAACGAAGAAGGGCTGTCCAAGGCGTGGGGCATCCATCTTGCCGCGTGGGAGTTGATGGAAGACCCGGGTTTCGAGCCGCCGCTGCCCAGCGCAGAGCACCCGGAGATCGAAAACGACTTCCGGTATTTCCAGCGCGTGTTCGCCGAGACCTATTTCAAAACCATTTCCGACGCGCTCAAGTGGCATGCGCCGAACCATCTGCTGCTTGGCGGCCGCTTTGGCGTCACCAGTCCCGAAGCGGTTGAAGCCTGCGCCAAGTTCTGCGACGTGCTGAGCTTCAACGTCTACACCCTCAAACCCCAGGACGGCGTGGACTTCGCGAAACTGCGCGTGCTCGACAAGCCTGTGATGGTCACCGAGTTTCACTTTGGCTCCCGTGATCGCGGGCCGTTCTGGGGCGGGGTGCTCGAAGTGCCCCGTGAGGAAGATCGCGGCCCGGCGTACGCTAATTTCCTGAAGAGCGCCCTGGCCGAGCCTTCTATTGTCGGCGTGCACTGGTTCCAGTATCTGGATCAGCCTGTCACCGGCCGCTTGCTCGATGGCGAAAACGGCCATCTCGGGCTGGTGGGCATCACCGACGTGCCGTACCAGGGCTTCGTCGACGCGGTGCGCAAGGCCAATGGACAGGTCGTGGATGTGATCGGCAAACGTCCTTAACCGGGCGGTTCCCAAAGCGTTCAATCGCTGGAACAATGTTCGCCATTTTTGCAGCCCGACCGGAGAGCCAAACCGTGCAGATTCAAGGCCATTTCGAGCTTCAGTTTGAGGCCGTGCGCGAGGCGTTCGCCGCGCTGTTCGACGACCCGCAGGAGCGTGGCGCAGCGCTGTGCGTGCAGATCGGCGGCGAGACGGTGCTGGATCTGTGGGCGGGCACGGCAGACAAGGATGGCAGCGAAGTCTGGCACAGCGACACCATTGCCAATCTCTTCTCCTGCACCAAGACCTTTACGGCGGTCACGGCCTTGCAGTTGGTGGGCGAGGGCAAGCTGAATCTGGATGAGCCTGTCGCCCGTCTCTGGCCCGAGTTTGCGGCCAACGGCAAACAGTCCGTCACGCTGCGCCAGTTGCTCTGTCATCAGGCCGGGCTCCCGGCGATTCGTGAAATATTGCCGGCCGAAGCGCTTTACGACTGGCAGGCCATGACCCGCGTATTGGCTGCCGAGGAACCCTGGTGGACACCGGGGCAGGGCCATGGGTATGCCGCGATCACTTACGGCTGGCTGGTGGGCGAGATGATTCGTCGCGCCGACGGCCGCGGGCCGGGTGAGTCCATCGCTGCGCGTATTTCACGTCCGCTGGGCCTGGACTTCCACGTCGGTCTTGCCGACGAGGAGTTTCACCGCGTCGCTCACATTGCCAGAGGCAAGGGCAATGCCGGTGATGAGGCCGCGCAGCGACTGCTGCAGACCACGATGCGCGAACCTGCGTCCATGACGGCGAGGGCGTTCACCAACCCGCCGTCGATCATGACCAGCACCAACAAGCCGGAATGGCGGCGCATGCAGCAACCTGCCGCCAATGGCCATGGCAACGCACGCAGTCTGGCCGGCTTCTACAGCGGCTTGCTGGATGGCAGCCTGCTGGACGGCGACTTGCTCAACGAGCTGACGCGGGAGCACAGCATCGGTCAGGACAAGACGCTGCTGACCCAGACCCGCTTCGGTCTGGGTTGCATGCTCGATCAACCCGCGGTGCCTAACGCGACCTTCGGGCTGAGTGCCAAGTCATTTGGCCATCCCGGCGCAGGCGGCTCGGTTGGCTTCGCCGACCCGGAGCGCGATGTGGCGTTTGGGTTCGTGACCAACACCCTCGGCCCTTACGTGCTGATGGATCCGCGTGCTCAGGGTCTGGTGCGCGTGCTTGGTGAGTGTTTGCAATAACTATCGCCGTTAAGTGCTTGTTCTACCGACTGTCAGTTAAATCTGGATAACCGAACCGTAGGGCGGTTTCTTTTTCCAAAACGGTCTTTATGCGTGTTATATGAGCGCTGCTTCGTTCATTTTCTGATCAATTATTCATGTGGGTCACCCATGTCAGCTAACAAAAGCCTCGCATTCGCCATCTGCCTCGCCGTCACCGGCTGTGCGCAAACCCCTCAGGATCAGTCGGCCAGCAATGACCACTGGTGGTCGTTCGGTTCGGGCAAGGGCGCCGATGCAGCGCCCGCTGCCCCAGCGCCAGGCCCGGCGGCTGCCCAAGTGGCAAAGGCCCAGGCCGAGACCGGTACACGTTGGTACTGGCCGTTTGGTTCTGACCACGGCGAAACTGAGAAGAAGCCAGAAGTAGCCGCTACTCAACCGGCTGCTGCGCCGGCGGTTGCCCAGGCCGGCGACGCCAACAAGTGGTGGTGGCCGTTCGGCGCAACCGACGCCAAAAAAGACGCCGCGCCGGCTGTTCCCAAAGTCGACCCGAAGGTGACCCAGGCCTGGCTGGATCTGAACGAGCCAAAAATTCGCGAAGCGATCAAGGACAGCCAGTTCCAGCTCGAGCGCCGTGACGACATCCTCGTGGTCACCGCGCCGGTCGACAGCACCTTCAACCCGAAGCGTCCGGAAATGCTCCTGCCGACCAACCTCGGCCCGATCAGCCGCATGGCCAAGATCGTTGAAGTCGACCAGCGCGCCGCCGTTCTGGTGTTGGGCCACAGCGACGTCGCCAGCGATAACGATCTCAAAATCAGCCAGCAGCGCGCCCAGTCGGTTGCGGCGATCTTCCGCCTCAGCGGCCTGCAGCGTAACCGTCTGAACCTGCGTGGCATGGGCGCCGACATGCCCCGTGCGGCCGGTGACAGCGCGCCGGGTCGGGCACTCAACCGTCGTGTGGAAATCATAATGACGCCGCAGGACACCATGGTTGCCGAGATGGCCAAGTACAACCTGCCGCCAGCGCCGACCCTGCTGGCGGTGCAAACTGCCAACGCGCCGGCCCCGGCCCCGGTTGTTGCGCCGACCAAGGCTGCTGCGCCTGCCAAATCCGCTGCACCGGCCAAGAAAGCCGTTGCTACCAAGGCTTCCGCCGCCAAAGCGCCTGCGGCCAAGAAAGCACCTGTGAAGAAAGCAGCGCCGGTGAAAGCCAAGGCAGCGCCTGCGAAGGCAGCGGCCAAAAAACCTGCGCCGGATGCTCAAGCCAGCAACTGAGGTTAAGATCGGGATTCTGTTTACGAATCTCGATTAAGGAAGGCAGTGATGAGCCAGCGTCTGGCCGATATGCGTCGCAACTATGCTCGCGAAGGGTTGACCGAAGCCCAGGCTCCGGGAGAGCCCTTTGCACTGTTCCATCGCTGGTTCAACGAAGCGGTCGAAACCGAGCAAGCGCCGGTCGAGGCCAACGCCATGACGCTGGCGACCGTCGACGCCGACGGTCGCCCCCACTGCCGGGTCCTGCTGCTCAAAGGCCTGGACGCTCAGGGTTTCACGTTTTTTTCCAACTACGAGAGCGCCAAAGGCCAGCAGCTGAGCGCCCGTCCTTTTGCCGCCATGACGTTTTTCTGGCCCTCGCTGGAACGTCAGGTGCGCATCGAAGGCCGCGTGTCCAGGGTCAGCCACGAAGAATCCGACGCCTATTTTCAGGTACGCCCACTCGGCAGCCGCCTGGGTGCCTGGGCATCTCCGCAAAGCCGGGTGATCGCCGACCGTGAACAACTCGAAGGCTTGCTCAAAGCCACTGAGGCGCGTTTCATGGACACCCAGCCTGACTGTCCCGATCACTGGGGCGGCTATCGTCTGGTGCCGGATCGCATCGAATTCTGGCAGGGGCGTCCAAGCCGTCTGCATGACCGTCTGAACTATCGTCTGCTGGAAGATGAGTGGCAGCGCGAGCGCCTCGCGCCCTGAGTGCGGGTCTTCGGACTACCGGGCTGTCAGTTCCAGGGTCTCTGTCACACTTTTCTTTGAATCAATTTCCGGCGCCGTCGTCCACTGAAGTAGACGTCGGCGGGTTGCTGTATCACGCCTGAATAAACGTAAATTATCGATACAGGACCGTGACATCGATTGGCGTCGCAGAGTCTAATGGCTACCTGTACCTCTGGAGATAACTGTTATGCGTAAGTCTGTTCTGTTGGTTGCTTCGTTCACCGTCATGGCGCTGACGCTGGGCGGCTGTACTTCAAGCCTCACCGGCGACTCGTACTCGCGCGACGAAGCTCGTCAGGTGCAGACCGTACGGCTGGGCACGATCGAATCGTTGCGTCCGGTGAAGATTGAAGGCACCAAAACCCCGATCGGCGCAGGTGCCGGTGCCATTGTCGGTGGCGTGGGTGGCAGCGCCATCGGTGGCGGTCGCGGCAGCATCGTGACGGCCGTGATCGGTGCAGTCGCTGGTGGTCTGCTGGGTTCGGCAGCGGAAGGCGGCCTGACCCGTGCTCAAGGCGTCGAGATCACCGTGCGTGAAGACGACGGCACCATGCGTGCTTATGTGCAGGAAGTTCAGGAAAACGAGATCTTCCGTGTGGGTGAGCGCGTTCGCATCATGACCGTCAACGGCACCAGCCGCGTCAGCCACTAAACCGCGCTGCATGTCCTGAAGCGGAATCTACAAACGTCCGCTTGCGAAAACGCCCCGATGATTCGGGGCGTTTTGCATTTCAGCGTTTCATTTCATTTCATTGCTGCTGAGGGCGTTCCGCGACTGGCCATTGCGGTGATGCCGTAGCCGATCAGCGCGGCGAGAACAGACCCTGTCAAAATCCCCATTCGATCCATCCCGGCAAACTCGCTTTGCCCCGGCACGAACGCCAGTGAGCCGACAAACAGGCTCATGGTGAAGCCGATCCCGCACAGCATCGAAACCCCCAGCACCTGCCCCCAGTTTGCGCCGGTCGGCAGTGATGCGAGCCCCGTCTTGATGGCCAGCCACGTCAGGCCAAACACACCGATGACTTTGCCCAGCAGCAGACCCATTGCGATGCCGAGTGGTACGGGATGGGTGAAGCTGTCCAGTGTCACGCCGGCCAAAGGGACGCCGGCGTTGGCGAACGCGAACAGCGGCAGAATGAAATACGCCACCCAGGGATGCAGGGCGTGTTCGACTTGCTGCAGGGGGGAGGCGACGTCTTTGGGCGTCCGCAGCGGAATGCAGAACGCCAGCACAACGCCGGCCAGCGTGGCGTGGACGCCGCTCTTCAGCACGCAGACCCACAAGACGGTGCCGATCAGCAAGTAGGGCGCGAGTTTGGTCACGCCCAGGCGGTTCATGGTGATCAGCCCGGCAATCGACGCGGCTGCCAGCGCCAATGCCAGGCTGGACAGTTCGCCGGAGTAGAACAGCGCGATGACAATGATCGCGCCCAGATCATCGATGATCGCCAGGGTCATGAGAAACAGCTTGAGCGACACCGGCACCCGTTTGCCGAGCAACGCCAGGACGCCGAGGGCGAAGGCGATGTCGGTGGCCATGGGAATCGCCCAGCCACTCAGAGCGGCGGGATTGTCTGAGTTAAGCGCCCAGAAGAGCAGGGCAGGGATGAGCATGCCGCCGATGGCCGCCGCGCCCGGCAGGACAATTTGCGAGGGCCGCGAGAGGTGCCCTTGCAGGACCTCGCGCTTGACCTCCAGCCCGATCAGCAGGAAGAACAACGCCATCAGGCCGTCGTTGATCCACAGCAGCAATGGCTTGGCAATTTTCAACGCGCCGACCTGGGCAGCGACGGGCGTTTCAAGCAGGCCGTTATACAGCCAGGACAGGGGCGAGTTGTTGATGATCAGGGCGAGGGCCGCGGCGGCGATCAGCAGCAAGCCACCGGCGGCTTCCAGCTGGAAGAAACGTCTGAATGTATTGCGTACGGGCAAGGTGACGCTCCAAGGGCAGCCTGAAAAGGAGCGCCACCCTAACGCGCGTTCTGGTGTCTGAAAACAGGATCTGAAGCCGAATTTGTAATCAAAAATAACGCCCTACAGACACCGCTCACGAATCGTATGGATTCGTTTCCGAGTGCTGTAGGGCGATGCCTTCAAATGGCTTATTCAGTGATGCCCAGGATATTTCGGGCCAACGCTTCGGCGATGCGGATGCCGTCGACGCCGGCCGACAGGATGCCGCCGGCATAGCCCGCGCCTTCGCCCGCCGGGAACAGGCCTTTGACGTTCAGGCTCTGCAGGTCTTCGCCACGGGTAATGCGCAGGGGCGAGGAAGTGCGCGTTTCGATGCCGGTGAGGATGGCGTCGTGCTGCGAAAACCCTCTGATCTGTTTCTCGAACGCCGGCAGCGCCTCACGAATGGCTTCGATGGCGAAGGCGGGTAACGCGTCGGCAAGGTCGGTCAGCTTGACGCCCGGCTTGTAGGAAGGTTCGACGCCGCCCAGTGCCGTTGAGGCTTTGCCTGCGATGAAATCGCCCACCAACTGCGCCGGGGCTTCGTAGTTTTCACCGCCCATGATGTAGGCGTGGGACTCCAGTCGCTCCTGCAGTTCGATGCCGGCCAGCGGGCTGCCCGGATAATCCTGCTCCGGCGTAATGCCGACGACGATGCCGGAGTTGGCGTTGCGCTCGTTACGCGAGTACTGGCTCATGCCGTTGGTGACCACGCGGTTGGGCTCAGAGGTTGCCGCCACCACGGTGCCGCCGGGGCACATGCAGAAGCTGTACACCGAACGGCCGTTCTTGGCGTGGTGCACCAGCTTGTAATCGGCAGCGCCCAGCTTCGGGTGACCGGCGTACTTGCCCAGTCGCGCGCGGTCGATCAAGCCCTGTGGGTGTTCGATGCGGAAGCCGACCGAAAACGGTTTGGCCTCCATGAACACGCCGCGGCCGTGAAGCATGCGGAAGGTGTCCCGGGCGCTGTGGCCCAGTGCCAGAATGACGTGCCGCGAGTCGATGCGCTCGCCGCTGTCGAGCACGACGCCTTGCATCTGGCCGTCTTCAATCAGCACATCGGTGACCCGCTGCTGGAAACGCACTTCGCCACCCAGCGCTTCGATCTGATGACGCATGTTCTCGACGACGCCGGTCAACCGGAAGGTGCCGATGTGCGGCTTGCTGACGTAGAGAATCTCTTCCGGTGCGCCGGCTTTGACGAACTCGTGCAAGACTTTGCGACCGATGAATTTCGGGTCTTTGATCTGACTGTAGAGCTTGCCGTCGGAGAACGTCCCCGCGCCGCCCTCGCCGAACTGCACGTTGGACTCCGGGTTGAGCACGTTCTTGCGCCACAGCCCCCAGGTGTCCTTGGTGCGCTGACGGACTTCGGTGCCGCGTTCGAGGATGATTGGCTTGAAGCCCATCTGCGCCAGCAACAGGCCGGCGAAAATCCCGCACGGGCCGAAGCCGACCACCAACGGACGCTGGCTCAGATCGGCAGGGGCGTGGCCGACCACTTTGTAACTGACGTCTGGCGCCGGGCCGATGTGTTTGTCGTGGCTCAGGCGCTGGAGCAGGGCGGCTTCGTCGCGCACCTGGAAGTCGATGGTGTAAATGAACTGCAGCTCGGTGGATTTCTTGCGCGCATCGTAGCTGCGCTTGAACAGGGTGAAATCCAGAAGCTCGTCGCTGCCGATGGCCAGGCGTTGCAGAAGTGCAGGGCGCAGTTCGTCGTCCGCGTGGTCCAGCGGCAGTTTGAATTCGGTGATTCGTAACATTGAAAGATCCGGTTTCGGGCCGCAGGATCGGCCCGGCAGCACTACAAGAGCGCGCGATTATAAGCCACATTGAGCAGGGAGCGGTGGCCCGAGCGACGACATCCGCCACACCCTCAATCGTTACGCATCGCCCCGAAGTACGCGCAACCGCGCTGAACCTGGCCATTGACCCGCAACTCGGCGGTCAGGTGCTGCACCGAACCGTTCGACGGGTCCACACAGCGCAGCGGCGCGACGTAGAGTTCCACGTGTTGGTTGTTGGCGTCGGTGATCAGGTTGAAGCGGCCCTCGGGCATCTGCTCTTCCATGTACGGCACGGCGAACGGCTCTTGGCCTTCACGCTCAAGCACCAGACCCTTGCCGCTGGCGTTGAGGTTCCATTTCGGACCGTTGCCGCTGGCATGAATCGTCAGGCGCTTGAAGTTGGGGTCCTCGCAGGCACCGCTCGGGCGCTCGACGCGGTAGAGCTGATAGATGTCAGCCTGACCGTCACTGCCCTGTGCCTTGCTCGCGACGAAGTTGCCGCGTACATCGGCGAACGCCTTGCCGTTCTTGTCCACGACCGAAGCGGCTTCCTGCAGGACGCCGGTGTTGCCCTTGTCGGTCACTGCATAGCGGCGCTGTTCGTTGCACGGGGCAAAGAACAGCTTGCCGCCGTCACCGCTGAGGGTGCCCTGCATGCGGATCATGCCGGCGGTCGACACCTTGCTGTCATTGGAAGACATGGGCATCAACTGGCAGCCGGCAAACAGGGGCAACAAGGCGAACATCAGGGCGGAACGAGCAGCGGACATGGGGCGGTCTCCAGACAAGTGCCGCCACGTTACTCAGCCTGCTCGCTCATCACAAGGGGCGATTAGCCAACGTGATACGTCTGTCCGGTTTGTAGCCCTTCGACACTTTTTGCGTACGCCAGTGCTACATCCGCTGCGGGAACCGGCTTGAAGCCGCGGAAGTACGGCGCGTAACTGCCCATGGCTTCGACCAGCACATTGGGGCTGACGGAATTGACGCGCATGCCGCGCGGCATCTCGATGGCGGCGGCGCGCACGAAGGCGTCAATGGCGCCGTTGACCAGGCTGGCAGAGGCCCCGGTACGAATCGGATCGACGCTGGTGATGCCGGTGGTGAAGGTGAACGAGGCGCCGTCGTTGGCGAAATCCCGACCGATAAGCAACAGATTGACCTGACCCATCAGCTTGTCCCGAAGGCCCAGGGCGAAGGAATCGGCCGTCATCTCGGCGAGCGGCGCGAAGGTGACATTGCCGGCGGCGCAAATCAATGCGTCGAAAGGGCCTGTCCGTTCGAATAGTTTGCGGATCGAGTCGCTGTCACTAATATCGACGTGCTCGTTTGCGCCGGTTCTGCCGATGCAAACGATCTCGTGGCGTGGCGCCAGCTCTGTCTCGATCGCCGAGCCGATGGTGCCGCTGGCGCCAATCAATAGAATTTTCATGATGCGGTTTTCCCCTGGTATGGATCAGGCGCTCAGTGTGAGTCGCCTTTTCCCGCCGAAACAGGGGCTAAACGGCAATCCCGGTTTGTCAGAAAGGAAACAATCATGAGCGAAATGGACGACCTGGCCGCGTTCGCGATGCTGGTGGAGGCCAATAGCTTCACCCTGGCCGCGCAATGGCTGGACACCAGTACCAGCCAACTGTCCAAGCGCATCAGCAAACTGGAAAAAAACTTCGGCGTGACGCTGCTCCATCGCACCACCCGCAGCCTGACACTGACCTCGGCGGGCGCCATTCTCCTGCCCGAGGCCCGCGCGCTGCTGGCCCAACGCGACCGCGTCCGCGACGCCATGGCCTACCTGAGCGAAAGCCTGATCGGCACCGTGCGCCTGACCGTGCCGGTGTCCTTGGGCGAAACCTTCTTCGAAGGCCTGCTCACCGAATTCGCCCACACCTACCCCGATGTTCAGGTGGAACTGGACCTCAACAACCACTTCCGCGACATGCGCCGTGATGGCTTTGACCTGGGCATACGTTCCAGCGTGGGGATCGACGAACGCCTGGTGGCCAAGCCGTTGCTGTCGCTACAGGAACTGACCTGCGCCAGCCCGGACTATCTCGCCAAAAATGGCACCCCGCAAACCCCGGAAGAACTGCGCGTCCACCGATGCCTGCTCAACAGCCACCACACCGGCCGCGAATCCTGGGCCTACCACCAGAAACACGAACTGACCCGCGTCAACGTCCGCGGCACTTTCGCCAGCAACCACTACGGCCTCCTGAAAAAAGCCGCGCTGGTCGGCGCCGGCATCGCCCGCCTGCCGTCGTACATGGTCCATGAGGAACTGAAAGAAGGGCGGTTGCACTGGTTGCTGCGTGATTACCAGACGTCGGTCTCGTCCCTGTACCTGGTTCACCCTTTTGAAGGACGGCTGCCGAGGCGGGTGCAAGTCATGGCGGATTATTTAGGCGAATGGTTCGAGCGCAGCACTGCGGCGCTGGAACAGCTCTGACTTCTGGGGTTATCAAATCGAGCGGGGACAGATTAATTTACGGTGAAGCGCTGTAAATAAATCAGTCCCCTGTAAACACTCCAGTGCAACGGCGCGTGCACCCAGTGGGACCGGCTTTAGCCGGGAAGCTTTTGCTTTTGCAATTGATCTTCTACGCGATAGTCCAGACACCGAAAAACGCGACTTGGGCGCAGGCTGAACGCAGGTCTCGTGGAGTGGGCCGAGCCGCATGGATGGCAGCGGGCCCACGGAGCGAGACCGGAGTGAAGGAACCCTGAGGAACGAAGGGCCAAGCCAGGAGCAAGCACCCTTGGTTACTTGGGGTGCTTTTCCAAGTAACTCGCCGAAGGCGAAACGTCTGCCCCCAGGCAGACGCTCTTGATCTTGATCCTGCTTTACCCGCCTAAATAAGCATCCCGCACTTTCGGATCAACCAGCAAGTCCGCCCCCGACCCCTGCATCACCACCCGGCCATTCTCCAGAACATACGCACGATCCGCGATCTTCAACGCCTGATTCGCATTCTGCTCCACCAGAAACACCGTCACCCCATCCCGCCGCAACTGCTCAACGATCTCGAAAATCTGCTGAATAATAATCGGCGCCAGACCCAGCGAAGGCTCATCCAGCAACAACAGCTTCGGCTTGCTCATCAATGCACGCCCGATCGCCAGCATCTGCTGCTCACCGCCGGACATCGTGCCGCCGCGCTGATTGAACCGCTCCTTCAGACGCGGAAACAACTCAAGCACCTTATCCATCTGTACCTGATAATCGGCCTTGTCCGTAAAGAACCCGCCCATCGCCAGATTCTCCTCCACCGTCAGACGCGCGAACACACGACGGCCCTCCGGCACCACCGCAATGCTCTTGCGCATGATCACCGACGACTCCAGACCCACCAGTTCCTCACCCATATAGCGGATGCTGCCACTGTGCGCGCGCGGCGAACCGCACAGCGTCATCAACAGCGTCGACTTGCCCGCGCCATTGGCGCCGATCAGCGTGACAATCTCGCCCTGCTGCACATCGATGCTGACACCGTGCAATGCCTGGATCTTGCCGTAGAACGTGGAAACGTTATCGAACTGCAGCATTTACGCTTCCCCCAGATAGGCTTTGATCACTTCAGGATTGTCACGGATCTGCTCGGGAGTGCCATCGGCAAGCGGCGTGCCCTGATTGATCACCACGATATGGTCGGAAATGCTCATGACCAGTTTCATGTCGTGCTCGATCAGCAACACCGTCGCGTTGTGCTCGTTGCGCAATACGCCGATCAGCGCTTTCAAGTCTTCGGTTTCTTTCGGATTCAGACCGGCAGCCGGTTCGTCGAGCATCAGGATGCGCGGGCGCGTCATCATGCAGCGGGCGATTTCCAGACGGCGTTGCTGACCGTAGGCCAGCGTGCCGGCAGGACGGTTGGCGAACTCCTTGAGATCAACCGCTTCCAGCCAATGCTCGGCGTACTCCATCGCCTCGCGCTCGCTTTTGCGATACGCGGGGGTCTTGAACAGGCCGGACAGGAAATTCGTGTTGAGGTGGCGATGTTGGGCCACTAGCAGGTTTTCCACCGCCGTCATTTCCTTGAACAGGCGCACGTTCTGGAACGTTCGTACCACGCCTTTACGGGCGATTTCATGGCCGGCCAGGCCCTGGATCGGCTCGCCATCCAGCAGAATCGTGCCGGAGGTGGGTTTGTAGAAGCCGGTCAGGCAGTTGAACACGGTGGTCTTGCCGGCGCCGTTCGGGCCGATCATCGACACAACCTGCTTCTCGTTGACGGTCAGACCGACGCCGTTGACGGCCAGCAGACCGCCAAAGCGCATGCACAAGCCGGACGCTTGCAGAAGTGGACGGCTCATCAGCGCTCCCCCTTGAGTTTCATGACGGGACGCTGCATCGGCAGGAAGCCCTGGGGACGCCAGATCATCATCAGCACCATCAAGGCGCCGAAGCCGAGCATCCGGTATTCGCTGAATTCGCGAAGCAGTTCAGGCAACAGAATCATCACGACTGCGGCGAGGATCACGCCCAGCTGCGAGCCCATGCCGCCCAGGACCACGATGGCGAGGATGATCGCCGACTCCAGAAAGGTGAACGACTCCGGCGTGATCAGACCCTGACGCGCGGCGAAGAAACTGCCGGCGAAACCGGCGAACGCAGCACCCAGGGTGAAGGCCGACAGCTTGATGATGGTCGGATTCAGGCCCAGCGCGCGGCAGGCGATTTCGTCTTCACGCAGGGCTTCCCAGGCGCGGCCGATGGGCATGCGCAACAACCGGTTGATGACGAACAGCGCCAACAGCGCCAGCAGCAGGGCGATCAGGTAGAGAAAGATCACCTTGTTGATGGAGTTGTATTGGAGGCCGAAGTATTCGTGGAACGTCTGCATGCCTTCTGCAGCCTTGCGCTCAAACGACAGGCCGAACAGCGTCGGTTTTTCGATGTTGCTGATGCCGTTGGGGCCGCCGGTGATGTCGGTCAGGTTGCGCAGGAACAGACGAATGATCTCACCGAAACCCAGCGTAACGATGGCCAGATAGTCGCCACGCAAACGCAGGACCGGGAAGCCCAGCAGGAAGCCGAAGGTTGCCGACGCCAGGCCGGCCAGTGGCAGGCAGATCCAGAAACCAAAGCCGAAGTAGTGCTGCAGCAGGGCGTAGGTGTACGCGCCCACGGCGTAAAAACCGACGTAGCCGAGGTCAAGCAGACCCGCCAGACCGACAACGATGTTCAGGCCCAGGCCGAGCATCACGTAGATCAGGATCAGGGTCGCGATGTCCACCGCGCCGCGCGAGCCGAAGAACGGCCACACCAGCGCCGCGATCACCAGCGCGCCGAGGAACCAGCGTTGGGTCGACGGCAGGGTCAGAAAGTTGCTGGTCTTGTCGGACATCAGCTGTTTCTGCGGACGCGAACGCCACATGGCGCTGATCTGTTCGTTGAACAGCACGCGCAGGAACATCAGAAACGCCGCGGCGAAAATGACCAGCACGGTCGTGGTGCTGGCGCCGACCACCGCGAGATTGATCCCGACGATGTCCAGTTTGAGCCCGAGGATCGGGTAAGCGACGGCCAGCACCAGCACTGCGCTGAAGAGGGCCGATTTGAGATTCCTGGTCATACTTTTTCAACCTCCGGACGGCCGAGCAGGCCGGTTGGCCGGAACAACAACACCAATACGAGAAGACCGAACGCCACCACATCCTTGTACTGGTCGCCAAAGATGTCGGCGCCAAAGGCTTCGGCGATGCCCAGCACCAGACCGCCGAGCATCGCGCCCGGGATACTGCCGATGCCACCCAGGACTGCGGCAGTAAAGGCTTTGATGCCGACGAGGAAACCGGCGTTGGGGTTGATCACGCCGTACTGCATGCTCAGCAGCACCGCAGCGACCGCCGCCAAAGCGGCACCGATGACGAAGGTCAGGGCGATGATGTTGTTGGTGTTGATCCCCAGCAGGTTGGCCATCTTGATGTCTTCGGCGCAGGCACGGCAGGCGCGACCCAGGCGAGAGCGGGAGATGAACCAGGTCAGACCGAGCATGGCCACCAGCGTGACGATGAAGATGAGGATCTGCATGTAGGAGATCACCACTTCATGGGTGCTGCCGGGGCCGAACACGAAGTTGCCGGGAATGAGGTTGGGGATCGATTTGTCTTTCGAATCCTGCGACAACAGCACGGTGTTCTGCAGGAAAATCGACATGCCGATGGCGGAAATCAGAGGGATCAAACGGTTGCTGCCGCGCAACGGGCGATAGGCAACTCGCTCGATGGCGTACCCGTAGGCGCTGGTCACCACAATACTGGCGACGAAGGCTGCGGTAATCAGCAGCGGCAGGCTGTCCAGGCCCAGCATGGTCAGACCGGCCAGGGCGATAAACGCCACATACGAGCCGATCATGTACACCTCGCCGTGGGCGAAGTTGATCATGCCGATGATGCCGTAAACCATGGTGTAGCCAATGGCAATCAAGGCGTAAGTGCTGCCAATGGTCATCCCATTAACCAGCTGTTGAAGAAAGTGATAGAGATCTATCGGCATTGCTGAGTGCTCCTAAAAACCTGCCTGGTGTTTCACTGGTGGTGTCTTTTTCCCGCTCGCGCGTCGTGATCTACGTCCGCGTCCGGCACGAGCCCAGTGGTTCACTGGTGCGGTTTCAAGATGTTCAGGGGTCGGAATTCTTGTGAAATTCGCTGCCCAGCTAAAACAAAGCCCACTGCGGTTGCAGTGGGCTTCGGGTAAGCATGAAGGCTGCGTTATTTCACAGGGGCTTCAGTCTTGGTGCCATCTTTGTGCCAGGTGTAAACGACGAATTTGAAGTCTTTCAAGTCACCCTTGGCGTCGAAGCTCAGATCGCCGGTAGGGGTCTTGAACGTACCGGCGTGAATGGCGGCTGCCACTTTCGCGGTGTCTTCGGACTTGGCGGCCTTGATCGCGTCGGCAATCACTTCCACGGCAGCGTAGGCCGGGAACACGAACGGACCGCTTGGGTCTTCTTTCTTCGCTTTGAACGCAGCGACCAGCTCATTGTTGACCGGATCCTGGTCGAAGGATTTCGGCAGGGTCACCAGCAGACCTTCGGATGCATCCTGAGCGATCTGCGAGATGGACGCGTTGCCCACGCCTTCAGGACCCATGAAGCCGGCTTTCAGGCCTTTTTCCTGCGCCTGACGCAGGATCAGACCCAGTTCAGGGTGGTAGCCGCCGTAGTAGACGAAGTCGACGTTGGCTTGCTTCATCTTGGCGATCAGCGAGGAGAAGTCCTTGTCGCCGGCATTGATGCCTTCGAACAGGGCGACTTTCACGCCGTCTGCTTCCAGGGTCTTCTTGACGGCGGTGGCGATGCCTTCACCGTATTGCTGTTTGTCGTGGATGACCGCAACGATCTTCGGCTTGACCTGCTTGGCGATGTAGTCGCCGGCGGCAGGGCCCTGGGCGCTGTCCAGGCCGATGGTGCGGAAAATCAGTTTGTAACCACGGGCGGTGATTTCCGGGCTGGTGGCCGCCGGAGTCACCATGATGATGCCTTCGTCTTCGTAGATGTCGGAAGCGGGCTGAGTGGAGCTGGAGCACAGGTGACCGACCACGAACTTGACGCCGTCGTTGACCACTTTGTTGGCGACGGCGACCGCTTGTTTCGGGTCACAGGCATCATCGTAATCAACCGCTTCAAGCTTCTTGCCGTCGATGCCGCCTTTGGCGTTGATCTGCTCGATGGCCATCTTGGCGCCGCTGAACTGCATGTCGCCGTACTGGGCCACAGCACCGGTTTTAGGGCCGGCAATGCCGATCTTGATTGTGTCAGCTGCGAACGAGTGACTGGCGACCCCCGCCAGAACCAGTGCGGCAAACAGCTTGGAAATCTGATTAATACCCTTAGTCATGATGCTCCACTCTTGCGTTGTCGTTTTTATAATCCTGACGGCCAAAGCTGCAGGACCGGATTGAATCTTAAGGCCCCATCCCCCAGCAACTGTACCGGAACAGTTTAGAGCGCCGGTCGATCGCTTGAATAGCTGGCTGCGGGGGGCAAAACCTGTGGATGTCGCTTAATCGACAGAAAGATACACAATCAAGCCGGCTCTATAACCCGTTGGCCAACGAACCGGTCAGCTTGCGCGAACTTCCCTGCAATCAATCACTTGAATCCGGGTTTGTCGGTACGGAGGGCGGCGCTATCATTGCGCCGATTTTCCAATACGGTGAAAACCCATGACGCAAGAACCTAGCACCCTCTATGCCAAACTGCTTGGCGAAACGGCTTCGATTACGTGGAATGAATTGCAACCATTTTTTGCGAAGGGTGCCCTGTTGTGGGTCGAGCCCAACCTGGATTTGATCGCCGTGGCCCAGGCATTCGCCGAGAACAGTGAGGCGCAAGTGGCCGCGTGGCTCAAGAGTGGGGACGTCGGCAAGGTCTCTGAATCAAAGGCTCTGGATCTTTTCGAGCGCAATCCGCCCCTCTGGGCAGTGGTTGTCGCGCCGTGGGTGTTGATCCACGAGAGGGCGTGACGCTGTTCACTGCTCAAAAATGGTGCGTCGGATGATGGCAAAGTGGGTAATGCGGTAACTGCCGGTGTGTCGTCGGTAGCGGAATGTCTCACCGAATCTACGCTTCATTTTGGAAAACCATCAGGGTCGCTGCGGGATTTCTGGCGGACGTTCAATGGCTGGGTATCAGCGGGGCGAATGTTCACAGACAGAGTGCCAAGGCGTGACTAGATTTCAGGCAAACCGGAGGCGTCAGCCGGGATAGCCTCCTATAACAAGAAAGAGAGCGCCCCATGGATCAATCGACTCAGGCAAGGAACGCTTGGCGCGTTCTGTTTCTGCTGTTTCTGGCCAACCTGTTCAATTTCTTCGACCGCACGATTCCCGCGATCATCATCGAGCCCATCCGTAAGGAATGGTCGCTGAGCGATTTTCAGCTCGGCATCATCGGCACCGCCTTCACGCTGGTGTACGCAGTGGCCGGTCTTCCGTTGGGGCGCATGGCCGACAACGGCTCGCGGCGCAAGTTGATGGGCTGGGGGCTGGCGGTGTGGAGCAGCCTGACGGCGGTAAACGGTCTGGTCGGCAACTTCTGGGCGTTTCTGCTGGTGCGCATGGGCGTCGGGATCGGAGAGGCGAGCTATACGCCAGCGGCCAATTCGTTGATCGGCGACCTGTTCCCCGCCCACCGCCGCGCCCGTGCCATGGGCATTTTCATGCTTGGCCTGCCGTTGGGGCTGCTGCTGGCATTCTTCACCATCGGCGCGATGGTCCAGGCGTTCGGCAGTTGGCGCGCGCCGTTCTTCATCGCCGCGGTGCCGGGGCTGGTGCTGGCGGTGTTCATGTTCTTCATTCGCGAGCCGGCCCGGGGCGCCGCTGAAAGCGTGGCCATTTCCCAGGAAAAAATCGACCGGCCGATCCGCCGCGTGCTGTCTATTCCTACGTTCCGCTGGCTGGTGCTCGCCGGTCTGGCGTTCAACTTCGCCACCTACGCGTGCAACTCGTTCATGGTGCCGATGCTGCAGCGCTATTTTTTACTGCCCTTGCAGGAAGCCGCGATGGCCACCGGCATGATCGTCGGCGTGACCGGTCTCGTTGGCCTGACCGTCGGCGGCTGGGTGGCGGACAAGCTGCATCAACGCTGGAGCAACGGCCGCCTGATGTTTGCTGCGATGAGCATGGTGGTCGCGACGCTGTGTACCGGTTATGCGCTGCACGCCGGGCGCATCGAGATCGGTGTATTCGTTGGCGTCTTCAGTCTTGGCTGGCTGTTTTCCTACAACTTCTACACCTGCGTTTACACCGCGATTCACGACGTGGTGCAGCCCCGGCTGCGCGCCACGGCCATGGCGCTGTTTTTTGCCGGCCTGTATCTGCTGGGCGGCGGGCTGGGGCCGGTGGTGGTGGGGCTGTTGTCGGACCATTTCGCTCACTCGGCGATGTACGCCGCGCAGGTCGAGCAGATGACCGAACCGTTCAAAGCGGTGGGGCTGCACGACGCGATGTACTTGATACCGGTGGCGCTGTTTTTCGTTCTGGTGTTTCTGGTGCGCGCGTCGAAGTGCTTCAGCGCCGATGCGCAGCGGATGCGCGAGGGGATGGTGGCGGATGAGCCGGTGGGGCAGGGGGCGAAGCCGTCGGTGGCGTAAATGTCCCGGTCACTCCCACACGACAGCGGCCTACTTTAGAGTAAGTGCACATGCGCTCTGTGGGGTCTAGAAGATCCCGAGCCGAGCGCTATCCCGTGGGAGCGAGCTTGCTCGCGAAGGCTTAAGTTCAGTCAGTAGCGAAAATGGCTGAGCGTCCCGGCCCCTTCGTGAGCAAGCTCACTCCCACATTTCCTGCGGCGAATCTGATTACCCCGCCACCAACACCCGAATCGCTTCCAGGCGCAGCGCGGCTTTTTCCAGCATGGCCAGGCCTTGCTCACGTTGCTCACGCAGCGCCGCCAGCTCGCTGTCGCGCACGGTCGGGTTGACCGCTTGCAGCGCGGTCAAACGCGCCAGCTCTTCTTCGGTGTCTGCCGCCAGGCGTCGCTGCGCTTCCGCCACACGTTCAGCGTGCTTCGGCGCGATCTTGCTTTCGGCGGCGTTGATCTGCGGGTTGAGCACGTCGCGCTGGGCCTGAATGAACTTGTTGGCGCTGGCCCGGGGCACGCTCTCCAACTGATCGTTCAGGGTGGTGAAGGACACGCGGCCCGACAGATCGTTGCCGTTGCCGTCCAGCAGGCAACGCAGCGCGGCCGGCGGCAGGTAGCGACCCAGTTGCAGCGAGCGCGGGGCGACCACTTCACTGACGTAGAGCAATTCCAGCAACACGGTGCCGGGCTTCAGCGCCTTGTTTTTGATCAGCGCCACCGCGGTGTTGCCCATCGAGCCGGACAGCACCAGATCCATGCCGCCCTGCACCATCGGGTGTTCCCAGGTAATGAACTGCATGTCCTCGCGGGCCAGCGCCTGATTACGGTCGTAGGTGATGGTCACGCCTTCGTCGTCGCCCAGCGGGAAGCTGGCGTCGAGCATCTTCTCGCTCGGCCGCAGGATCAGCGCGTTCTCCGAGTGATCTTCACTGTCGATGCCGAACGCGTCGAACAGCGTCTCCATGTAGATCGGCAGGGTGAACTGATCGTCCTGCTCAAGGATGGCTTCCACCAGCGCTTCGCCTTCGCCCGCGCCGCCGGAATTCAGCTCCAGCAGACGGTCGCGGCCGGTATGCAGTTCGCTTTCCAGACGCACGCGCTCGTTGCGGGCCTCGGTCACCAGCGCCTGCCAGTCGTCCTCGTCGCCACCTTCCAGCTGCGGCAACAGGCGCGGGCCGAACGTATGTTGCAGCGCGTTGCCGGTCGGGCAAGTGTTGAGGAATGCGTTGAGCGCCTCGTGATACCACTGAAACAGCCGCTCTTGCGGGCTGGTTTCCAGATACGGCACGTGCAGCTCGATGATGTGCTTCTGGCCGATCCGGTCCAGACGTCCGATCCGCTGCTCCAGCAGGTCCGGGTGCGCAGGCAGGTCGAACAGCACCAGGTGATGGGAGAACTGGAAGTTGCGGCCTTCACTGCCGATTTCCGAACAGATCAGCACCTGGGCACCGAACTCTTCGTCGGCGAAATACGCCGCCGCGCGGTCACGCTCGAGGATGTTCATGCCCTCGTGGAAGACCGTCGCCGGAATGCCGGAACGCACCCGCAGCGCGTCTTCCAGGTCCATCGCGGTCTCTGCGTGGGCACAGATGACCAGCACCTTCACGCGCTTGAGCATTTTCAGGGTGTCGATCAGCCAGTCAACGCGCGGATCGAAACGCCACCAGCGCTCTTCTTCGCTGAGCTCGCTTTGGGCCTGGAAGCTGACTTCCGGGTACAGGTCGGCGTGTTCGCCAATCGGCAGCTCCAGGTATTCAGCCGGGCAGGGCAGGGGATACGGGTGCAGTTTGCGCTCCGGAAACCCTTGCACGGCGGCGCGGGTGTTGCGGAACAGCACGCGGCCGGTGCCGTGACGGTCAAGCAGTTCGCGGATCAGGCGGGCACTGGCTTCGGCGTCGCCGGCGGCAACAGCGGTCAGCAGCGCTTCGGCTTCGGCGCCGAGGAAACCACGGATGGTTTCGTTGGCTTTTGGCGATAGCGTGCCTTTGTCCAGCAGCTCCTGAACGGCTTCGGCCACCGGGCGATAGTTTTCGCTCTCGGCGCGGAAGGCGTGCAGGTCATGGAAACGGTTCGGGTCCAGCAGACGCAGACGGGCAAAGTGGCTGTCTTGGCCGAGCTGTTCGGGGGTTGCGGTCAGCAGCAGCACGCCGGGAATGACTTCGGCCAGTTGCTCGACCAGCGAGTACTCGCGGCTGGCCTTTTCTTCGTGCCAGACCAGGTGGTGGGCCTCGTCGACGACCAGCAGGTCCCAGCCCGCCGCGAACAGCGCGTCCTGGGCCTTCTCGTCTTCAACCAGCCATTCCAGCGACACCAGCGCCAGTTGCGTGTCTTCGAACGGGTTGCTGGCATCGCTTTCGATGAAGCGTTCGGCATCGAACAGCGCGACCTGCAGGTTGAAGCGGCGGCGCATTTCCACCAGCCACTGGTGCTGCAGGTTTTCCGGTACCAGGATCAGCACCCGGTTGGCGCGGCCCGACAGCAACTGGCGGTGGATGACCAGACCGGCTTCGATGGTTTTGCCCAGTCCCACTTCGTCCGCCAGCAAGACCCGCGGCGCGATACGGTCGGCGACTTCACGGGCGATGTGCAACTGGTGCGCGATCGGTTGCGCGCGCACGCCGCCCAGGCCCCACAGCGAGGATTGCAACTGGCGGCTGGTGTGTTCGAGGGTGTGATAACGCAGGGAGAACCACGGCAGTGGGTCGATCTGCCCGGCAAACAGACGGTCGGTGGCCAGACGGAACTGGATGAAGTTCGACAGCTGGGTTTCCGGCAGGGTCACCGGCTGGTTTTGCGCGTTGAGGCCGTGGTAGACCAGCAGGCCGTCGACGTCGTCGACTTCGCGGACGGTCATCTTCCAGTTTTCGAAGTGGGTGATGGTGTCACCCGGCGAGAAGCGCACCCGCGTCAGCGGCGCATTGCGCAAAGCATACTGGCGCGTGTCGCCAGTGGCCGGATAGAGCACGGTCAGCAAGCGGCCGTCCTGAGCCAGAACGGTGCCCAAACCCAGCTCGGCTTCGCTGTCGCTAATCCAGCGTTGCCCCGGTTGATACTGCTGCGACATGCTGCCTGACTCCCGCCTTGAAAAAGCCGACTATGTTAACGGAACAAGGCGCCCAGGCCAAAGCCACATTGTAAAAACGCCTGGATATATTGGGCGGCGCGCCTGGGGCGGGCACTTGCTGCGAAAAACATAGTCGAAACTCGCGCTTGAATCGGCTCAAGTCGACGAAACGGCAGCCGACAGCTTGATAACAGGAGACCATTACCATGCTGCCACCGCTGATCCCACTGAGCGCGGCCCCCGTGACTTCGCAGCTGGACCCGGTCAAACCCACCCCGGATATCCCGCCGGTAACGCCGATTCAAAAGAGTTCGAGCGAAACCAGCATCGACATGGGCGAACGTGACCGCGAGCAGGCCGAATTGCTGCTGCGCGAGGAACAACGTCGCCATCAACGCCGCCGCAGCGACCGGCGCGTGGCCGACCGTCACCCTGATCTTCAAGAAGGCCCGGCCATTCCCGGGGATTTCCTCAATGCCGACGACACCGTGCCGGTGGTGCCGATCATTGACGACGAGCCGCGCCAGGGTCTGTGGGTCGACCTGAAGGTCTGAGGCGCTGGTCAGCGCCGCCTCGATTGCGCATTATTGGCGGCAACAGCTATTCACGAGCGATACGCCATGAGCGATGACGGAAAACTGGTAGACCTGAGCGCCGAGCGCGCCAAGCGTGTTCACGACCTCAATGACAAACGCCTGAACGAAGTCCGCAGCGCTTTCGAGCAGGCCATGCCGCTGGGCAAGGGCAAGAAGAAAGCCAAGAGCAAACCGAAAAAACGCTGACCCGCCTTCCGTTCGTCCCCCGTCTGCCGGCTGCTGTTTGTGATTGACGCCGGCATTGACCTGAGTCAATTCCTCTCGCCACCCCTCTGGTTACTCTGCGCCCATCAAACAGACTCGGGCAGAAGGAGTGCGCATGTTTCTCGACCACGCAGTGATAGCCGGGGTCATGACGGTGGGGCTGACGATGGTGATTTATTCAAGCGTCGGACTGGTTATCTGGAGAGACGCACCCCGGCGCGGAAGACGGTGAGTCTTCAATAAAAAGAGCACGCAAGGCATTTGGGGCAACTTCGGTTGCCCATTTTTTTGCGTTATGGCTGTGCGTGCTGATTGCTATGCCGGGAGGATGCTGGCGTCGGCTCAGCCCACGGTGATAGGCGGCAGGTCGGCCAGGGTCACGGTCTGCAGCTTGCGTGGCGCGAGGATTTCGGCCTCGCCATCCACCACCAGCTCATCGTTCTGGTTGAACACGCGAGTGGCGATGCGCACGCGGAATTTCGGCAGTTTCTCGAGGATTTCCAGGCGCACGGTCAGGGTGTCGCCGATCTTCACCGGCTTCTGGAAGGTCATCTGCTGACCCAGGTAAATCGTGCCCGGGCCAGGCAGTTCACAGGCCACCGCCGCGCTGATCAATGCGCCGCTGAACATGCCGTGGGCGATGCGATCCTTGAACATGCTTTTGGCCGCGAACTCGGCGTCCAGGTGCACCGGGTTGCGGTCGCCGGACATCTCGGCAAACAGCTGGATGTGACGCTCTTCGACGGTTTTGCTGTAGCTGGCAGTCTGACCGACTTCAAGGGCTTCGTACGGCGTGTTGGTGACTTGGGTCATGGGGTGTCCTGTGACAATTAAGAAAGATGAACCACTGACGTCATTCGCTGCGGCGCGGCCTTGGCTGCTGCAGCGCCCGTTCAAGCCAGGCGAGCAGGTCTCGGGTGACCTCTTCACGATTGGTCTCGATGAGGATCTCGTGACGCGCCTGCGGATAGACCTTCAGCGTAACAAACGGGTGGTCGGTGCCGCTCAGAGCGTCGGCCAGATGCGTGAGACGCTTGCCATCGCTCACCGGATCACATTCGCCACCGATAATCAGGATCGGCAGTCCGGGATCGATCTGCGCCAGGTTCGAACGCTTGCTGATCTGCTGCAGGCCACCAAGCAGGTCCATCCACAGCTGATTGGTGCAGCGAAAGCCGCACAGCGGGTCATTGCTGTAGGCGTCAACCTCGGCCGGGTCGCGATTGAGCCAGTCATAGCAGGTGCGTGCGGGCTTGAAGCGTTTGTTGAAGGAGCCGAACGACAAGTGTTCGATCAGCGCACTGCGCCCGGTCGGGCCTTTCCGCCAGCGTTCAATACGGGCGACCAGCGCCGCCGAGCGATAGAAGGTGACGGGATGGTAATTCGAACCGCTGAGGATCACGCCCTGCAAACTGGCGCTGTGGTGCAGCAAATAACCCTGGGCGATGTAACTGCCCATGCTGTGACCCAGCAGGAACACCGGCACCCCCGGATGACGCACCGCAATCGACGCTTTCAGCGTGGCGAGGTCGCCGACCACTTTGTTCCAGCCGTCCTGATCAGCGTAATGGCCCAGGGTGCCATAGGTCGCCGTATGGCCGTGGCCACGCTGATCGGCGCCATACAGGGCGAAACCTGCCCGCATCAATGCCTTGCCCAATCTGTCATAGCGCCCGGCGTGCTCAGCCATGCCGTGGGAAAACAGGACCACCGCCCGGGCATTGCCCATCGGCCTCCAGGCATGCACATAGAGTCGACTGTGATCTTGAGCGTCCAGCCAAAAAGCTTCGTGTTCCATCGCGGTTCCCTGGCCCTGTAAAAAGTTGTCTCAAAAAACGCAGTGGCGAGCGCTTCGCTTGAGTGTATAGCGGTAACCGGATGGCGGGCTGGTTACCCGCAAGATTCACACCGGTGATGACGCGGCGACGACTATTTGCCTTCTATGCCATAGCTGCTAACGTCCGGCAAACGCCCGTTTAAATTCCACGGGGCCAGCACACTCAGGTAAGAGGATAAAAACAACATGCAACCTGACTTCTGGAACGACAAGCGCCCCGCTGGCGTTCTTTCTGAGGTGGACCTTCAGGCGTACACATCGGTAGTCGAAGTGTTCGAGCGCAGTTGCCGCAAGTACGCCGATCGGCCTGCCTACAGCAACATGGGTGTCACCCTGAGCTACGCAGAGCTTGAACGCCAATCCGCTGCGTTCGCCGGTTACCTGCAACAGCAGACCGACCTCAAACCCGGCGACCGCATCGCCGTGCAGATGCCCAACCTGATCCAGTACCCCATCGCCGTGTTCGGTGCCATGCGCGCCGGCCTGATCGTCGTCAACACCAACCCGCTGTACACCGCCCGGGAGATGCGCCACCAGTTCAAGGATTCCGGTGCGCGCGCACTGGTCTACCTCAACGTCTTCGGCAAGAACGTGCAGGAAGTGCTGCCGGACACCGATATTCAGTACCTCATCGAAGTGAAGATGGGCGACATGCAGTCGGCGGCCAAAGGCTGGCTGATCAACACGGTGGTCGAGAAGGTCAAGAAGCTGGTGCCGGCGTATCACTTGCCCCAGGCCAGCCCGTTCAAACGTGTGCTCAAGCTCGGCAAGGGCGATCGTCTGCAGCAGGTGCCGCTGGCGCTGAAAGACGTTGCTGTATTGCAGTACACCGGCGGCACCACCGGTTCGCCGAAAGGCGCGATGCTGACCCACGGCAATCTGGTCGCCAACATGCAGCAGGTCTATGCCTGCATGCAGCAGCATGGGCCGGACGGGCAGCCGATCTTCAAGCAGGGCAGCGAGATCATGGTGGCGCCGCTGCCGCTTTATCACATCTATGCATTCACCTGTAATTGCATGTGCATGATGGTCAGCGGCAATCACAACGTGCTGATCTCCAACCCGCGGGACATCGGCGGCTTCATCAAGGAGCTGAAGAAGTGGAAGTTCTCGGCGATGCTCGGCCTCAACACGCTGTTCGTGGCGCTGATGGACCATCCCGAATTCAAGAACCTGGATTTCTCAACGTTGCGCCTGACCAATTCCGGCGGCACTGCGCTGGTCAAAGCCACCGCCGAACGCTGGCTGCAGCTGACCGGCTCTCCGATCGTCGAGGGCTACGGCCTGACCGAAACCTCTCCCGTCGCCACCGCCAACCCTTATGGCAACCAGTCCAGGCTGGGCACGGTGGGCATGCCGGTGCCGGGCACCACGGCGAAGGTCATCAGCGACGACGGCATCGAACTGCCCGTGGGTGAGCGCGGCGAGCTGTGCCTCAAGGGGCCGCAGATCATGCTTGGCTACTGGAACAAACCGGAGGCCACCGCCGAAGTGCTGGACAGCGAAGGCTGGCTGAAAACCGGCGACGTCGCGGTCATCGACCCGGACGGGTTCATCCGCATCGTCGATCGCAAGAAAGACCTGATCATCGTTTCGGGCTTCAATGTCTACCCGAACGAGATTGAAGACGTGGTCTCGCGGCATCCGAAAGTAGCGAACTGTGCGGTGATCGGCGTTCCCGACGACCGTTCGGGCGAGGCTGTGAAGCTGTTCGTGGTGCCGAGGGATGCAACGCTGACCAGCGAGGAGTTGAAGGCATACTGCAAGGAGAACTTCACCGGCTACAAGATTCCCAAGCAGATCGTGCTGCGTGAGTCGTTGCCGATGACGCCGGTGGGGAAAATCCTGCGGCGGGAGTTGCGGGATATCGCCTGATCCTGCGGCGATTGCTCATCAGCTTCCAACCCAAGAAAAAAACGGCGTGTTGATCACGCCGTTTTTTTTGCCTGGTATTTTGCTGGTGAGTTCAATCGGACCGCATTAAATGAACATCGACGTAAGAGTTTTCCGACATTTAGGTTCATTGCTCTAAACGTGACCGTCGCATATTCAAGAGTCAGATATGTGACTGGAGAGCCCGCTTTTGGCTCTAGGCGGCCTCTGGCAAAGCTGATACGCTCGCCCCGCTTTTTGTGCCATCGGTCAACAAAAAGCGGTGACTACACAATTCCAAACACAAGAAATCATCGCATCAAGCGGTGTGTAGAAACGCTGTCGCTGAGGAGTCGGCTTTTATGCTCGAAAACTTCTGGAAGGATAAATATCCGACAGGTATCGCCGCCGATATCGATCCGGATCAGTATCCGAACGTACAGGCCGTATTGAAACAGTCCTGCGAGCGTTTCGCCAACAAACCTGCGTTCAGCAACCTGGGCAAGACCCTCACCTACGGCGAGATGTACACGCTGTCCGGTGCCTTCGCTGCGTATCTGCAACAGCACACCGATCTGCAACCCGGCGATCGCATCGCCGTGCAGTTGCCCAATGTGCTGCAGTACCCGGTCGCGGTGTTCGGTGCCATTCGTGCCGGGCTCATCGTGGTCAACACCAACCCGCTGTACACCGCGCGGGAAATGGAACATCAATTCAACGACTCCGGCGCCAAGGCGCTTATCTGCCTGGCGAACATGGCGCACCTGGCCGAGAAGGTCGTGCCCAAGACCGGCGTCAAGCACATCATCGTCACCGAAGTTGCCGACCTGCTGCCGCCGCTCAAGCGCCTGCTGGTCAACAGCGTCATCAAGTACGTGAAAAAGATGGTCCCGCCGTTCCACTTGCCCAAGGCGGTCAAGTTCAACGACGTGCTGGCCAAGGGTCACGGCCAGCCGGTGCAGGATGTTTCGCCGAACGGTAACGATGTCGCGGTGCTGCAATACACCGGCGGCACCACCGGCGTGGCCAAGGGCGCGATGCTCACCCACCGCAACCTGATCGCCAACATGCTGCAATGCCGGGCGCTGATGGCGGCCAACCTCAACGAAGGCACGGAGATTCTGATCACGCCGTTGCCGCTGTACCACATCTATGCGTTCACGTTTCACTGCATGGCGATGATGCTGAGCGGCAACCACAACGTGCTGATCAGCAACCCCCGTGATTTGTCGGCGATGGTGAAAGAGCTGTCGAAATGGAAGTTTTCCGGCTTCGTCGGGCTCAATACGCTGTTCGTCGCGCTGTGCAATAACGCCGACTTCCGCCACCTGGATTTCTCCTCGCTCAAGCTCACCCTCTCGGGCGGCATGGCCCTGCAAACCGCCGCGGCCGAGCGCTGGAAAGAAGTGACCGGCTGTTCGATCTGCGAAGGTTACGGCATGACCGAAACCAGCCCGGTGGCGTCGGTCAACCCGTTCCAGAAAATCCAGATGGGCACCATCGGCATTCCCGTGCCCTCGACCCTGTGCAAGACCATCAATGACGCGGGCGAAGAGCTGCCGTTGGGCGAAGTGGGCGAGCTGTGCATCAAGGGCCCGCAGGTCATGAAAGGCTACTGGCAGCGCCAGGACGCCACCGACGAGATGCTGGACGCCGACGGTTGGTTGAAGACCGGCGACATCGCGATCATTCAGCCGGATGGCTACATGCGCATTGTTGATCGCAAGAAAGACATGATTCTGGTCTCCGGCTTCAACGTGTACCCGAACGAACTGGAAGACGTATTGGCGACCCTGCCGGGCGTTCTGCAGTGCGCGGCCATTGGTATCCCGGACGAGAAATCCGGCGAGGCGATCAAGCTGTTCGTGGTGTGCAAACCGGGCACGACCCTGAGCAAGGATCAGGTCATGGAGCACATGCGCGCCAACGTTACTGCATATAAAGTGCCGCGCAGCGTGGAATTCCGCGACGCCCTGCCGACCACCAACGTCGGCAAGATCCTGCGCCGCGAACTGCGTGACGAAGAGCTGAAAAAGCTGGCGCTGAAAAAGCCGGCGTAAGTCAGCCGTCACAACCACAGACCCCGCCAGCGTGCGGGGTTTGTTGTTTTTTAGGTGCGCACTGATGGGTCAGGACGATATCGCTGAACTTCCGGCAGATGAATGACCTGTGGGTGGTTTAAAGATCTTGAGCCGAACTCACTCCCACAAGTCCTGCGGCGTCACCGAAATCCCGGATCGACCTCGATCTTGTGGGAGCGAGCTTGCTCGCGAAGGCTCACTTTCCTTCACTAGAGAAAGTGAGCGAATGCCCCGGCCCCTTCGTGAGCAAGCTCACTCCCACAAGTTCTGCGGCGTCACGAGATCCTGGGTCCAGCCCGATCCTGTAGGCGGTAAAAGCTGCTGAGACCTGCATCCGCCCCGCCAAATCTGCGACAATCCGCGCCCTGCATTCAGATAGAAAGATTCCGCGCCCTGATGACCGACGATTCGACCTCCATCGACCAACTCTTCAAAAACCTCGACCACGCGATGATCAGCGATCGTCATCGCTTGCGCCGGCAATTGCATGAGCTGCGCAAGAAACCGGACGAGACGAAGCTGGCGCAATGGGTCGAGCGTGTGCAGGCATCGTGCGCCCGTGTGCTGAGTCGCGCCCAAAGCGTGCCGACCATGCGCTACGACGAAAACCTGCCGATTGCCGCCAAGCGCGACGAGATCAAGAAAGCGATTCTTGAACATCAGGTCTTGATCATCGCCGGCGAAACCGGCTCGGGCAAAACCACTCAGTTGCCGAAAATCTGCCTGGAAATCGGTCGCGGTCAGCACGGTCTGATCGGCCACACCCAGCCGCGTCGAATCGCAGCGCGCAGCGTTGGCAGTCGGGTCGCCGAAGAAATCGGCACGCCGCTGGGCGGTCTGGTGGGTTATCAGGTGCGCTTCGAAGATCAGAGCGACGAAAACACCCTGATCAAGCTGATGACCGACGGCATCCTGCTCGCCGAAACCCAGCACGACCGCTATCTTGAGCGCTACGACACGATCATCGTCGACGAAGCCCACGAACGCAGTCTGAACATCGACTTCCTCCTCGGTTACCTGAAAACCCTGCTGCCCCGTCGCCCGGACCTGAAAGTCATCATCACCTCGGCGACCATCGACCTCGAACGCTTCTCCGAGCATTTCGACAAGGCGCCGGTCATCGAAGTCTCGGGTCGGACCTTTCCGGTGGAGACCTGGTACCGGCCGATGACCGCCCAGCAGGACGAAGAGGGCAACAGCATCGAGGAGGACCTGACCGTCGATCAGGCGATTCTCGCCGCGCTGGACGAGTTGGCCGCCTTCGAACGAAGCGAGCGCAAGTCCCCTGGCGATGTGCTGGTGTTTCTGCCCGGCGAGCGGGAAATCCGTGACGCCGCCGAGATGCTGCGCAAGGCGCAACTGAAACACACCGAAATCCTGCCGCTGTACGCGCGCCTGTCGCCGGCCGAACAGCAGCGAATTTTCCAGTCGCACCCGGGCCGTCGCGTGGTGCTGGCGACCAACGTCGCCGAAACCTCGCTGACCGTGCCGGGCATCCGCTACGTCATCGACACCGGCACCGCGCGCATCAGCCGCTACAGCTACCGCGCCAAAGTACAGCGTCTGCCCATCGAAGCGATTTCCCAGGCCAGCGCCAACCAGCGCAAGGGCCGTTGCGGTCGGGTCGAGCCGGGCCTGTGCGTGCGCCTGTACAGCGAAGAAGATTTTTTCTCGCGGCCCGAATTCACCGATCCGGAAATCCTGCGCACCAACCTCGCGGCGGTCATTCTGCAGATGCTGCACCTGCGTTTGGGCCAAATCACCGATTTCCCCTTCATCGAGCCGCCGGACGGCAAGGCCATCAGCGACGGCTTCAACCTGTTGCAAGAGCTGTCGGCGGTCGACCGCGAGAACAATCTGACGCCGATGGGGCGTCAACTGGCGCGCCTGCCGGTGGACCCGCGCATGGGCCGCATGTTGCTGGAAGCGGCGAAGCAGGGCAGCTTGCAGGAAGTGTTGATTGTCGCCAGCGCCATGTCCATTCAGGACCCACGCGAGCGTCCGCCGGAGCGTCAACAGGCCGCCGACCAAGCCCACGCCCAGTGGAAAGATCAGGACTCCGACTTCGCCGGGCTGGTCAATCTGTGGCGCGGTTTCGAAGAACAGCGCCAGGCCCTGACCGCCAGTCCGCTGCGTAACTGGTGCCGGCGCAACTTCCTCAATTACCTGCGGCTGCGCGAATGGCGTGACTCCCATCGCCAACTGAGCCTGATCTGCCGCGACCTGCAGCTGACCGTCAACAAAGAGCCGGCCGATTTCCCGAAATTCCACAAGGCGGTGCTCTCGGGCCTGCTCAGCCAGATCGGCCAGAAGACCGAAGACGGCGACTACATGGGTGCACGTCAGCGGCGGTTTTGGGTGCATCCGTCATCGGGGCTGGGCCGCAAGCGCCCGCAATGGATCATGGCCGCGGAGCTGGTCGAAACCACCAAGCTGTACGCGCGCATGGTGGCGAAGATCGAACCGGACTGGATCGAACCTCTCGCCGGGCACCTGATCAAGAAAAACCACTTCGAACCCCATTGGGAAAAGAAGCGCGGCCAAGTCGTCGCCTTCGAGCAGATCACGCTGTTCGGCCTCATCGTCGTTGGGCGTCGGCCGGTGCATTTCGGGCCGATCGACCCGGTGGTGTCCCGCGAGTTCTTCATTCGCGAAGGGCTGGTGCGCGGTGAAATCCAGTCCCGGGCCAAATGCCTCGCCGCCAACACCAAGCTGCTGGAACAGCTCGACGAACTGGAAGCCAAGGCGCGGCGCCGCGACATCCTGGCTGACGAAGAAACCCTGTATCGGTATTACGACGAACGCTTGCCGGCGGATATCCACCAGACCGCGACGTTCGACGCCTGGTACCGGATGGAAAGCCAGAAGAACCCGCAGTTGCTGATCATGCGCGAGGAAGATGTGCTCGCCCGTGAGGCCAGCGAGGTCACGGCCAATCAGTACCCGGACACCTTGCGTCTCGGCGAACTGACCTTGCCGCTGACTTACCACTTCGAGCCCAACCACCCGCGCGACGGCGTGACCCTGCGGGTGCCGGCGCCGCTCTTGCTGTCGTTGCCGGCCGAGCGCCTGGAATGGCTGGTGCCGGGGCTGCTGGAAACCAAATGCGTAGCGCTGGTGCGCAATCTGCCCAAGGCGCTGCGCAAGAATTTCGTCCCGGTGCCTGACTTCGTCAAAGCTGCGTTGCAACGGATGGTCTTCGCCGAAGGCTCGTTACCTCAGGCGCTTGGCCGCGAGCTGTTGCGCATGACCGGCGTGCGGGTGACTGACGAAGCCTGGGCCGAAGCGGCGCAGCAGGTGGAAAGCCACCTGAAAATGAACCTTGAAGTGGTCGACGCCAACGGCAAGTTCCTCGGTGAAGGCCGTGAGCTGGATGAACTGACCGCCCGTTTCGCCGAGGCCGGACAGGCCGCGTTGGCGGTGCCGCAGTCGGCGAAAGGTCAGCAGCCAGTCGAAGCCAAGGGCTTCGCAAAGGTGGCCGAGAAGACTCAACAGCAGATTGCCGGCTTGTCTATGACGGTGTATCCGGCGCTGGTAGAAGAGGGCGGCGCGGTCAAGGAAGGGCGTTTCTCCACTCAGGCAGAGGCCGAATACCAGCACCGTCGAGCCCTGCAACGGCTGTTGTTGCAGCAATTGGCCGAGCCGACCAAATTCCTGCGCAGCAAGTTGCCGGGCCAGACCGAACTGGCCTTGCTGTACCGCGACCTGGGTCGGGTCGATGGGCTGATCGAAGACATCCTTCTGGCGAGCCTCGACAGCTGCATTCTTGAAGGCGAAACCACGTTGCCGCGAGACGGCGCCGGCCTGCTGTCGCTGGCCGAGCGCAAGCGTGGCGGTCTGACCGAGCATGCCGAGCGGCTGGCGAGGCTGACGCTGGAAATCCTCAAGCTCTGGCATGGCCTGCAAAAGCGCTTCAAGGGCAAGATCGATCTGGCCCAGGCCGTGGCGTTGAATGACATCAAGGGTCAGTTGAGCAAGCTGGTGTATCCCGGTTTCGTCCGCGAGACGCCGGCGGTGTGGCTCAAGGAACTGCCGCGTTACCTCAAGGCCATCGAAATCCGTCTTGAGAAGCTCGGCAGCCAGGCGCAGAAGGACCGGGTCTGGAGCATCGAACTGGGCAATCTCTGGGCGCAGTACCAGACCCGCGCCGACAAACACGCTCAGGAAGGCAAGCGCGACCCGGAACTGGTGGTGTATCGCTGGTGGCTGGAGGAACACCGCGTGTCGCTGTTTGCCCAGCAACTGGGGACCAAAGTCCCGATCTCGGACAAGCGCCTTAACAAGCAATGGACCCAGGTCGAGGGTTGATCCCCTTGGCCCGCAGTCCCGATTACATTACCCGATAGCGCGAAATGACGGCCGTTATGGCAAACTTCGCGGCTAAACTTCATAGCGTCACAAATATCCGTCGTCCGCCAAGCGGGTTGCTGCCTCGTTGCATTGGGACTTTCGTCCCAGAACCACCGACGCCCTGCTTGTGCTGGCTGTTCAGCTGCTGCCGTCAGTGAGCTGCTTTTATCTCGAGAGGAACGACCGTGTACGAAGTCGTGATCAGTGGCACCGGGCTTTTCACCCCCGCCAACAGTATTTCCAACGATGAGCTGGTGCAGTCTTTCAACACCTACGTGGCCCAGTTCAACGCCGAAAATGCCGCCGCGATCGAAGCGGGCGAGGTTCAGGCACTGACGGAATCCAACGCGGCGTTCATCGAGAAAGCCAGCGGCATCAAAAGCCGTTATGTGATGGACAAGGACGGCATTCTCGACCCCCAGCGCATGAAGCCGCGTCTGCCCGAGCGCTCCAATGACGAATGGTCGATTCTCTGCGAGATGGGCGGTGCCGCTGCCAGGCAGGCCCTGCAGCGTGCCGGCAAGACCGCCGCTGACATCGACGGCGTCATCGTCGCCTGTTCCAACCTACAACGCGCTTACCCGGCGATCTCCATCGAAATCCAGGCGGCGCTGGGCATTCAGGGCTTCGGCTTTGACATGAACGTGGCGTGCTCATCGGCCACCTTCGGCATTCAGACGGCGTGCAACAGCGTCAAGCTGGGCCAGGCCCGGGCGCTGTTGGTCATCAGCCCGGAGATCTGCACCGCGCACCTCAACTTCCGCGACCGCGACAGCCACTTCATCTTTGGCGATGCAGCCACGGCGGTGGTGGTCGAGCGCGCTGACCTGGCGACTTCCGAGCACCAGTTCGACATCGTTGGCACCAAGCTGCTGACGACGTTCTCCAATAACATCCGCAACAATTTTGGTTTCCTCAACCGCACGGCGGAAGAGGGCGAGGGCAAGGCGGACAAACTGTTCGTGCAGGAAGGCCGCAAGGTGTTCCGCGATGTCTGCCCGATGGTCGCCGAGCTGGTGGCTGCGCACCTGGACGAGAATCAGCTGAACATCGGCGACGTGCAACGGTTCTGGCTGCATCAGGCCAACCTGAGCATGAACCACCTGATTGTGAAGAAACTGCTGGGCCGCGACGCCACCGTCGAAGAAGCCCCGGTGATCCTCGACCGCTACGCCAACACCAGCTCCGCAGGTTCCGTGATCGCATTCCACGAACACCAGGACGACCTGCCAAGCGGCGCGCTGGGCGTACTCAGCTCGTTCGGCGCGGGGTATTCGATTGGTAGCGTGATTTTGCGCAAGAAATAACGCGCGCGGCATAACTGCGGGTTAAACCTGTGGGAGCGAGCTTGCTCGCGAAGATGGCATTTCAACCGCTGAAGATTTAGCGGATGTTCTTGCCTTTTCGTGAGCAAGCTCACTCCCGCAGTAGTTTTCAGCGTTTGGCAAATTTGCGACGTCAAACAAAAGAAGCCCGGCGCTGCTCTGTCGGAACGGATGATGGGGATCCGACAGGGCAGCGGCGGGCTTGAGGTCTGTGGCGACTTCAAACGGCAGAAACACGCCGCTCGAAGCTTTCAGCTTGTAACTTGCAGCTGTCTCTCTTAAAACTTCGCCAGCACGTCCAGTTGCAGCGTATTCGCATCTTGATCACGCGGCAGCGCAGAAGTCGCGAAGTCTGCTTTGGTCAGGAAGTACGTCGCGCCGACCGCGAAGTTCTTGTCGATGTCGTAGGAAATAGCCAGCTTGTGACCGCGCGAACCGGTGGTGCCGTTGGCGAAGTCGGAGTCGGTGAAAGCACCCACCACAGCGTTACGCTGCGTATCGCGGTAGTTGTAGTCCAGACCGAAACCGAACACCTTGGTTTTCACACCGGCCAGCCAGGCGGTGTCTTCGTCGCTGTTGGTCGCGCTGTTGACCACGTACTGACCGTACAGGCCGACCGGTACGGCAAAGCCGGTCAGGTCCAGTTGACCGAAGCCTTCATACAGGCGGAAGTCGTTGGTGTTGTTACCGTTGATGCTCAAGCCACAGAACGTCGTGCTGGTGCTGGCAGCGGCCGGATTACAGTCGTTGGAGTTTTCGTAGTTGTAGACCGAACCGCCGACCGTCATTTTCACGTTGTCGGTGATGGCGATCCGCGTACCCAACTGAGCCGCGTTCAGGCGCAGGTCGTTCTTGAACTGCGTCCCTTCACCGCTGATGTTGTCCTTGAGGGTGTAGGTACCGGCGCTGCCGAACAGCTCGAAGCCCTTGTTGATCGGCAGGCTGTAAGTAGCAGCCAGACCTTCAGGGTTGATGTCGTTGTCCCAGATTACGTCACCTTCGCTGACCCATGGCTGAGCCATCTTGCCGCCGATGACGTGCAGGTTCTGGATCGCGGTCGGGTGGTAATCGATGAAGCCCTGATCCAGCCACAGGTCTTTCTTGGTGAAGTAGTCGTTCTGGTCAACGTTGGTGGAGTTGGCCTTGTTGTCGCCACCGGTGGCGATACGGATACCGGTGCTGACTTGCGGATTGATCTCGCTGTAGGCGCCGAGACGCACACGGATACGCTGACGGTTTTTGTCCTGGCTGTTGTTCTGGTCGTCGATCTTGACCGTCTCTTGCCGAACGCGGACATCGCCCTTGAATTGAGTCTTCGCTGCCCATGCCACTTTCTGCTCGAAGGCAGACAGTTCGGAGGACTTGGCAGCGGTGGCGGCGGCGATCTGGTCGGAGGTCGCTTTCTGGGCCTGTTGCTGGGCCAGTTGGTCTTTGGTCAGCTCGGTTTGTAGTTCGGCGTACTGGGCAGGTGAAATCGAGCCGTTGGCCTTGAGTATGTCGAGCAGTTTCGCGTCGACTGCGGCGCTGGCCGGAACGCTCATGGCCAGCAGCACACCACCACACACGGCTGCCGCAGTTTTCGTGGAAGCAAGACGCATATCAATCTCCGTAACTGAGAAGGGATGACCGAATCATCCAGGGATCACCGGCCATTGGCGGACGGGGAAGGTCAGAGCGCTTAGAACCGGATGCTCTAAAAACAGGCGCCAGTATTGCGGCCGTTTATGACGAAACAGTGGCAAGGTGATGGCATGTGGATGACATGTGAAAATTTCGTTGGACCTGCGGGCTAGAGCGGCGCCATGAGTAAATTCATGTGCAGCGCAGGTGAATAGGTGATACTGCGCGGACGTTAGCGCGACCTGGAGTGGCGGGATGTCGTTACACCGTTTGGATAAACTGTCGGACCTTGCCCCTGAACAGTGGGACGCCCTGATTCCTGGCGACTCACCCTTTCTGCGCCATGCTTTTCTCAGTTCGCTGGAAGACAGCGGTAGCCTCGGGCCCCGTTCCGGCTGGCGCGCCGAGCACTTGCTGCACTACGAGGGCGAGCAACTCATCGCTGCGCTGCCGGCGTACCGCAAGTGGCACTCTTACGGCGAGTACGTCTTCGATCACGCCTGGGCGGACGCCTGCCGGCGCGCCGGTCTGGCCTATTACCCCAAGCTGCTGGTGGCGGTGCCGTTCAGTCCGGTGAGCGGGCCGCGCCTATTGGCAAAGACACCTGAAGATGGCCGCGAACTGCTCGCTTGCCTGCCGGGCTATGCCCAGGGTGAAGAGTTGTCCAGCGTCCACGTCAACTTCACCGACCCGGTCGCCGACGCATTGCTTGGCGAACAACCCGGCTGGCTGCAGCGCATCGGCTGCCAGTACCACTGGCAGAACCGCGGTTATCGGGATTTTCAGGATTTCCTCGATGCCTTGAGCTCACGCAAGCGCAAGCAAATGCGCAAAGAGCGCGAGCAAGTGGCGGGGCAGGGCTTTGATTTTGACTGGCTCGAAGGGCACGAGCTCAGCGAGGCGCATTGGGATTTTGTCTACGCCTGTTATTCCAATACCTACGAAGTGCGTGGGCAAACGCCGTACCTCACGCGGGAATTCTTCAGCCTGGTGGCCGACCGCATGCCCGACGCGATTCGTGTGGTGCTGGCGCGACAGGGTTCACGGCCGGTCGCGATGGCGTTCAGCCTGATCGGCGGCGACAGCTTTTACGGCCGCTACTGGGGCTGCCTGGCCGAGTTCGACCGGCTGCACTTCGAGACGTGTTTCTATCAGGGCATGGATTACGCGATCGCCCAGGGCTTTAAGCGCTTCGATGCTGGCGCCCAAGGGGAGCACAAGTTGATTCGCGGTTTCGAGCCGGTCATCACCCACTCATGGCACTACCTGGCGCACCCGGGACTGCGAGAAGCGGTGGCGGATTTTCTGACCCAGGAACGGGCAGGAATTCTGGCATACGCCGAAGAGGCGCGCGGGGCGTTGCCGTATCGGCAGGTGTAGCTCGATCTGTTTGGGTCCGATCAAGCGTGAACAGCTTTGTTGGCTTCGCCCTGACACCCCTGTCTCGTGGCAAGCTCAACCCTTGTGGGAGTGAGCTTGCTCACGAAGGCGGCACAGGAACCTCCCAGGACATCCGTCCCGGGCCTATTTTTTCAAGGGTCAATCCACCCCGACAAACCCACCGGTCTGATGCGCCCACAGCCGTGCATACAGCCCTTTGTGCGCCAGTAGCTCGCCATGGGTCCCGCTTTCAGCGATCACGCCGTTTTCCAGCACGATCAAGCGATCCATCCGCGCGATGGTCGACAGCCGGTGAGCAATCGCAATCACCGTCTTGCCCTGCATCAGCGTTTCCAGACTCTCCTGAATCGCCGCTTCCACTTCCGAATCCAGCGCTGATGTCGCTTCATCCATGATCAGGATCGGCGCGTCCTTGAGCAGCACGCGGGTGATGGCGATGCGCTGACGCTGGCCACCGGACAGTTTCACGCCGCGCTCGCCCACATGGGCATCCAGCCCGGTGCGGCCTTCGGAATCGGTTAGCAGCGGGATGAACTCGTCAGCGCGGGCCTTGCGCATGGCTTCCCACAACTCAGCGTCGGTCGCGTCCGGTTTGCCGTAAAGCAGGTTGTCGCGGATCGAGCGGTGCAACAGCGACGTGTCCTGCGTAATCATGCCGATGTGCGAACGCAGACTTTCCTGGGCGACGTGGGAAATGTCCTGATCGTCGATCAGGATCCGCCCGCCCTGGACGTCATACAAACGCAGCAACAGATTCACCAGCGTCGATTTACCGGCGCCCGACGGCCCGATCAATCCAATCTTCTCGCCCGGCTTGATGTCCAGGTTCAGGCCATGAATCACGCCCTTGCCCTTGCCGTACTGGAAGTTGAGGTCCTGGAATTTCACCTCGCCACGGCTGACGGCCATCTTCGGCGCCGCGTCCCGGTCGGTAATGCCCACTGGCTGCGCGATGCTCTGCAGACCGTCCTGGACCATGCCGATGTTTTCGAAAATGCCGTTGACCACCCACATGATCCAGCCGGACATGTTGACGATCCGAATCGCCAGACCGGTCGCCAGCGCAATCGCGCCCACCGAAATCAGCGACTGGGTCCACAGCCACAAGGCCAGGCCCGTGGTGGTGACAATCAGAATGCCGTTGAGGGTGGTAATCACGGTGTCCATTTCGGTGATCACGCGGCCTGCCAGCTGGGTCTTCTCGGTCTGCTCGCTGATGGCCTCGCGGGCGTACTGCTGCTCCGAATTGGTGTGGGCAAACAGCTTGAGCGTGGCGATGTTGGTGTAGCCATCGACAATGCGGCCCATCAGTTTCGAACGCGCGTCAGAGGAAATCACCGAGCGTTCCTTCACCCGTGGCACGAAGTACCACAACGCCAGAATGAACGCGAAAATCCAGCTCAGCAGCGGAATCATCAGGCGCCAGTCAGCCTCGGCAAACAGCACCAGCGCGCTGATCGAATAGATCAGCACGTGCCACAACGCATCCACCGACTGCACCGCGGAATCACGCAGCGCATTGCCGGTCTGGACGATACGTTGGGCGATGCGCCCGGCGAAGTCGTTCTGGAAAAAATTCAGGCTCTGCTTGAGCACGTAACTGTGGTTTTGCCAGTTGATCATGCTGGTCATGCCGGGGCTGATGGTCTGGTGCACCAGCAGGTCGTGCAGGGCAACGAAGATCGGCCGCAGCACCAGTGCAACGATGACCATCCACGTTAGCTCGAACGCATGTTCGTGGAAGAAATTCGGATTGGGCGTGCCTTGGGCCAGATCGATGATGCGGCTCAGGTAGCTGAACAGAGACACCTCGATCAGCGCGCCGATGAGTCCTACTACCAGCAATGCGGCAAAGCTGGGCCACACCTGACGCAGGTAATACGCGTAGAACGAGGTGACGGTGTTGGGCGGGGCGGCGGTGGGGGCGTCGCGGAATATATCGATCAGCTGTTCAAAACGGCGATAGAGCATTGGCAATGACGCCCACGCTTGAGCGGGCTCTCCTTTCAATGAGGATGGGGTACAGCGGCTTGAGAGCAGCTCAATGACAGTCTTCGGTTCAGACCACATGAAAACGTGATTGCTCACGCTGATTCAAGTGGCCTTGTCCTTAAAATGCAAAAGCCGGGCAGGCGCCCGGCTTTCGCGCTTGCGGCAAGCTTAGTTCACGCGCTTGGCCGTCTTAATCAGGATCGGGTCCAGCGGGACGTTTTGCATCCCGTTCTTGTTGCCGGCTGGCGAGTTGACGATCTGATCGACAACGTCCATGCCCTTCACGACTTTACCGAACACCGCGTAGCCGTAGTCACGGGCGCCGTGGTCGAGCATGTCGTTGTCCTTCACGTTGATGAAGAACTGGCTGGTGGCCGAATTCACGTCAGAGGTCCGCGCCATGGCGACAGTGCCGCGCACGTTGTGCAGGCCGTTATCGGCTTCGTTCTTGATTGGGTCGTTGGTGGGTTTCTGTTGCATCTGCGCGGTGAAACCGCCGCCCTGGACCATGAAGCCCGGGATAACGCGGTGGAAAATGGTGTTGTTGTAGAAGCTGCTGTCGACGTACTTGAGGAAGTTCTGGGTGCTCACGGGCGCCTTGTCCTGGTTCAGCTCGATTTCCACATCGCCGAAGCTGGTGGTCAGCACAACGTGAGGCGCCGGAGCGGCCATCAGATTACCGGCGAACAACACGGCAGCGGCGGAGAGGGCGATTTTCTTCAGCATGGGCAGAGTCCTGAAATTGATGTCGACGGCGAAAATACAGGTCGTAAGGGAAGCACGTTTGCGGGGATTTGGACAGTGGGGGTGTGGGGGGGGTGTAGTCGAGTAGGACCGGCTTCAGCCGGGAAGGGGCTCGGATGGAGCACCCTCAAATTTGCGGCGTGGCGTTTGGCCCTTTCCCGGCTAAAGCCAGTCCCACTGACTGCACGCGTTGTTCACAGCATCTGCTGCGGCGCCGGGAAGGGCGCGTCCAGCGGCGCGGTATCGAAACTCTGAATCAGCTCAATCAGGATCTGCGTCGCTGGCCCGAGCGGTTTGTCCTTGCTGGAATACAGATAGAACGTGGGATGCCGACTGCCGCCTTTATCAAGAGGCAGAATTTTCAGCACGCCGTCCTGGATCTCCCGCTCGATGATGTGGCGCGGCAACCAGGCGAAGCCCAACCCGCTGCTCACAAAAGCAGCGGCCGTCGCAAGGCTGCCCACCGTCCAGCGCTGTTCGGCGCCGAGCCAGCCGACGTCGCGCGGCTGGTTGCGCCCGGAGTCACGGATCACCACCTGCAACTGGCTTTCCAGGTCCTGGAAATTCAGCTCACGTTGCAACTGATGCAACGCGTGCCCGGGGTGCGCCACGGCGACGAACTCAACCTTGCTCATCTCATTACCCAGATAGCCCGGAATACTGAAGCCGCTGATGGCGAGATCGGCTACCCCTTCCAGCAACACTTCCTCCACCCCCGACAGCACTTCCTCACGCAGCCGCACCCGACATCCGCGGCTCTGCGGCATAAAGGCTGTCAGGGCCCGCACCAGTCGCGCGTTCGGGTAAGCGGCGTCGACGACCACACGCACCTCGGCCTCCCAGCCCTGTTCCATGTGGTGGGCCAGATCTTCCAGCTGGCTGGCGTTCTTCACCAGTTGCCGCGAGCGCCGCAACAAGACTTCACCCGCCTCGGTCAGCACGGCTTTGCGGCCGTCAATGCGCAGCAGCGGAACGCCTAGCTGGTCCTGCATCCTGGCGACGGTGTAGCTGACCGACGACTGCGAACGGTGCAGCGCTTCGGCGGCCTGAGCAAAGCCGCCATGGTCGACAACGGCTTGCAGCGTGCGCCATTGATCAAGGGTCACGCGGGGCGCTTTCATCTCTCGCTCCTGTTGTCCTAAGCTGGCGGTCCCTGAATGGAGACTGCCCCATGAAAAGAATCTGTTGTGTGCTGCTGGCGATGTTGCCGCTGAGCGCGTTCGCCTACCCGATTGACGTCGAGAAAGACATCAAGGGCGTGCAGGTCGACTACAACAGTCATGACGTCGCCTACGACATCGGCAACATCACCCTGAATAACTTTGGCGACGTTCCCGCCAAGTGCAGCGTGGTCTTTCGCAACGGGCCGGAAGCCCCGCGCACGCGCCGGGTCCAGGTCGCGCCGAAGAGCAGCACCGAAGTCACCGCGAAATTCACCCGGGACATCGTCAAGCTGCGCATCTCCCTGAGCTGCGAGCCGCTTTAACCCACGCATCGGCGTCGACGGAGCGTACTTCGGCTTCGTCGATAAAACAAATTCTTAGATGGTTTCGGGGCGATAGTCCGCTTCTTTGATCGAGACTTCCGCCGCTAACACGCCGAGAGATGGGCGTTCGAATGCTGGAGCGACATCCGACCTGCCCCCCTTAATCGCCCGTTAATCCCGGCGCCCGATGATGCTCGCGTTCATCGACACTCCATTGGCACTCGTTCGCTCCTGAGTGCATTGCCCGATCGACCCGCAGGACTGCGCCGGGTCCATCGGGTTTTTTCTTTCCGGGCCCGGGATCGCCGCAAACAGCGGTCCAGCCGGCCTGTTCAATAGACAGGCCATGGCCAACCGGCTAAGGTCGCCGCCTTCAAAAAAGGGGCAACCATGGGCTATCTACTTTTCGTGACGCTGATTCAGGCGTTTTCCTTCAGCCTGATCGGCGTTTACCTGGCCGGGCACGTCGACAGCTACTTTGCCGTGCTGCTGCGAGTTGTGCTGGCCGGTCTGGTCTTCATCCCGCTGACGCGCTGGCGTCGGGTCGAGCCGCCATTCATGCGCGGCATGCTGCTGATCGGCGCGCTTCAGTTCGGCGTCACCTACGTCTGCCTGTACCTGAGCTTCCGCGTGCTGACGGTCCCCGAAGTGCTGCTGTTTACCATCCTCACGCCGCTCCACGTCACGCTGATCGAAGACGCCCTCAACCGGCGCTTCAATCCGTGGGGCCTGTTGGCGGCCTTGGTCGCGGTGCTCGGCGCAGTCATCATCCGCTACGACCGGATTGATCCGAACTTCCTCGGCGGCTTCCTGTTGCTGCAACTCGCCAACTTCACCTACGCCGCAGGGCAGGTGCTCTACAAACACCTGGTGGCCCGTTACCCCAGCGATCTCCCGCATTACCGCCGCTTCGGCTATTTCTACCTCGGCGCCCTGGCCGTAGCGTTGCCGGCGTTTCTGCTGTTCGGCAACCCGCAACATCTGCCGGATGCGCCTCAACAGTGGGTGGTGTTGCTGTTTCTCGGCCTGTGTTCCACCGCGCTCGGCATGTACTGGTGGAACAAGGGCGCGTGTCGGGTCAACGGCGCCACACTGGCGGTGATGAATAACCTGCATGTGCCGGTGGGGCTGCTGATCAATCTGTTGATCTGGGGGCAGAACGAGGACCTCGGCAAGCTGTTTTTGGGCGGGCTGGTGATTGTTTCTTCGGTGTGGATCAGTCGGCGCGGTCTTGTTCATCGCCGCGCCATTCTCTGAAACAGCCGAGTTAGACGCCCGCGTTAACGACATCAGCGAGGGTGATGTTAGATATCTTCATGCGTGGTTTTTCAAGTTGGGATCAACCGAATAGATTGGCCCCAACGAAACGAACTCACCAACTTACCAGCAACTACGCGGAGATCTACATCATGAAAAAGTCCATCGCCTTCGGTTTCGCATTGTCCCTCCTGGCTGCCGGTTCTGCCTTCGCCAGCCCAGAGCACATTAACCAACGCGCCATCGTCGATGCTTCCAGCGCTACCGTTCTGGACAGCAAAGTCGCCAGCAAAGAGGCGGTCAAGCCTTTCGCTACTCAGACTTCCGGCACTGTGACCGTTGCTGAAAACCGCAAAGAGTTCGGTTCGAGCTATCAGCGTTATCAGTAAGTCGTTGTGTGCTTAGATACCCAAAACATAAAAGCCCGGCAGACGCCGTAATGCTGTTCACTTAAGCGGAGCAGCCTTACGGTCCACTGGGTACCGGGTTTTGGAAATCTTCACCGTCCTTGGCCTTCCCGGCCTTGGGCGGTGATCCAGAAACATTCCTCCTACTCCTCCCCTTAGTTCCCTTAGCCTCCTTCCTGTTGCCGATACCGGGTTCGCTGCTGCCATCACTATCAACTGCACCGCTATGTACTGGCAGGCAGGCTTGAACCGTATATCTGAAGGTGCGCGGCCGAACGCGACGGCTGCTTGGCTGGCCTCCCGACGAATGATGTTATAAGCCAGCAAAAGCCCCCAGACCTCCTGATAAATCAGCTCGACTTTCTTGCTGCGCAGCGTTACCGCGTTCTGTTGCATCGAGCTTTTGATATCCCTGAAGCCCAGCTCAATTTCCCACCGTTCCAGGTACAGCTTGGCTACAGCTGCTGTGTCATACCTCTCGACAGGCAGAGAGGTAAGCAGCGACCTGACTTTGCCATGGCTTTCATAGCTAACTTCACGCACTTCCCAACTCAAGGGCAGCTCAGGGTTTCGTTTGCGGGCCTGAGGAGAAACCTTCATCCGGACAAGACGATCATGCTCGCCGTAGCGCTGCACTTCCTCCATGACCAAATTCTTGCGAGCAGGTGTTAGCCAGTGTCGGTTCGCGCCGCCGCCAACCACGCTTAGCAGTAGATCCGCGCCCCAGAAGCCTTTGTCGAACAAGGTGATCGAATTATCTGGAATTTGTCCCAGAAACGTTTCGGCCAACCGCATTTCACTGCCCCGAAAAGGGCTGAGCTGCGCATCGAGGATGATATGCGAGCGGACATTCATCA
>NZ_JAUFNS010000019.1:0-104782 GCF_041060445.1 Pseudomonas sp. W2-17 | reverse complement strand
AAGTGGCTGAATGCCCCGGCCTCTTCGTGAGCAAGCTCACTCCCACAGGTCCTGCAACAACCGGAAATCCCGAGCCGAATCACCCCCGGTGTCGAGCTTGCTCGCGAAGGCTTACTTTCAGCCCCCCGAGAAAGTGGCTGAATGCCCCGGCCTCTTCGTGAGCAAGCTCACTCCCACAGGTCCTGCAACAACCGGAAATCCCGAGCCGAATCACCCTCCCGTGGGAGTCGAGCTTGCTCGCGAAGACTTACTTTCAGCCCCCCGAGAAAGTGGCTGAATGCCCCGGCCTCTTCGTGAGCAAGCTCACTCCCACAGGTCCTGCAACAACCGGAAATCCCGAGCCGAATCACCCCCGGTGTCGAGCTTGCTCGCGAAGGCGTACTTTCAGCCCCAGAGAAAGTGGCTGAATGCCCCGGCCTCTTCGTGAGCAAGCTCACTCCCACAGGGGCAATGTTGGCCGAGCGACCGCGTGGCGTAAGCCGCGGGCGGGCCTCCACTCAACGCGGTGTGATATCCCGCTCCACCGGCCCGGCATTCGGGTCGAAGCCCACCGGAAACTTGCCTTTCAGGTGCCAGGCAAACGCGATGATTTCGGCGATGGTCAGGTACAGCTCCTGGGGGATGCTGTCGCCCAGTTCGAGACGGGCGAGCATTTTCACCAGTTCGGCGTTTTCGTAGATCGGTACCTTGTACTCCCGGGCGATCGCCAGAATGGCTTCCGCCAGGCTGTCATCGCCCTTGGCCGTCAGCGTCGGGGCGTGGTGGCCGTCGTAGCTCAGGGCAATGGCCTGACGCGGGGTCTGTTCGGGTTTGCTCATCAGGCGTTCTCGTCGATCCAGCGTTGTTCGAGCACGGTCCGTGGGCCCTGGGGCGGCACGCCTCGGTTGCATTCCAGTTCCTTGACGTTCAGACCGCACGCCACCAACCGCGCCCGCAGATTATCCAGTTCGCTGGAAATCAACTCGGCGCTGCCTTCGCGTTCAGCCCACAACTGGCTGGCGATGCTGCCGGCGATCAGTTGCGCCTGCACTTGCAACGGGCCGAGGGGCTCCAGATCAAACGCCAGCTCCACACGCCAGAGCTTTTCTCGCTCTTTGGCTTCCTGCACTGGCGTGTCGGAAGGCTCGTCGCGCTCAGGCGTGTCCTCGCGCTGAACCTTGACTTGCAACGGCACGATGTCGTGGGCGTTGCGCATCGGAATCTCCAGCTGCCAGGTGGTCACCTGGGTGCCGTCGGCATTGGTGCGGGTCTGCTCCAGGCCGCCCAGCTGATGGCTCTGCAGGCGCGAAATCGCGCCTGCCGCCAGCTTCAGCAGCATCTCCAGATCGTCCTTGCTTTCCGGATGGCCGAGGGTGCGCGGTGGTAATGGGAAGTTGATCGTATCGCTCGGCGGCGCCACCAGCCCCAGGGTGCCGAAGGCGCTGCGCAACACACTGGGCATGGCCCGCGCCAGGGTATTGCCGGCGGCAGCAGCGTCATAACTGACGTTGCCTGGCAGCCCCGGCAGGAGTTGAGTGACCAGCCGCAGCAGGTTGGCTTTCATGTCCGGCACCAGCGTCGGGTTCTGTCCGGCGAGCAAGCGCGACTCCATGAACAGCCCGCTGGCATTCAGCGCCTGGGCGACGCCCTTGGCGGTGGTCATCTGCGGGAGGTCCGGCAGATCGGCCAACAGCTGCTCGATGCTGGCCCGCAGCGACGGCGAAAGATCGTCGCCATCGGCAGCCGGCGGCGGCATGTTTTGCAGCGCCGTGATCAGGCCCTGCAGCGAGCCCTGACGGCTTTGCTGTGTCGACAGCTGCTGGGCCAGGGCCAGTTCGTCCAGACGATTGGGCAGGGCAACGAAATTCAGCGCCTGACTGTTCTGCACCTGAGCGCTGAGCAGACTGCCGACCCGCAACGGCTGCGGGCTGTCGACGGTCAGGCTGGTGCCGGCCAGGGCGGTATTGAGCAGAATGACGATGGAGCGGTAATTGGCTGGCTGCCCGCTGGCCGCTGATTGCCCGGGGGGCTGCCCCGCCAACTGCGCGACATTCTGCGCCGCCACTTGAGTGGTCAGCACCTTGCCCTGCAACAGCGTGCCGGCGGGCAGCTGCTGCGTGTCGATGCTGGTCAGGCTGTTGGTGACGGCTTTCTGCAGGTCCAGCACGCTGATGGTCAGGGTGTCGGCCGAACCCTGGGCGACATTGACGCTGGTGCCCGGCGTCAGCGGCAGCGAACTGCTGACGGGCAGGGTGGTTTGCCGGCCGTTGTCCATGGTCAGTTTGAGCAGCAGCTGAAAGTCCTGCCCCAACTGCTTGAGGCTCACCACTTCAGCACTGGCCACCTGGCCGGAGGTCAACAGCCCCTCGCGCGGCTCCATCAGCTTGAGCACTTCGCCCGCCGGCACGCCTGCGCGCAGCAAGGCCGTGGCCGCTGCTACTGGAGAAAGATTGGGTATATCGCCTGTCATCAGATCCCGACTCGGTAAATTTGCGCTCTGAGTGGCGGGGCCGGGCATGTATAATCCGGCACCGACTGCGTCGGCGGTCCACCGTTAAGCTGCATCAGTATAACGGCCGTCATGATCCCGACTTGAACCGCCGTGCCGCTGCTACCGAAAAGAAGGTCCTCATGTCCATCCCCGTTCTTGAAGCCGTGGCGCTGAGTTGCGAGCGTGACTGGCGCCTGCTGTTCGAGAACCTCGAATTGCGGTTGAGCGCGGGTGACATGGTGCAGATCAGCGGTCCCAACGGCAGCGGCAAGACCAGCCTGCTGCGCCTTTTATGCGGGCTGATGCAGCCCACCGCCGGCAGCGTGTTGCTGGACGGCAAACCCCTCGCCAGTCAACGCGCCGAGCTGACCCGCCACCTGCTGTGGATCGGTCACGCCGCCGGCATCAAAGATTTACTCACCCCCCTGGAAAACCTCGCCTGGCTCTGCGCGCTGCACACGCCCGTGGAAACCGCCGACATCTGGCGCGCCCTCGAAGCGGTCGGCCTGCGCGGCTTTGAAGACGTGCCGTGTCACACCTTGTCGGCCGGCCAGCGCCGCCGGGTGGCACTGGCCCGCCTGTATTTGCCCGGCCCCGGCCTGTGGATGCTCGACGAGCCCTTCACCGCGCTGGACAAACAGGGCGTTGCGCAACTCGAAGCGCACCTGGCGGCTCACTGTGAAAACGGCGGCGCCGTGGTGCTGACCACGCACCACACGCTGAGCCTCACGCCGTCGGGTTATCGCGATCTGGACCTGGGGCAGTGGGCGGCATGAGTCACGTGTTTACCCTGCTGATCGCCCGCGAAGCGCGCCTGCTGTTTCGGCGTCCGGCCGAGCTGCTCAACCCGCTGGTGTTCTTCGCCATCGTCATCGCGCTGTTTCCCCTGGCCGTCGGCCCTGACACGCAACTGCTGCAGCGCCTGTCGCCGGGGTTGGTGTGGGTGGCGGCGCTGTTGTCCGTGCTGTTGTCGCTGGACGGCCTGTTCCGCAGCGATTTCGAAGACGGCTCCCTCGAACAGTGGGTGCTGTCGTCGCAGCCGTTGGCGCTGCTGGTGCTGGCCAAAGTACTGGCGCACTGGGCGTTTTCCGGGCTGGCGCTGGTGTTGCTGTCTCCGCTGCTGGCGCTGATGCTGGGCCTGCCCACTGCGTGTTTGCCGGTGTTGCTGCTGTCGCTGCTGCTGGGCACGCCGGTGCTGAGCCTGCTCGGCGCGGTGGGTGCGGCCTTGACCGTGGGGCTCAAGCGCGGCGGTTTGCTGCTGGCGTTGTTGATTTTGCCGCTGTACATCCCGGTGCTGATTCTCGGCAGCGGCGCGTTGCAGGCTGCACTTGAGGGCATGCCCGCGACCGGTTATCTGCTTTGGCTTGGCAGCCTGACCGCACTGGCGGTAACCCTGACGCCCTTTGCAATTGCCGCTGGTTTGAAGATCAGCGTTGGCGAATAATCGCACCCTGACCGAGCGGACAGTTTTTCCGTCGGCAGGTCCCGGACGCTTCAGCCATAAGAAGCGCCTTGCCCTGATAGCGCCTCTGGCTGAGACGCACTGTGATAACAAGCACCGTGATGAAAAGGCAGCGAGATGAACACAAGCGCCAAGGCTAAAGGCGGCATGAGTTGGGCCTGGTTCCACAAACTCGGTTCGCCCAAATGGTTTTACGGCATCAGCGGCCGTCTGCTGCCGTGGCTGAGCATCGCTGCGGCCCTGTTGATCGGCATCGGCGTGGTCTGGGGCCTGGCGTTCGCGCCGCCCGACTATCAGCAAGGCAACAGCTTTCGCATCATTTATATCCACGTGCCGGCGGCGATGCTGGCTCAGTCCTGCTACGTGATGATGGCGGTGTGCGGGGTGGTCGGGTTGGTGTGGAAGATGAAGATGGCCGACGTCGCCCTGCAATGCGCAGCGCCCATCGGCGCGTGGATGACCGCCCTGGCGCTGGTCTCCGGCGCGATCTGGGGCAAGCCGACATGGGGCTCGTGGTGGGTCTGGGATGCGCGGCTGACCTCGATGCTGATTTTGCTGTTTCTGTATTTCGGCCTGATCGCGCTGGGCAACGCCATTACCAACCGCGACAGTGCCGCCAAGGCCTGCGCCGTGCTGGCCATCGTTGGCGTGATCAACATCCCGATCATCAAGTACTCGGTGGAATGGTGGAGCACCTTGCATCAGGGCGCGACTTTCAGCCTGACGGAAAAGCCGGCCATGCCCGCTGAAATGTGGCTGCCGCTGCTGTTCACCGTGCTCGGGTTTTATTGCTTCTTCGGGGCGGTGCTGCTGATGCGCATGCGACTGGACGTGCTCAAGCGCGAGGCCCGCGCCGGATGGGTCAAGGATGTATTGGTGAAAAGCCTTGGTCACCCAGCGCCTCCTCGCAATGGAGCCGACCGATGAGTTTCGAGTCTTTCAGCGATTTTCTCGCCATGGGCAAGCACGGGCTGTATGTCTGGTCGGCCTATGGCATCTGTTCCATCGTGCTGGCGATCAACGTCCTGGCACCGGTTTTCGCGCGTCGGCGTTACCTGCAACAAGAGGCGCGCCGTCTGCGCCGGGAGAGCATTACGTGAATCCGCTGCGAAAAAAGCGCCTGTTGATCATCGTGGCGATTCTCGCCGGGGTCGGCATCGCGGTCAGCCTTGCACTCAGCGCGCTGAAGGAAAACATCAATCTGTTCTACACCCCGACCCAGATCGCCGGCGGCGAAGCGCCCCGTGACACGCGGATTCGCGCCGGTGGCATGGTCGTCCAGGGCTCGCTGCAGCGCTCGTCGGATTCCCTGGACGTCACGTTCGTGGTCACGGATTTCAACAAGTCGGTGCCCATCAGCTATCGCGGCATCCTTCCGGACCTGTTCCGCGAAGGGCAGGGCATCGTTGCCCTCGGCAGGCTCAATGCCGACGGCGTGGTCGTCGCCGATGAAGTGCTGGCCAAACACGACGAAAAATACATGCCGCCGGAAGTCGCCAAAGCGCTGAAAGACAGCGGCCAGCCCGCGCCCGCCGCCACGCCCGCCGCTCTCCCGGACAGACAGGGGTAAACGATGATTCCCGAACTCGGCCATCTGGCCATGATTTTGGCCCTGTGCTTCGCCCTCGTGCAGGCCATCGTGCCGCTGCTGGGCGCCTGGCGCGGCGACCGTCTGTGGATGAGCCTCGCCCAGCCCGCCGCGTGGGGGCAGTTTGCCTTTCTGGTGTTCGCCTTTGGCTGCCTGACCCATTCGTTCATGGTCGACGACTTTTCCGTGGCCTATGTCGCCGAAAACTCCAACAGCGCGTTGCCCTGGTACTACAAATTCAGCGCCGTGTGGGGCGCACACGAAGGGTCGTTGCTGCTCTGGGCGCTGATCCTCGGCGGCTGGACCTTCGCCGTGTCGATCTTTTCCCGACAGTTGCCTCAGGTCATGCTCGCCCGCGTGTTGGCGGTGATGGGCATGATCAGCGTCGGCTTTCTGCTGTTTCTGATTTTCACCTCCAACCCGTTCAGCAGGATCCTGCCGCAGATTCCCCAGGACGGGCGCGACCTCAACCCGTTGCTGCAGGACATCGGCCTGATCGTCCATCCGCCGATGCTGTACATGGGCTATGTCGGGTTTTCCGTGGCCTTCGCTTTCGCCATCGCGGCCTTGCTCGGCGGACGGCTTGATGCGGCGTGGGCGCGCTGGTCGCGGCCGTGGACCATCGTTGCCTGGGCCTTCCTTGGCATCGGCATCACCCTCGGTTCGTGGTGGGCGTATTACGAACTCGGCTGGGGTGGCTGGTGGTTTTGGGACCCGGTGGAAAACGCCTCGTTCATGCCATGGCTGGTGGGCACGGCGCTGATTCACTCCCTGGCAGTCACCGAAAAGCGCGGCGTATTCAAGAGCTGGACCGTGCTGCTGGCCATCGCGGCATTTTCGTTGAGCCTGCTCGGCACCTTCCTTGTGCGCTCGGGCGTGCTGACCTCGGTGCATGCCTTCGCCTCCGACCCGGCCCGCGGTGTGTTCATCCTGATCTTCCTGCTGATGGTAGTCGGCGGCTCACTGACCCTGTTCGCCATCCGCGCGCCGGTGGTGAAAAGCCACGTTGGCTTTGGCCTGTGGTCGCGGGAAACCTTGCTGCTGGGCAATAACCTGGTGCTGGTGGTGGCGGCGTCGATGATCCTGCTCGGCACGCTGTACCCGCTGGTGCTGGATGCGTTGAGCGGGGCGAAGATGTCCGTCGGCCCGCCGTATTTCAATGCGTTGTTCGTGCCGCTGATGGGCTTGCTGATGGCCGTCATGGCCGTGGGCGTGCTGGTGCGCTGGAAGGACACGCCGGTCAAGTGGCTGCTGAGCATGCTCGCGCCGGTATTGGTCGGCAGCGCGGTGCTGGCAGTAATCGCCGGTTTTGCCATGGCCGACTTCCACTGGGCGGTGCTTGCCACCTGCCTGCTCGCGGCCTGGGTGTTGCTGGCCGGGGTGCGCGATCTGTTCGACAAGACGCGGCACAAAGGCCTGCTCAAAGGCATGCGCTCGCTGACCCGCAGTTACTGGGGCATGCAAGTGGCGCACCTCGGCATCGCGGTGCTGGCCCTGGGCGTGGTGTTGTCCAGCCAGAACAGCGCCGAACGTGACCTGCGCATGGCACCCGGAGAGTCGGTGGAGCTGGGCGGCTATATGTTCGTGTTCGAGGGCGCCCAGCATTACCAAGGCCCGAATTTCACCTCCGACCGCGGCACCCTTCGCGTGCTGGAGGACGGCCAGGAAATCACTGTGCTGCACCCGGAAAAACGCCTGTACACCGTGCAGCGTTCGATGATGACCGAGGCCGGCATCGACGCCGGTTTCACTCGCGATCTGTACGTGGCGCTGGGCGAACCGCTGGAAAACGGCGCGTGGGCGGTGCGTGTCCACGTCAAGCCGTTCGTGCGCTGGATCTGGTTTGGCGGGCTGATCACCGCACTGGGTGGCCTGCTGGCGGCGCTGGACAAACGTTATCGCGTCAAAGTCCGCGCGAAAGTGCGTGACGCACTGGGCATGACGGGAGCGGCGGTATGAATCGCTGGATGTTGCTGATCCCGCTGGTGCTGTTTCTCGGCATGGCGGGGTTGCTGTACCGAGGCTTGTATCTGGATCCGTCGGAATTGCCGTCGGCGCTGATCGGCAAGCCATTCCCTGAATTCAGCTTGCCTGCGGTGCAGGACGGCAAACCGCTGACCCGCGCGGATCTGCTGGGCAAACCGGCGCTGGTCAACGTCTGGGGCACCTGGTGCGTGGCCTGTCGCGTCGAGCACCCGGTGCTGACAAAACTCGCGCAGCAGGGCGTGGTGATTTACGGCGTCAATTACAAGGATGTGAATGCCGATGCGCAGAAGTGGCTCAAGGATTTTCACGATCCGTATAAGGTGAACATTAATGATGAGGCCGGCAGCCTGGGTTTGAACCTGGGTGTGTATGGCGCGCCGGAGACTTTTTTGATCGATGCCAAGGGCGTCATTCGCTACAAGCATGTGGGCGTGATTGACGAGACCGTGTGGCGGGAGAAGCTGGCGGGTCAGTATCAGGCGCTGGTGGATGAGGGCTCAGAATGATCACCCGGCATGATGTGGCGGCTGGTGGTGATAGAGCTTCTGTGGGAGCCGAGCTTGCTCGCGAAGGCTTAAGTTCAGCCCATGGAGATGTGTTGAATGTTAGGGCCTCTTCGCGAGCAAGCTCGCTCCCACAGGGGATTGGGGGTGTGTCTGCTGGCTTGCTACTGAAGGGAGTGCGGCGGCTGGCGGCTGCTGCGGTATTGGCGTTGGGCTTTGCAGGTGCGGCCCAGGCAGCGATTGATGCCTACACCTTCAAGGACGATGCCGAGCGTGCCCGCTACTCCGAGCTGACCCGAGAGCTGCGCTGCCCGAAATGCCAGAATCAGGACATCGCCGATTCCAACGCGCCCATCGCGGCCGACCTGCGCAAAGAGATCTACCGCATGCTCGGCGAAGGCCAGAGCAATCAGCAGATCATCGACTTCATGGTCGATCGCTACGGCGAGTTCGTGCGCTACAAGCCGGAGCTCAACGCCCACACGTGGCTGCTCTGGTTCGGTCCGGCCGGCCTGCTGTTGGGGGGCGCGGTGTTGATTGGTGTGATTGTCGTGCGTCGGCGCCGCTCAGGCCGCGAAGACGCCGACGTGCTTTCCGACGAGGAGCGTCAGCGCCTCGCCCACTTGCTGGATAAGAACCGCGAATGATCGATTTCTGGATGGCCGCCGGCCTGTTGTTGCTGGTGGCCCTGAGTTTCCTGCTGATCCCCGTGGTGCGCGGCCGTCGCGCACAGACTGAGGAAGATCGCACCGCCCTCAACGTCGCCTTGTATCAGGAGCGCATCGCCGAGCTGCAAGCGCAGCAGGAGGAGGGCGTGCTCTCGGCGTCGCAGATGGACGGCGGCCGTGCCGAGGCTGCGCGTGAATTGCTTGCGGACACTGAGGGCGTGGGCGCCGAACGTGTGTCGCGCCTGGGCAAGCCGCTGCCGTTGCTGGCGGCGATTCTGGTCCCTGTCTTGGCGTTGGGTCTGTATCTCCATTTCGGTGCGTCGGACAAAGTCGAACTGACGCGGGAGTTTTCCCAGCCACCGGGTTCACTGGCGCAGATGACCGAGCGGCTGGAGCGTGCGGTCAAGGCGCAACCGGATTCCGCCGAGAGTGCGTACTTTCTGGCGCGCACCTACATGGCCCAGGATCGCCCCGCTGACGCCGCACGGATGTTCGAGCGCGCGGCCAAGCTGGCCGGGCGTCAACCGCAGCTGCTGGGTCAATGGGCCCAAGCGCTGTATTTCGCGGGCAACAAAACCTGGACGCCGCAGATTCAAGGGATCGCCGAAGAAGCGTTGAAGCTCGACCCCAGGGAAGTCACCAGCCTGGGCCTGATGGGCATCAACGCCTTCGAGAGCCAGCAGTTCGATCAGGCGGTGAGTTACTGGACGCGCTTGCTGGCGGTTTTGCCGCCGGACGATCCGTCCCGTGGGGCGCTGGAAGGCGGGATCAAACGGGCCAGCGACAAGGTCGTGCAAAGCGGGGGCAAGCTGGAAAACACCCAGCCGGTGGCGGTGCAGGGCGCACGTCTGAAGGTGCGCGTCACGCTGTCGGAAGCGTTGAAAGCCAAAGTTCAGCCGGGCGACACGGTGTTTGTGTTTGCCCGCGCGGTGTCAGGCCCGCCGGCGCCGCTGGCGGTCAAGCGCGTGACCGTGGCCGACTTGCCGGTGGAGGTCGAGCTGACCGACGCCGACGCGATGATGCCGCAGCTGAAACTGTCGAACTTCGCCGAAGTCCAACTGGTGGCCCGGGTGTCCCGCGCCGGTCAGCCCACGGCGGGGGAATGGATCGGTCGCAGCCAGCCGTTGCCGAGCAACGTGACGGCGCTGCAGGCCCTGACCATCGACAGCCCCGATCAGTAACCCCGTTAACGCAGCGAGTAGAGAGCCCTTATGTATCGCGTCGCCCGTTTTGCCTTGTTGAGTCTGGTGGTGGGATTGACCGCAGCCTGTGCGGTGCAGCATCCGGGGTCCCATAGCTCCGAACAGAGCTCCGAGCCGATCCCGACCATCCCCGGTCCGTCGCCGACGCCGCAGCCCGGCACGCCGCGCACTGCGCCAGAGACGCCGCCGTCCACGCCGATCCCGGCGCCGGGCCCGAAAACCTCTTCGCACTTCGCCCCGCCGCCGGGTGGCAACAGTCACTGGGATGCGCGCCTGGGTGTGCATGTACTGGATAACGTGCCGAACACGTTCTATCGCCAGCGCACGTATTACCGCTGGAACAACGGCTGGACCTGGTCGACCTCGCCCAGCGGTCCTTGGCAGGAGACCGATGCCAGCGGGGTACCGCCGGGGTTGAGCAAGCAGTTCGGGAATTGAATTAGGCGGGGGGCCTAGTACGCCAGGATCAAGATCAAGATCAAGATCAAGGGCGTCTGCCTGGGGGCAGACTGTTTCGCCTTCGGCGAGTTACTTTTAAAAAGCACTAAAAGTAACCAAAAGTGCCTGCTCTCGGTTGGGCCCTTCCTTCGTCAGGGTTCCTTCACTCCGGCCTCGCTCCGTGGGCCCGCCGCCATCCGCCATCCATGGCGGGGGGCGGCTCTCGCGGCATCCATGCCGCTCGGCCCACTGCGCGAGACCTGCGTTCAGCCTGCACCCAAGTCGCGATTGGCGGTGTTTGAGCCATTTGCGTATGAAGATCAAAAGCGCTTTAAAGCAGATCAAAAGCGCTTTAAAGCAGATCAAGAGCTTCCCGGCTGAAGCCGGTCCTATGGGCACGGGGTCTGTTAGTGGGACCGGCTTTAGCCGGGAAGCTTTTGATCTGATCGTTCCCACGCTCCGCGTGGTAACGCCGCCCCGGACGCTCCGCGTCCCGCATAAGACGCATATCAAGGCAGATCAAAACGGCGGCTCTTCAGGTCGCCGAGATGTCGCGTGGCAAACCCGGTTCATGTGGGAGTGAGCTTGCTCGCGAATGCGATCTGTCTGTGACTTATAGGTTGTCTGTCTCACTGCATTCGCGAGCAAGCTCGCTCCCACAAGTTCTGCATTCCCATATGAGTCAACGTTCAAGCCAATAAAAACGGCAGCCTCTTCAGGTCGCCGTTTTCGCATCATCCCGTGCTTACTTGGCCGGGTAGATCTGATCAAACACCCCACCATCGTTGAAGTGGGTCTTCTGCACGGTGCGCCAGTCGCCGAAGGTTTTTTCCACTGACAGGAAGTCCACTTTCGGGAAGCGGTCGGTGTACTTCGCCAACACCGCAGGGTCCCGTGGACGCAGGTAGTTGGCGGCCGCGATTTCCTGGCCTTCTGGCGACCACAGGTACTTCAGGTATTCCTCGGCCACCGCGCGGGTGCCTTTCTTGTCGACCACTTTGTCCACGACGCTCACCGGCGGTTCGGCTTCGGCGGAGACGCTCGGGTAGACCACTTCGAACTGATCACGACCAAACTCGCGGGCGATCATTTCCGCTTCGTTTTCGAAAGTCACCAGCACGTCGCCGATGTGGTTGGTCATGAACGTGGTGGTCGCGCCACGGCCGCCGGTGTCGAGCACGGGCACGTGGCTGAACAGCTCGCCGACGAACTTCTTCGCAGCTGCTTCATCGCCGCCGTTTTTCAGCGTGTAGCCCCAGGCCGAGAGGTAGGTGTAGCGGCCGTTGCCGGAGGTTTTCGGGTTCGGCACTACGACTTCAACGCCATCCTTGACCAGGTCCGGCCAGTCCTTCAGCGCCTTCGGGTTGCCCTTGCGCACGATGAACACCGTGGCCGAGGTGAACGGCGCGCTGTTGTTCGGCAGGCGGGTGACCCAGTTCTTCGGCACCAGCTCGCCGTTGTCGGCCAGCGCGTTGATGTCGGTGGCCATGTTCATGGTGATGACATCGGCGGGTAGGCCATCGATCACCGAACGCGCCTGTTTGCTCGACCCGCCGAAGGACATTTGAATCGTCGGGGTTTCCTGGTGCTCGGCATTCCAGTGCTTCTGGAACGCGGCGTTGTAGTCCTTGTAAAAGTCGCGCATCACGTCATACGACACGTTGAGCAGCGACGGCGCGGCGGCCTGTGCAGCGCTGCCCAGAGCCAGTCCTGCGGCGAGCAGGGAAGCGGCGAAGATCTTTTTCACTGTGGATTCCTTGTGGCGTTGAGCAGGGGCGTTTGGTGATTCGCTCTCGGAAGAGCCGTTGTTATAACCAGGCAGGATGGCCAATGGCTGGCGACTATAACCAAAGTCCCCAGCGGCTCAATAGATCAAAAACTCATGTGCTTATGTCCGGTTGCGCGTCTGCCGGTGCGGCCATCGCGCCGAGCTTGGGAAACAGCGCATTACCGCAGCGCGAACAGAACGCCGCGTTGGGTTCATGGGCGTTCTTGGCGCAGACCGGGCAGTCGTGCTGCAACTGATCGCCGCGCATGGCATTGGCCAGTTCGGCGGTGAAAATCCCGGTGGGCACGGCGATGATCGAGTAACCGGTGATCATCACCAGCGACGACAGGATCTGCCCGATCGGCGTCTTCGGCACAATGTCGCCAAAGCCCACCGTGGTCAGGGTGACGATCGCCCAATAGATGCCCTTGGGAATGCTGGTGAAGCCGTGCTCCGGCCCTTCGACGACGTACATCAGCGTGCCGAACACCGTCACCAGCGTCGACACGGTGGCGAGAAACACAATGATCTTCTGCTTGCTGCCACGCAGGGCGGCGAGCAAGTAGTTGGCCTGTTTCAAATAAGGGCTGAGCTTGAGCACGCGGAAGATCCGCAGCATGCGCACCACGCGCACGATCAGCAGGTACTGCGCGTCGCTGTAATAGATTGCCAGGATGCCCGGCACGATCGCCAGCAAATCGATCAGGCCGTAGAAGCTGAACGCGTATTTGAGGGGTTTGGGCGAGCAGTACAGGCGCAGCAGGTACTCGACCGCGAAGATGAAGGTGAGGGTCCACTCGATCCATGCCAGGGGCGCAGCGTAGTTGCGGTGAACGGCCTCGATGCTGTCGACGATCGCCACGAGCAGGCTGCAGAGAATGAGCACCAGCAGGATCTTGTCGAAGCGTCGGCCGGGTTTAGTGTCACTTTGAAAAATGATGATGCGTAGCTGTTCGCGCCAGCTGATGTTGCTGTCCATGGGGTCGTTCCGCGTGCAAGGTCGGCAGAGCGTGGGACAAAGCGCTCAGGAGCGCAACCGGTCATCACGTATAGCCTGACGCAGCAGCCGGGCGCTGGCCTGCACCAGCCAGCACGCCAGAATAAAGGGCGCGGTCAGCGTCGCCAGACCCACGGCGGAAAACCCCGGCTGCAACAGAATCGACAGCGCAATGGCGCTCGCCGGCAACCAGGGTTTGTGCCGCGCCTGACTGAAGGCCAGCCCGGCCAGCGCCGGGTTGTAGCCGCACAGAGCGGGCAGTGGCAAGTCAGCCTGCGACTGCCACAGCACGAAGGCGACACCGCTGATGCAACCGACAAAGGCCCAGAGCGCGGCGCGCCGATTGGCGATCAGCAGCCCGACACCGATCATCACCCCGGCCAGTGGATGATCGAGCAGGAAGACCTGGCCGAACCCCAGCGGCAGGGCGTGGATCGGGTTCACGTCCGCGATAGCCGCTTGCATCGGTTCGACAAACATCAACAACAGCCAGCCAAACAGCACGAAGGGCGCGGTGTAGGCGTTCAGGCACGTAGCGCGCGGCGTGCGTTCCAGCCAGGCGTGCATGAGCATTGCGCTCAGCCCGCCGCAGGCAATGATCAGCAGCGCACCAGTGGTGACCATTCGACCTGAGAGCCGATCAACAGCCCGAGCAAAATGCCGTTGTAGCTATAAAGCCCGGATTGACGCCTGACTTTCGGGTAGCCGCGCCGTTGCGCCGTGAGCAAACCGGCGACAGCGCCCAGCAACGCGCCGCCCAGGGAGGAGGGCGCGCTGATCAGAATCGCCAACAGACAGAAAACCCCGCAGAGGGGGCTGCGTTGCAGCAGTACCTGACTGAAACCGTTAAGAAGAGCTTCGGCCCAGTCGTGGCAGTGGGAGGGGGGTGTAGAGAGGGTGGGTGGCATATATGTATTCAATAATTGTATTTATTGTATACATAATGGCTTGAGGTACGTAGTTCAGCAAGGTTGTAAGAGAGCTACATTTGCTCATCGCCACTCTAGCTGACACACCGCATGTCCTTGTAGACCGGCTTCAGCCGGGAAAGCGTCAGCCGCCACACGGCAAAATTGATGGCGTCAAATCGGGCCTCTTCCCGGCTGAAGCCGGTCCCACTAACACACCGAGTACCCCTGTGGGACCGGCTTTAGCCGGGAAAGCGTCAGGCGTTACACCGCAAATCTCATGGGGCTCAGTCTGGTTGTTACACCCGAAACTGCCGCAACAACCCATTCAGTTGTTCACTCAACCCCTTGAGTTGATTGCTCGCCGCGCTGGACTGTTCTGCCGCGACCGCTGTGCTCTGGGACAACTGCGCCGCCTGGGTGACGTTCTGGTTGATGTCTTCCACCACGTGGGATTGCTCGAGGGTCGCGCTGGCGATGGAGGCGTTGAGGCCGTTGAGGTTGCGCAGCGCCTGGCTGATCGACGTGAGGCTCTGGCCCGCCAGGTTGGCCTGTTCAATCGTCAGCTGCGACGAACGACTGCTGTCGGCGATCACTTTCACCGCAGCGTCCGAATGGGCTTGCAGGCGCTCGATCATCGCCTGGATTTCCGCCGTGGATTTCTGCGTGCGCTGGGCCAGCAGGCGAACCTCGTCTGCGACCACGGCGAAGCCACGGCCCTGGTCACCGGCGCGGGCGGCTTCGATGGCGGCGTTCAGCGCCAGCAGGTTGGTCTGCTCGGCAATCGAACTGATCACCTCCAGCACCCCGCCGATCTGCGTGCTTTCGCTGGCCAGCGTGCGAATCACTTCCACGGCCTGATCGATGGTGCCGGACAGGTGCCCGATCTGCTTCAGGCTGCTGTCGATGTTGGCCTGACCCTGCTGCGCCTGGGATTCGGCGTTGCGCATCTCGCTGGCGGCGTGCTCGGCGTTCTTCGCCACATCCTGCACGCCATAAGTGACCTCATTGACCGCCGTGGCCACCTGCTCCATCTGCAACGACTGCTGTTGGCTGCGTTCCTGAGCCTGAATGGCATTGCTGCCCAGCTCACTCGACGCCTGACCGAGGCCGACCGCAGACGACTGCAGCTCACTGACCACCCGCCGCAGCTTGGCGGTGAACGCATTGAAGTGCCGGGCCAGCTGCGTGACTTCGTCATTGCCCTGGGTTTCCAGGGTGCGGGTCAGGTCGCTTTCGCCGCTGGCGATATTGGCCATTGCCTCGACGGTGGCCTTGAGCGGCCCGGCGATGCTGCGTGCGATCAGAATCAACAGCAGCGCCATGACCAGAATGATCCCGGCACTGATCGACAGCGCCTTGACCACTTGCTTGTAGAACTCGGCCTGCACGTCATCGATGTAAACGCCCGAGCCGATGATCCAGCCCCACGGCGCGAACAGCGAAATGTACGAGGTCTTGCCGACCGCATCAGTGGCGCCGGGCTTGGGCCAGCGGTAGTTGACCAGGCCGGCGCCTTTGGCCTTGGCCAGGGTGACCATCTCGTTAAAGACCTGAAAGCCGTCCGGGTCTTTGATGCCGGACAGGTCCTGGCCTACCAGCTTGGGATTGGCCGGGTGCATGATCATCACCGGGCGCAGGTCGTTGATCCAGAAGTAGTCGGTCTGGTTGTAGCGCAGCCCGTGAATCGCATCCATCGCCTGCTGCTGGGCCTGCTCGCGGGTCAGCGTGCCGGCGGTTTCCAGGCCATGGTAGTAATCGAGCAGGCCGCTGGCGGTCTGCACCACGTGCATGGTCTTGATGGTTTTGGCTTCGTACAGATCGTCGTGGATCTGTTTGAGCATCGCCGCCGCCAGCGTAAACAGCATCACCACGGCGACGATGAGAATCAGCCACAAGCGCCGGCTGATTGAAAGATTGCGCATATTCATGATCGTCACTCCGCTTCTTTATTCTTCTTGTTCGGCCAGGTCGCTCTATAACCGCTTGCACGACAGCCCATTGACCCGCATCCCTCAGCGGAGGGAAGCCATGGCGTCATTAAGCATCTCGGCCTCAGCGGTATAAACCTGAGTGTGGGCGCAGGTCACTGACACAGGTATAGCGAAAGGCTTACACAAGCTGAGGAACTTGGCTCTAGGTTGAAACACCTCGACGCGGTACATTGGATCCATCAACTGCAGCAACGGACCGCTGCAGGATCAAGGACGATCGACCGTTGCCAGGCATTGGCGGCCAACAGGAAGTTGGACGGTGTTGCACAAACCCGCTTCGGCGGGTTTTTTATTGCCTGCGATTCCGCAAAGTCCTGTTTGTACGGTTTCATTTCCAGAATCTGCACATCGTTTCGACCAAATGTTGTTTCCCAATGGAATTTCCGGCGCTTGCGCCGCTCACAGTACGGACTACACCCGAGTCCAGGACAGGGCCGGCCGGGCAGGCATGGGAAATAATTATTGTGGATGTGGCGCAAATGGCAGCAGACGTACCAAACATGGGACTCATTCTGGTGGTTGAGGACGAGGAGATCATTCGCGAGTTCGTTTGCGAAATCCTCGAGGATGAAGGCTTTACCACCCATGCGCTGGAGACTGCGGACGAGGCGGCGAAGTACCTCGAAAGCAACTCGGGCGACGTGGCGCTCCTTCTGACCGATATCCTCATGCCGGGCACCTTGAATGGTGCGGACCTTGCGAATCTGTCGAGCAACAAGTATCCGCAGATCCCGATCCTGATCATGTCAGGTCATGAAACGCCAGAGAGCTCCGGTGTCGTAAATCCGGTCGTGTTCATCCGCAAGCCCTGGAGTTTCGGCCAGCTGTTGCAAGGGGTGAGCAGGGCCTTGGGCTACGACAAAGAAGAAAGCCAGTGACCTTCAGCGGTCCGGCTCACACCCTTTGAGCACCAGCCGGATGATGGTCTGGGCGGCCGCTTCGTAATCAGCGTCGTCCAGGGTCGCTTTACCCGTCACGGTGGAAATCTGCCAGTCGAAGTCGGCGTAGGTCTGGGTCGCGGCCCAGATGCTGAACATCAGATGATGGGGGTCGATCGGCGCGATCAGACCGTCATCTATCCAGCCCTGAATACATTCGATGTTATGCCGGGCCTGTCCATTCAGCTGCTCAACCTGCTCGGGCGTCAGATGCGGCGCGCCGTGCATGATCTCGCTGGCAAACACTTTTGACGCAAAGGGCAAATCGCGGGAGATGCGGATCTTCGAGCGGATGTAGCTCGTCAACACCTCAGCCGGCACACCTTCGCGATTGAACGGCGTCGACGCCTGCATGATCGGCTCGATGATGCTTTCAAGCACCTCGCGATACAGGTTGTCCTTGGACTTGAAGTAGTAATAGACGTTGGGCTTGGGCACACCCGCCTTGGCGGCGATATCGCTGGTCTTGCTGGCGGCAAATCCCTTGTCGGCAAATTCTTCGCTGGCTGCGCGCAGGATCAGTTCTTTGTTGCGCTCGCGGATGCTGCTCATAAACCGGTATGTCCTTGCCTGCTCGGCGGTGGCGAATGTTAGCACCGGCCTCGCAGCAGGCTCAACATTGCCTCGGCTGCGCAACAACATCCCCTTTGTCCACCGGCTTTGTCGCTGGCGCGGCGGCGCGCGAATGCTATTGTGTGGCGGGTTGTACCGGGAGCAGTAGCGGAATGGCAGTAACAAAACTGGCGCCTTATCAAGGCTGAACGCGTATTCGGTGGCGAGGTGTCGGCAGCATGAACAGCCCATTGTTTTCCAGCGTCGTTGCGTATGCCCAGCATTGCGAGCGTCAGCTGGTGGAAATCCTGCACCGCCGGCCGACGCTCGACCGGCAGCAGGTCATGACCTGGGTCGACGAGCAGAGTCATGCGATGAAAGACCGTGATCCCCTCGACCTGCTGCGCTCGCTGAACGCGAGGGTGCGAGCGGGCAAGCCGCTGCCGTGGGAAGGGCATTCCTGAGGCGGTGACCCTGGCCGCGTTTGCCTGTGCCCGTTGAACCTCAGCCTGTGTAGCGAGGGTTGAAGTGCTTCGGTCCCAGGCAAGCGCGCCTTACTTCGATGGAGCGTGCCCTTACTTGTCGCTGATCGCCGCATAGGCTGGCGCGGGCTTGCGGTTGTAATACATGGCAGCGCCCACCAGCAGCACCAGAATGCCCAGCAGTACCATCGACGAACCCACCGTCCCGAAGTCCAGGCCGCCTTTTTCATGGGGCTTGGTCAGCACGTCGCCCAACGTCGCCCCGAACGGGCGAGTCAGCACGAAGGCGATCCAGAACAACGCCACCGAAGACAATCGGGTGGTGTAGTGAAGCACCACGACCACGGCAATCGCCGAGCCGATCAGCAACGCCCCGCCCATGAAACCCAGCCCCGAGTCATCCGCCAGGAAGTCGCCCAGCGCCGTGCCCAGGGTGTTCGAGAACAGGATGGCGAACCAATAGAACAGCTCGGCTTTGAGGGTCGTGACGCGGCTGACTGACAACGACCGTTCGCTCCAGTACCAGGCCGAGAAGATCGCCAGCAGGATCGCCACCAGAATGGCCGAACCCGCCGCATACCCGAGGCCCAGCGTACGGTCCATGAAGTCAGACATGGTGGTGCCCGCGGTGCTGGTGGAAAGAATCACCAACCAGTACAGCGCCGGGTTATAGCGTTTGGAGGCCAGTTGCGTGACGAGCGTGACGACAAACACGCTGATCAAGATAAGGGAGCTGATCAGATAGCCAACGTCGAGGGTCATTGACAGCAAGTCGCCTGCTGTTTCGCCTAACGTGGTGGCACAGATCTTCATGACCCAGAACGCGAGCGTAATCTGCGGAAGTTTGTTCATTGTGATTACCGGGTGGTTCAGACAGGGAGGTTCGAGTGTCTGCCCGACAGTGGCCGACGGTGCCTATCTTCCCGGAGCGGAAGTTAAAAATCGGTCACATGAAAATGAAAAGCGCATTAATTGCCCGGAGCGCAACGCTCCGGGCATTCTGCTGTGGACGCCGGATGGCAACGGCCTGCGAAGGCGCTTGCCAGCACCGTCCCGAAGCGATCAGAAGAACACTTTCACCAGCAAGCTCGCGGTGTTCTGGTCGGTGTCGAAAGAGCGCGTGTCGTTGATCCCGTACTTGTTGCTCCAGTAGTCGTACTCGACGCCCACATACAACTGCCGGTCCGGAAGATTAAGCGCCTTGCCCAGGTCGTATTTGATCTGCGGGTTGAAGTGCAGGTTGGAGTGGTAATCGCCTTTGCTGTTGGACTGTTTGTTGTCCACAACCCAGTCCATGAACCCGTCGATAAGAATGTCCGACTTGCCCACCGGAATGGTGTAGGACCACACCGGGGTGATCTGCCAGGCGCCGTAACCGGCGCGGTGGCCGTCGTTGTAACGCTTGTAGAAGTTCAGCTGGAAGTAATCGAAGCCGGGGATCTTCAAATCAAAACCCGGGCCGATGAGATACGACTCGACATCGCCTTCGCCAAACTCGTAAGTGGTTGCCAGCAACACGTCGGTGACAGGGCCGAACTCGAATTTCTGATCGAAGATCTTGCCCATCGACAGGCGAGGGGAAATCTCCCCGTACGTCGAGGCGTTGCCCAGGCTGCCGTCTTTCTTGCCGTTGTAGTTGATGTAATCGAGGAAGACGAAGTTATCGCCGTATTTCCAGCCATCGGCATGTTCGTAGGTGAACGTCTGCTGGTTCTCAGGGTTCACGGCGAAGTTCTTGCCGTAGAGATAAGTCAGGCTGTTGCTCTGCCACTGCAGCAGATCACCCGACATGGCCGGCGCAGCGGCAAGCAGGCTACTGGCGGCCATCAGGCTGGAAAGCGTGCGGTTCATGTAAATACTCCCTTGGATTGACGTCGTGGTTTTTTGCGAACGGACGCTCTGTTATGGCGCCTTGGTTTTAATCGATTAAGTTGTCTGTTTGGTCAGCTTCGAGTTGATAGCAAGAGCTGAGCCAACACCTTGAAAAAAGACGAAAAAGCCCCGCCGGCTGTTCAAAGAACAGTCGATTGGTCGATTTATCGATGCCGTTTGGAAGATGCACGGGCTGATCGGAGAGTTGTCCGGTCAGTCAGGTTAGTTGCAGTGTTGTTATTGGACTGAATTCGAGCGGCGGCGGAGGATACTGACTCGCGCAGCCGTGCTCAAGTGCTCTGTCACAGAGCACTCCCGTCGAAAACAGGGCAACCCCTCAGTGTGAATGCAGCGGCCCGGCCATCGCCGCGCGTTCGGCACCGCCGAGGACGTTGAACAGCAGGTTCAGCAACGCCGCGCTCAATGTCGCCATGGCGATGCCGCTGTGGGTGATCGGCCCCATCCACTGCGGCAGCTGGCTGAAGAACTCCGGTCGCACCACGGGTATCAGGCCCATGCCGATGCTCACTGCGACCAGCAGCTGGTTGCGCCGGTCGGCGATGTCCGCTTCCTGGAGGATCTTGATCCCGGTGGCGGCGACCATGCCGAACATCGCGATGGCCGCGCCGCCCAGTACGGCAGGTGGAATCGAAGCCACCAGATACGCCGCTTTCGGCAACAGGCTGAGCACGATGAGGAACCCGCCCGCGACAATGGTCACCGAGCGGCAGCGCACGCCGGTCATCTGCACCAGGCCGATGTTCTGCGCAAACGAGGAATGGGTGAAGGTGTTGAGAAAGCCCGCGAGAAACGAGGCCGCCGCGTCGCACAACAGGCCCCGGCGCAGCATGCCGGGGGTGACTTCGCGGTCGGTGATCTTGCCCAGCGCGAGAAACATCCCCGTGGATTCGACAAAAATGATCACCACCACCAGGCACATCGACAGGATCGGCGCGAGGCTGAATTGCGGCAGGCCGAAGTGCAGGGGCGTGACCACCTTCAGCCATTCGGCCTGACCCAGGCCACTGAGGTCGACCATGCCCATGAAGCCGGAGAGGATGTAGCCCAGGCCCATGCCGATCAGCACCGAGATGTTGACCCAGAACCCGCGCATGAAGCGGTTGATCAGCAGGATGGTCAGCAACACCAGCGCGGCGACGCCAAGGTAGACCGGGTCGCCGAAGCTCACCGCCTTGCTGCCGCCGCCCGCCCAGTTGACCGCTACCGGGAACAGCGACAGGCCGATGGAGGTGATCACGGTGCCGGTCACCAGCGGCGGGAAGAAACGCACGATTTTCGACATGAACGGCGCGATCAGCATACCGAAGAAGCCTGCTGCGATGGTCGCGCCGAAGATGCCCGGCAGGCCGACGCCGCTCATTCCGGCCATCGCCACCATGCTGCCGACGGCGGCAAAGCTGGCGCCCATCATGATCGGCATGCGAATCCCCAGCGGACCGATGCCCAGGGATTGCACCACCGTGGCGATGCCGGCGACCAGCAGGTCGGCGTTGATCAGAAAGGCGATTTCTTCCCGGGAAAGCCCGGCGGCCTGGCCGATGATCAGCGGCACCGCAACGGCACCGCCGTACATCAACAGGACGTGTTGCAGGCCCACCAGAATCAGTTGCAGCAATGGCAGGGGCTGTCGTGGCGGCGCGGCAGGAATGCGCGCGTGAGTTGACTCGGACATGCAACACCTCATTGTTTTTATTTTTTGGTCGGAGCGGATGGAGCGGTTAGCGGCAAGCTACAAGCTAAAGCCGATCGCGTACTGCTTTTTACTTGTGGCTTGCCGCTTGAAGCTTGCAGCTGCTTAGTTCGTCTGCGCCCCTTTATCGATCCACTGCCCCAGCAGGTCACGTTCCTGTTGGGTCATCTGGGTGATGTTGCCCAGCGGCATGATCTGCGCGGTCACCGCCTGGGCCTGAATGCGCGGCGCGAGTTGCTGGATCTGCTGCGGCGTGTCGAACATGATCCCGGCCGGCGCGCTGCTGAACAGCGGGCTGGTGGGTTTGGCGGAGTGGCAGACGGTGCAGCGCTCCTGAATCACGCTGTGGACCTTCTCGAAATCCACGCCACCACTGCTGGCTTGCGCCGGTTGGGCTGCGGCCTCTGCGGCAGGTGCCGGGGCAGCTGCAGTTGCAGGGGCTGGCGCTGGCGCGATTTCAGGCTTCGGCTCATCAGCGCGATGGCCGCCGATGGCTGTGCCCGGCAGTGGCTGGTACTGGATTTTCTCCGCCACGTCCGGGCCGCGAGATGTTTGCGCCGGGCCGGTGACGTAGGCCAGGCACATCATTCCCAATGCACCGACCGGCAGGGCCCAGGCATATTTATGGCTGTTGTGACGGGTGTTGAAGAAGTGACGGACCAGCACCGCACACACCGCGATCCCCGCCAGAATCAGCCAGTTGTACTGACTGCCGTAGGTACTCGGGAAATGGTTGCTGATCATGATGAACAGCACCGGCAGGGTGAAGTAGTTGTTGTGCCGCGAACGCAGCAATCCTTTGGCCGGCAGCGACGGGTCCGGCGTACGGTTCTCGGCGATGGCGGCGACCAGCGCGCGCTGGGCCGGCATGATGATGCGCAGCACGTTGCCGACCATGATCGTGCCGATGATTGCACCCGTGTGCAGGTAAGCCGCCCGCCCGCTGAACACTTGGCTGAAGCCGAAGCAGGCTGCGATGATCAGCACGAACAGCACCAGGCCCAGCAGGGCAGGGCGCTTGCCCAGCGGTGAATCGCACAGAATATCGTAGATCGTCCAGCTGGCGATCAATGAGCCGACGCCGATGGCGATGCCTGCGCCGCCGCTCAGCGTGCTGCCGGGTGCCAGCAGGTAAAGGGTGGGGTTGGAATAGAACACGATGCACAGCAGCGCGATGCCCGACATCCAGGTCCAGTAGGCTTCCCATTTGAACCAGTGCAGGTCGTCCGGCATGGTCGGCGGAGCCAGCTTGTACTTTTCCAGGTGGTAGATACCGCCGCCGTGAATCGCCCAGAGGTCGCCCGACAGACCGTCACGGGGGTTGGCGCGGTTGAGGTTGTTCTCCAGCCAGACGAAATAAAAGGACGCGCCGATCCAGGCGATCCCGACGATCATGTGAATCCAGCGCACGCCCAGATTCAGCCATTCCATCAGATGTGCAGCCACAGTCTTTACCCTTTGCCTTCCACCGCTTAACGGGTGGTCAGACCCTTCTTATAGTTGGGGATCGAGAACCATCTTCTGACTCTCTTCGAAGAAATGCTCATCGCAGTTATTGCCACTGCCACTGCGATCAACCACCAGGAAGTCATCCCGCTTTTCGATCGTCAGCACCGGGTGGTGCCAGACGCCGCGATGGTAATTAACACCCTGCCTGCCATTGGTGATGAAGGCGCGGGTCAACTCGGGTTCAGGTGCATCGCCAAGTGGCGCGACCACGACCAGAAAAGGATGGCCGAGCAGCGGAATGAAGGCCTGGCTGCCCAGCGGATGGCGCTCCAGCATGCTGATGGTCAACGGCATCTCCAGCGCCTCGGCGCGGAAGATGCTGATGATCGCCTTGTCGTCCGGCGTGGCCGTTTCAACCTCGGCCAGACGGTGAAAGCGCATGGTCGAGCCGTTGTTGATCATGAAATGATCGCTGCCGTCGGTTTCGATGACATCGCCGAAAGGGGCGAAGGCTGCCTTGGTCAACGGCTCGATGATCAGTGTGCGCATGCGGAGTCTTCTGTTTTCAGGTTGAAGATAAATGTGCGTCGTTGCTAAACGTGCGTCATGCCCAACGGAGGTTCTTGGTCTGACATCCGTCCTGTGGGAGCCGACCGGGGTGGCGTTCCACCTTGCTCGCGAAGAGGCCAGTGAATCCGCCACAGCTACAGCGATCATCCCACCGCATTCGCGAGCAAGCTCATTCCTACAGGTTTATGTTTTGTCCGTTCCCGCATTGTGTGACAACGGCATCCTCGTTACTTCGCAACCTTGCCCAACACCCGCAGCCGGCTCACGCCGCCATCCGGGAACACGTTCAGGCGGATATGGGTGATCGGCCCCAGTGCCTTGATCTGCTCGACGAAGGTGTGTTCGGCGTGCATTTCCAGTTTCTGGCTCGGCAGCAGTTCGCGCCAGAACAGGCTCTGGGTTTCGATCTGGCTGTCGGTGCCGCCTTTGACGAAGGCTGCCTGAATCGAGCAGCTGTCCGGGTAGTTGCCCTTGAAGTGCAGGGTGTCGACGACGATCTGCTCGACCTCGCCCGCATGCCCCAGCGCCACAATCACCCAGTCATTGCCAGGGGTGCGGCGACGTGCGGTTTCCCAGCCGTCGCCCATGTTCACGCCACGGCCCGGGTTGAGGATGTTGCTCATGCGCCCGAAATGCTCGTCGGAGCAGGCCAGCGCACGACCGCCATTCAGCGCAGCGGCGAGATCAATCTGCTCGTTGTCACCCACCGCCGACCAGTCCCGATGGGGCACGCCGTACACGCGCAGACGCGCCACGCCGCCGTCCGGATAGATATTGAAACGCAAGTGGCTGTAGGCCTTGGCGTCACCGATCTCGTGGTAATGGTGGCTGTCGCCCTTGAGCTCCACAGCCGGCAGCACTTCGGTCCACACGGTGTTTTCGTCCGGCTCGCCCGACGCCAGGAAGCACGCTTCCAGCGAGGCCGAGGGCGGGTAGTTGCCGGTGAAGAACGAGGTGTCGATGTCCACGCCCTTGATCCAACCGGCGACGCCCAGACGAATCACCGCACTGTCGTAACCTTCGAAGCGCTTGCGACGCGACTCCCAGCCGTCCATCCACTTGCCGTTGTCGTCGAACACGCCTTCTTTCCAGACTGCCGGGGTCGGCTGGAACAGGCGGTTGGCGTCGGCAAACCAGTCATCGGTGACGGAAAGGATCTTCGTCCCCAGACGCGCATCGGCCAGGTTGACGAACTTCTCGAAGGGTGCGGCGTAAGCTTTCATTCTTTTTGTCTGCCTTTGATAGTGGGCGTGGGAAAGGTCGGTCAGAGGGCTTGCAGGCGGAACATCGCGATCTTGTTGATCTCGGCGAGGGCGCAGGCGAACTCGGCGTCGGCCGGGTTGTGAATGCGCGTCTCGAAGGCCGCGAGGATCTGATGCCGGTTGCTGCCTTTCACCGCCATGATGAAGGGGAACGCGAACTTCGCTTTATAGGCGTCGTTCAGCTCGGTGAAGCGCTGAAACTCTTCGGCCGTGCATTGGTGGATACCGGCGCCAGCCTGTTCAGAGGTACTGGCTTCGGTCAGTTGGCCTTGCACGGCGGCTTTGCCAGCAAGGTCCGGGTGAGCGTTGATCAGCGCCAGTTGCGCGGCGTGATCGGCACTCAACAGGATGTCGCTCATGCGTGCATGCAGCGTTTCGATATCATCGAGCTCATGCCGCTGGCCCAGGTCATAAGCCTGTTCGGCGACCCAGGGCGAATGTTCGTAGATGTCGGCGAACGCCTGGACGAATTCATCGCGACTGAGGGACGAGGGCGTCAGGGTCTGAAAGCGGCTCATTGGGCGGCTCCATTGAAGGGGTGTACCTGATGCCAGTGCCGCGCGATTTCCACCCGGCGCGCAAACCAGACCTGCTCGTGGCCTTTGACGTACTCAAGGAAACGCTGCAGCGCGGCCAGTCGGGCAGGGCGACCAATCAAGCGGCAGTGCAGGCCGATCGACAGCATTTTCGGCGCCTCGGCCCCTTCGGCGTAGAGCACGTCAAAGGCGTCTTTCAGGTAATCGAAAAAGTCGTCGCCCTTGTTGAAACCCTGCACCTGGGTGAAGCGCATGTCGTTGGTGTCCAGGGTGTAGGGGATCACCAGATGCGGCTTGCCGGTGGGGTTGTTCGGCTCCCAGTAGGGCAGGTCGTCGTCGTAGGTGTCGCAGTCGTAGAGAAAACCGCCTTCTTCCATCACCAGCCGCCGGGTGTTCGGGCCGGTGCGCCCGGTGTACCAACCCAGCGGACGTTCGCCGGTGAGTTCCGTGAGGATGCGGATCGCTTCGAGCATGTGCTCGCGTTCCTGCGCCTCGTCCATGTTCTGGTAGTCGATCCAGCGATAGCCGTGGCTGCAGATCTCATGGCCCGCGTCGACCATGGCGCGGATCACGTCCGGGTGACGCTGGGCGGCCATGGCCACCGCGAAGACCGTCAGCGGGATGTCGAATTGCCTGAACAGCTTGAGCACGCGCCACACGCCAGCCCGGCTGCCGTATTCGTAGAGCGATTCCATGCTCATGTTGCGCTGGCCCTGCAGCGGTTGCGCGGCGACCATTTCGGAGAGAAACGCTTCGGACTCCTTGTCGCCATGCAGAATATTGCGTTCGCCGCCTTCCTCGTAATTGAGCACGAACGACAGCGCGATACGGGCGTTGCCTGGCCAGCGGGGGTGGGGCGGGTTACTGCCGTAACCGATCAGGTCGCGTGGGTAGTCGGCGCTCACTGCAATCTTCCTTATCTAGCCTGTGTTCTGTGGCGGTGGTCGTCAGGGCGATGCATCAAGGTGCCGCGACGGTCGCTGCGATGGTGAGATTGTATACAACTTTATTTACAACGTGTAACCCTGTTTTTTCACTTCCCGCCACTCTCGGCCCCATGGGATCACTGTGCAAGAAACCTGCCTGAGTGGTCAGATATGGCACTTGTCATCGCGTATTCGTCTGCCTTGCGTCGCTATCCGGGGCATGGAGCCGCGGCGGGTGATCAGTGAAAATTTAGGTAATTTTAATTGTGTACAATCCGTGCTTAAACTGTCTTAATCCTGTTCATCTCATACCGCTCATGCCCTTTTCGGGTGCAGGCCCTCTCTTAATCTCTCACTGAATGAGGCAACGACACGCCATGGGACGACTCACCACTCACGTGCTGGACGCTGCACATGGCTGCCCCGGCAGCTCCATACGCGTTGCGCTTTATCGGGTCGATGGCGACCGGCTGGAGAAAGTCGCCGAAGCAGTGACCAACAACGACGGCCGCTGCGACGCTCCGCTGTTGCAGGGCGATGACTACCAGTCTGGCGTCTATCAACTGCAGTTTCAGGCCGGCGATTACTTTCGCGGCAAAGGCGTGCAATCCGGCGAGCATGGGTTCCTTGATGAGGTGGTGCTGCGCTTCGGCATCGACGCCGGGCAAGACCACTACCACGTGCCGCTGCTGATTTCGCCCTACAGCTATTCCACGTATCGCGGCAGCTAGGTCACCCCCTGATTGACCCTTTGCCAGTTCCGGAGAAAAGCGTCCATGACCACTTTGAGAATCACCGCAGGCGGGTATCAGTTCCTTGCCCAGACCCATCCCGATGCGCCGCACACCGTGGCCGCCTTTCTTGCGCTGTTGCCTTACCGCCAGAAACTCATCCATGTGCGCTGGAGTGGCGAAGGCTGCTGGGTGCCTCTGGATGAGTATCAGCTCATCAAGGATGATCAACCTATCGGCTTTGAAAATCACACCAGCCACCCTTCAGTGGGCGACATTCTGTTTTACCCCGGCCCTTACAGCGAAACCGAAATACTGGTGGCTTACGGCTCGTGCTGTTTCGCCAGCAAAATGGGCCAGTTGGCCGGCAATCACTTTTTGACCGTCGTTCAGGGTCAGGAAAACCTCCGGGCGTTGGGTGTAAAGACGTTATGGGAAGGCGCCCAGGAGATCCTTTTCGAACGGGCGTAGCGGACCGCTGCCCGCAGACCCGGTGTCAGGGGCGCAGATCCAGAATGTCGTTGCACCGCGGATAAATAATGTCCTGCCAATACATATGTATGTCAGGCCGCTGCGTGGACTGTGAACACTCCAACCGTCTTATAGCGTGTTGGAGAACACACCCCATGACCACAACTGACATGACCCCGGGCGACTTGATGTCGACCCATGCTTCCCTTGATCAAACGCTGCTGGAAATCACCGCGCCACTGCCCGAGTGGCTGCTCACTGCCAGCGATACGGTGCTGGAGACCTATCGCGAGGGTTTGACGGCTTATCACGTCGCCGCCGCCCGGCTCGAAGCGCATTTGAGGAAGGTGCTGCCATCGTTTGAGACCTTCACCGACAACCAGATTGCCGCGCGCATCAAGGCGGATCTGGGCATCGATATTGCGCCAGAGACCATCGTTATCGACCTGCCCAAAAACGTAAGGCGCGATTACGACATCGACCCGCAATTTGGCCGGATCAAAAGTTACGCTGCGCCCTGGGTGGCGAGCAGCGAACGCGAACACCTCAGCCTTGGTCAGTTGGCTCGGCGCAATTTCGCCAGCGATGATGAGCAGATGGCCCAACGCCTGGTGCTGGCCGAGTCTGAACTCAACGCAGCGCATTACATCGAAGCCGGCCTGACCGCCTCCTACCTGCATCGCATGATCCCGCAACTGGACGTAGCTCAACGTTATCGAACGCTGCTCGATGCCGTTTTCCGCGTTCCCGGCGCTGCGCCCGAAGCTGGCGCCGCATACGCCTGGGCCGACGCCGACCTGCTGCTCGATCCCTACGAACACAAATTGTTGCTCGAAGGTTTTTGTGAGTTTTCCCGTCACCGGCTGAGCGAGGCCGGCTATCAGTTGTTCCAGATGGCGGCGCTGGCACGCTCGCGTTACCACACCGATGCCGCTGAGCTGGAGATGAACTGGGTGCGGTTCAAACCCGGCGTCGCTGTCACAGGGGAGCGTGACGGTCACACACTGGCCGGGTTGTGCGTGATGCGTGATCGCCAGACCAACTTGACGGTCATCTACCTGCCCGACGCGCCCGGCGATGTGACATTGATTGAAGGGTCAAGCCCTGCGCAGGCCAAATCCCGGCTGATTCAAAGGCTCATCCGGGACGCTGCGTTAGTCGAGTATCTGGCCGAGCGGACAATGGACAGGCCCCATCAGGCGCGTCACGTCAGTTACATCAATCAGGCATTGGCGCGCCGATTCGAAGGGTTCATCGATTTCGCCCCGGCGCTGGATCTGCAATTGCCCGCACAGCAATTGCACTGTCGCGCATGGATGCTGCATCGGCAGACCGAATCCGACGCCCGCAGCCAGTTCGATCTTGCACGCGAGCGATCAAGGGCGCAGAACGACGGATTTTTGATGTATTTCACGGCGATGTTGTGCCTATTGCCCGGCGTTGGCACGCTGATCAGTCTGCCCGAGGGCCTGGCCAGCGCGCATGAGGCAGTGAACGCTTTCAGCCGCGGGCGTCTTGATGACGGGCTGCTGGCCTCGGGGGCCGTGGCTTTGAGCGTGCTGGATGTGGCGCTGTCGATTGTGCCGGGCGCAGCGAGCATTCGCGTGCTGACCCGCGCGGGCCGTCGCAGCGCCGGTATCCGAAATGCAATGTCGGCGGCCGGTTCCCATGTGCTCAAGCCGTTTGATGGCTACGCAGTGCAGGCCTCGCTAGCGGGCGCACTGCCGCAATCAGGGCGCGACCTAGGGACAGTGCTCAAGGATGGCCAGTTGTGGATTCAACGCGACGGCCAGGCCTATGCCGCCTACCGACGTCCCGGCGAACACACCCTGCGGCTGCAGAAAACCGCCAGCCAGGGCTATGAGCCCCCCGTGCGCTTCGAACAGGGCGAGTGGGTGTATCACACCGACGTCGGGCTGCGCGGCGGTGTGAAGTCGACCATCGCCGAAACCCTGATCGCCAAGGCCCATCCGGACCCTGCGTTCACCCATCGACAGGCGCGGCAATTGCTCGATCAGTTTGAATTCCCGTCCGAGCATCAACGGCGCCTGGAGCTGGACCTCGCCGTTCACTTTGAAAAGCACCGGGCATTGCCAGACTGGGCCGAGGCCTACCGCCGTCCCGTCGCGGTGCCGGACGCCTCACCTCAGCCTGGGCCGAGCGGCGTCAAGCGCAAGGACCCGCCGACTGCGGATAACCCGGCAAAGCGCGCGCCCGAAGCAGGACCGTCAACGGCGTCCGCGAGACTCGCGGGCCCCGACACCTGGAAAACCTGGGCGCGGCCGATGATCGAGACCGATGACGTCCGGCAGATCACGCAGCAGCCACCGGTTTTCCGGATAGGCGAAACGCAGGGCAGCGACTTCATCCAATTGGACGGCAAGCGCTACGACATCCTGCCCAGTGGCGGCACGCAGCACCCCTCGATTGTGCTCCTGAAAAACCCGGCCACTCTGGAGGACAGCTTTTCCGGCCTCAACGAGACCATTCGCCGCAATCGATTCGAGCAGCCCATCATGGCCTCCTTTCAAGAGGGGAAGTGGACCGTGCATGGCCCGTTGTTCAAACGCAAGATTCAGCAACTGGTGGAACAGGCCCGACCAGGCATGACCCCGACCAGCTACCGGGTGCTGGCGGAAAAGATCTTTGATCGTGCAGACCCTGGCCATACCGGCATGACGTCGTCACGACTTATCAATCTGCGGGCCACTATCAATGCCTGGCAGCACGGCCAGCCGTCGCCGATGCCGGGGCTCAACGACCCGTTGCTGATGCTCGATGGGTCACATCTGACCGGCCAGGGAACGCTGAATGCCCGGCTCAGCATCAGTTACGGACCCTCGCTGCAACGGTTCAGTCGTCTGGACTTCTCGACCCAGGAACCCTCGCTGCTCCACCTCCTCACGAGGGCGGCAGCCGAAAACAGGGGCGGCATGGGAAGCAGGAAAAACCTGCGCGATTACCTGTCGGCGCTGGTCACTCACGCCGGTTATATCGTGGTGTCGGCCAATGAGGCGGTGCTGCACAGTCGCTCTATTTTGCTGTTCCGCCGGCCCGGTCAGGAACCGCTGTACCTGCTGAAGATGACGCGCGGGTCGACGTCGATGCTCGGATTCGATCTGCGCGGCCTGGACAGTGCGATCCCGATGTCCAACCGCTGGATTGACGAGTGGGTGACGGCTCACCCGGGTGAGCGTGCAATCGATGCCGTGGCCCAGGCTCGCAACGATGGCTGCTTGGTGAAGTTGGTGGGTGGCATCAGGGTCAGCAATTCTTCGGACAGCGGGATTCAGGTGTTCGTCGAGCGTATCGCCAACGATTTCTGACTTTGTCTGTGTAGAAGCGCGCATGCCCGCGATGACGGTGCATCAATGCCCAGTGCGGTCATCGACCCATTGCAACTGCGGGCAAGCGCGCCCTTACGTTTAGCTATTCATGCAGTCCTACAAAAACACGAACTTGGCGATGAAGATCGCGCACAGCACCCACAGGCTGATGGAGATTTCCCGATGGCGGCCGGTGCCGGCTTTCAGCACCACGTAGGTGATGAACCCCAGCGCGATCCCGTCCGCGACCGAAAACGTCAGCGGCATCATGATCGCCGTGACGATCGCCGGAATGCTGTCGGTGGCTTCGTCCCAGTCGATGTGCGCCATGCCGCCCATCATCAGCATCGCCACGTAAATCAACGCACCTGCGGTCGCGTAAGCGGGAATCATGCCAGCCAGCGGGGCGAAGAACATCGCTGCCACGAAGAGCACGCCCACGGTCACGGCGGTCAGACCAGTCCGACCCCCGGCCGCCACGCCCGAAGCGCTTTCCACGTAGCTGGTGACCGGCGGCACACCGACCATCGCACCGAACACGCTGGACGCGCTGTCCGCCTTCAACGCCCGCGAGAGGTTCTCGATGCGGCCGTCTTCGCGCACCAAACCGGCGCGCTGTGCCACACCCATGAGCGTGCCGGCCGTGTCGAACATGTGCACGAACAGAAACGCCAGCACCACGCTGATCATGCTGACGTTGAACACGCCGGCCAGGTCCATGGCCATCCAGGTCGGCGCCAGGCTCGGCGGCATGGAGAAGATGCCGTTGTAATGCACCAGCCCCAGGCCCCAGCCGGCCAGCGTCACCGCGATGATGCTGATAAGGATCGCGCCGAACACCCGGTGATAACTGAGCACGGCAATCATCAGAAAACAGATGGCGGCGAGCAGCGGACCGGGCTCGCGCAACGAGCCGAGCTTGATCAGCGTCGCCGGGCTGTCGACCACGATGCCGGCGGTTTTCAGGCCGATCAGCCCGAGAAACAGACCGACCCCCGCGCCCATGGCGTAACGCAGGCTGACCGGGATGCTGTTGAGCAGCCATTCGCGGATGCGTGAGAGCGTCAGGAACATGAAGATCACACCCGAGACGAACACCGCGCCCAGCGCCGTCTCCCAGCTGTAGCCCATGGTGCCGACCACGGTGTAGGTAAAGAATGCGTTCAGGCCCATCCCCGGCGCCAGGCCCACCGGCCAGTTGGCGTACAGCCCCATCAGCAGGCAACCCAGCGCGGCGGCGATGCAGGTGGCGACGAAGGCCGCGCCATGATCGATGCCGGCGTCGGCCATGATGTTCGGGTTGACGAAGATGATGTAGGCCATGGTGATGAAGGTCGTGAGCCCTGCCAGCAGCTCGGTTCGGACGGTCGTGCCGTGCAGGCTCAGCTTGAACAGGCGTTCAAGCAGGCCTTTGCGCGGCAGCGTGAGATCCAGCGGCGTGGCTTCGGTTTTGCGACTTTCCACAGTGAAATCCTCGGGACGTTTTTGTTGTTATGACAAAGCCGACTGTTGGCTCCGGGAAGCGGGTAGACCTGTCAGGCCGATTTGTTGACTGAAAGGTCAGAAACGTGCACGAAGGGATTATGCTTTTGTATACAAATAATGCAAATAATGTTTTCGATCCTGTGCGGAGTATTTGTCGGATTGTGTGCATAACGCCCCGTCATTTCCGGGCCTGCGCAGACTTTGCCGGCTGTGTACAATGCGCCATTACTTTTACTGTGACTTTGCCGGGATATCTGCTATTGGTTGCTCCAACAGTGGTCGTACCCGCCCTGATCACGGCAAGGCCCCGCGCCGGATTCTGTTACCACGAGTGCCCATGAACGATCAGCTGCAACCCCTCAAGAAACACTCACGCACGGCCAAATCAGGCCGTAGCGGCACCCAGGACGACATCGTCTACGCCCACATTTTCGAGGCGATTCTCGAACAGCGTCTGGCGCCCGGCACCAAGCTGAGTGAAGAAGCCCTCGGTGAAATCTTCGGCGTCAGTCGCACCATCATTCGTCGTGCACTGTCGCGACTGGCCCACGAAGGCGTGGTGCTGCTGCGCCCGAACCGTGGCGCGGTGGTGGCCAGCCCGAGCGTCGAAGAGGCACGACAGGTGTTCTTCGCCCGGCGTCTGGTGGAGAAGGCGATCACGGAACTGGCGGTCGAGCACGCCACGGCGGAACAGCTCAGCGAGCTGCGCCAGATGGTCAGCGACGAGCGCGACAGTTTTTCGAAAGGGGATCGCGGGGCGGGGATTCGTCTGTCGGGAGAATTTCATCTGAAGCTGGCGGACGCGGCCAAGAACGCCCCACTGATCAGCTTTCAGCGCAGCCTGGTCTCGCAGACCTCGCTGATCATCGCCCAGTACGAAAGCGGCAACCGCTCGCACTGCTCGTACGATGAACACACTCAGCTGATCGACGCAATCGAAGCCCGCGACGCGACCCTGGCGGTGAACCTGATGATGCATCACATGGATCACATCGACAGCAAGCTCAACCTCGACGAAGACAGCGCCTCCGACGACCTCCATGCGGTGTTCTCGCACCTGATGCTGCCGAAGAAAAAAGCAGGGCGCAGCACGTCGGTCTGAATGTGGCAGTGAGCTTGCTCACGAATGCTGCGGCACAGCTGACAGATTTAGGTTGGATGTACCTCAGTCTTCGCGAGCAAGGTGGAGCGCCACCCCGGTCGCTCCCACAAATTCTATGCTGACTCCGGTAACTCTGGTAGGACCGAGGACCTGTGGGAGTGAGCTTGCTCATGAATGCTGCGGCACAGCTGACAGATTAGTGTTGGATGTACCTCAGTCTTCGCGAGCAAGCTCACTCCTACAGTTTCCAGCTGTCATCGAAAATCCGCGTCGAGCGCAGATCTCCTGTAGAAGCAATCGGAGGTTACGACGGTCGCGAAGCGGCGGGCCTGCGACATCAACGTCGGCTGACACACTGCATCGCGGGTAGGCGCTCCTACCGTTTGCGGCATCGCCTCAACGCTTATGCACCAATACCCCCGCCGAATACGTTTCGCTCACGGTCCGGTCATCCCCCAGGGTCATCAACACAAACAGCTGCTCTTCGATGCTCGTCGCCTGACTCATGCGGTACTGCAGCAGCGGCGTGGCGTTAAAGTCCAGCACCACGAAGTCCGCTTCGCTGCCCGGCTGCAGGTTGCCGATCTTGTCTTCCAGCCGCAGCGCCCGTGCGCCGCCCAGCGTCGCCAGGTACAGCGATTTGAACGGGCTCAATTTGGCGCCTTGCAGCTGCATGACTTTGTACGCCTCGTTCAGCGTGTGCAGCAGCGAGAAACTGGTGCCAGCGCCGACGTCTGTTCCGAGTCCTACATTGACCTTGTGCTTTTCGGCCATCGGCAAGTTGAACAGCCCACTGCCGAGGAAGAAGTTGGAGGTCGGGCAAAAGGCGATGGCGGACCCGGTTTCCGCCAGGCGCTCACACTCCTGGTCGCACAGGTGCACGCCGTGGGCAAACACCGAGCGCTCGCCGAGCAGGTTGAAATGGTCGTACACGTCCAGGTAGTTCTTGCGCTCCGGGAACAGCGCCTTGACCCATTCGACTTCCTTCAGGTTTTCACTGATGTGGGTCTGCATGTACAGGTCGGGGTACTCGGTCAGCAATTGCCCAGCGAGGGTCAATTGTTCGGGCGTGCTGGTCGGTGCGAAGCGCGGGGTGACGGCGTAATGCAGGCGGCCCTTGCCGTGCCAGCGCTCGATCAGCGCCTTGCTGTCGACGTAGCTGGATTCGGCGGTGTCCACCAGATAATCCGGGGCGTTGCGGTCCATCATCACCTTGCCGGCGATCAGGCGAAGATTGAGCTTCTCGGCGGCACTGAACAGCGCCTCCACCGACTCCTTGTGACGACTGCCGAATACCAGCGCGGTGGTGGTGCCGTTGCGCAGCAATTCCTTGAGAAAGATGTCGGCCACCTGCGCCGAATGCTCGGGGTCTTCGAATTGCCTCTCGCAGGGAAACACGTAGGTATTCAGCCAGTCGAGCAACTGCTCGCCGTAGGACCCGACCATGCCGGTCTGCGGCAAATGGATGTGGGTGTCGATGAAACCGGCGGTGATCAGCGCGTCTTGATAGGTGACGATTTCGATGTCGTCAGTGAGCGTGCCGAGCAGGTCTTCGGCGTTGCCCAAGGCGAGGATCTTGCCGTTTTCGACCAGCATCAGGCCGTCTTCGAAATACTCATACGACGCTTCCACCGCCACGTCGGCAGGGTCTGCGATGCTGTGAATAATGGCGGCGCGGTAGGCTTTTTTGGCGGTGCTGATATCAGGGGTCATGTCAGTTGATCATTCTTCCGGGATTCATTGGGCCTGGCTGCGGCGGGACACCGGCAGCAGCTTGGCGACAGGTTCGGCGGTGGTGCTCTGCTCGCCGAAATGAGCGTTGTAGGTGGCGATCACTTCGCCGGCGATGGACACGGCGATTTCCATGGGCAGTTTGCCTTTGACCTCGGTCAGGCCCATCGGGCAACGCATGCGCTGCAGCACTGCGGGCTCAAAGCCACGATCACGCAGGCGATGCTCGAATTTCACGCGCTTGGTTTTCGAGCCGATCAGGCCGAAATAGCTGAAGTCGCCACGCTTGAGAATGGCGGCGGCGAGTTCCAGGTCCAGCTGATGATTGTGGGTCATGACGATGCAATAGCTGCCAGCGGGCAGGTTATCGACTTCTTCGATGACGTCCTCGCTGAGGATCTGCGTCACGCCTTCCGGCATCTGTGCGGGAAATTCCGCCTCGCGGGAGTCGATCCAGCGCACGCGGCAGGGCAGGCTGGCGAGCAACGGCACCAGCGCCCGACCGACGTGGCCGGCCCCGAACACCGCAATGTGCGCCTGGGGCTGGCCCATGGGTTCGAACAGCAACACGTTCACGCCGCCGCAGCACTGACCCAGGCTGGCGCCGAGGCTGAAGCGCTCCAGACGGGTTTGCTGGCTGCCGCTGGCGAGCATCTCCCGGGCGATTTCCATCGCCTTGTATTCCAGATGCCCGCCGCCGATGGTGTCGAAGATCTTCCCGGCGCTGACGACCATTTTCGAGCCGGCATTGCGCGGCGTCGAGCCACGCTCCTCGATGATGGTCACCAGCACGCAGGCCTCGCCCTGCTGCTGCAAGTCGGCGAGGGCGCTGATCCAGTTATTCATGTGATTTCTCCTGATCGGCGGGTTGGCAGATCGATCGTACCCACGCTCTGTGGGAGCGAGCTTGCTCGCGAAAGCGTCAGCACAGGCCGCCACTGTTTAATCAACCCGGAGCGTCTCGGGCTGCATTCCCACGCGGAGCCCCGGAGCAGGTTCTGAAACGATCTCGGCAGCCAACTCCGCATCGCGCTGCAACGCCCGCATCTGCTCACACCCCCACAACACCCGCTCCGGGGTCGCCGGCGCGTCGATCTTCGGCTGGTGCCGGTAATCACCCAGGCTCGCCACCGCGTCCTTGATCGCGCACCACGCGGCAATGCCCAGCATGAACGGCGGTTCACCCACGGCTTTGGAGTGAAACACTGTGTCTTCGGGGTTCTTGCGGTTCTCCACCAGCTTCACCCGCAGGTCCGCCGGCATGTCGGCCACGGCCGGAATCTTGTAGCCGGCCGGGCCGTTGGTCATCAGCTTGCCTTTGTCGTTCCAGACCAGTTCTTCGGTCGTCAGCCAGCCCATCCCTTGAATGTAGCCGCCCTCGACCTGACCGATGTCGATGGCCGGGTTCAGCGAGGCGCCGACGTCATGAAGGATGTCCGTGCGCAGCATTTTGTATTCGCCGGTCAGGGTGTCAACCAGCACTTCGGTACAGGCCGCGCCGAAGGCAAAGTAATAGAACGGCCGGCCCCGCGCCTGGCTGCGGTCGTAGAAAATCTTCGGCGTCTTGTAATAGCCGGTGCTCGACAGCGACACCTGGCCCATCCATGCCTGCTGCGCCAAGGTGTCGAAGCTGATGACCTGCTCGCCGACGCGCACGTGGCCGTTGCGAAACTCGACCCGCGATTCATCGCACTGGTAATGCTTGGCTGCGAATTCCACCAGCCGTTGCTTGAGGATTTCCGCAGCATTCTGCGCGGCCTTGCCGTTCAGGTCGGCGCCGCTTGAGGCTGCGGTTGGCGACGTGTTCGGCACCTTGTCGGTGTTGGTCGCGGTGATCTGCACGCGGTCGATGTCGACCTGAAACACCTCGGCCACCACCTGCGCCACCTTGACGTTCAGGCCCTGGCCCATCTCGGTGCCGCCGTGATTGAGATGGATGCTGCCGTCGGTGTAGATGTGGATCAGCGCGCCGGCCTGATTGAGAAAGCTGGCGGTGAAGGAAATGCCGAATTTCACCGGGGTCAGCGCCAGGCCTTTCTTCAGAATCGGGCTGTTGGCGTTGTAGGCCTTGATCGCTTTACGCCGCTCGGCGTAGTCACTGCTTTCTTCCAGCTCGGCGGTCATTTCTTCGAGCATGTTGTGCTCGACCGTCTGGTAGTAGTGCGTGACGTTGCGCTCGGTCTTGCCGTAATAGTTGGCCTTGCGCACCGCCAGCGGGTCTTTGCCCAAGTGCCGAGCGATGGCGTCCATCACTTCCTCGATGGCGACCATCCCCTGGGGGCCGCCGAAACCCCGGTAGGCCGTGTTCGACGCGGTGTTGGTCTTGCAGCGATGGCCATTGATCGTGGCGTCGCCCAGGTAGTACGAATTGTCGGCGTGAAACATCGCCCGGTCGACGATGGACGCCGACAGGTCCGGCGAATAACCACAGTTGCCTGCCAGCTCCAGCTGAATGCCGTGCAGGCGCCCGTCGTTGTCAAAGCCCACGTCGTACTCGACGTAAAACGGGTGCCGCTTGCCGGTCATGATCATGTCTTCCATCCGCGGCAGGCGCATCTTGGTCGGCTGGCCGGTCAGGCGTGCAATCACGGCACACAGGCACGCGGGGCTCGCGGCCTGGGTTTCCTTGCCGCCAAACCCGCCGCCCATGCGGCGCATGTCGACGACGATCTTGTTCATCGACACGTCCAGCACTTCGGCGACGAGCTTCTGCACCTCGGTCGGGTTCTGCGTCGAGCAATAGACGATCATGCCGCCGTCTTCCGTGGGCATCACCGACGAAATCTGCGTCTCCAGGTAGAAGTGTTCCTGACCGCCGATGTGCAGCGTGCCCTGAATCCGGTGGGGAGCGGACGCCAGCGCCGTGGCCGAATCACCGCGCTGGTGGGTATGGCTGTCGAGCACGAAATGTTTGTTGCAATAGGCCTGAACCACGTCGAGCACGGGTTCCAGGTCTTCGTATTCGATGATCGCGGCCATCGCTGCCTTGCGTGCGGTTTCCAGATCCCGGGCGGCCACGGCAATCACCGGCTGACCGACGAACTCGACGGTGTCGATGGCCAGCAACGGATCGCCGGGCAGCAGCGGGCCGATGTCCTTGAGGCCGGGAATGTCTTCGTGGGTGATGGCGATGCGCACGCCCTCGAAGGCGTAGCAGGGCGACACGTCGACGCGGACGATGCGCGCGTGGGCACGGTCGGACAGCCGCGCATACACGTGCAGCTGGTTGGGGAATTCGAGGCGGTCGTCGATGTAGATTGCTTCGCCGGAAACGTGCTTGTCGGCGCTGTCGTGCTTGACGCTGCGGCCGACGCCGGTGGTCAGGTCCTGTTGAAACAGGGCGACCATTTCTTCCTGGGACCTGGCTGAATGATGATTAGACATAAGCTGTCACCCGCGTTTGGATGTGAGGCGTTTGCACTTCAATGAAGTATTTGCGCAGCAGATTCTGCGCGCTGAGCAGGCGGTATTCCTTGCTCGCACGGAAGTCCGTCAGCGGCGTGAAATCATCGGCCAGTGCGGCGCAGGCGCGCTCGATGGTGGCAGACGTCCACGGCTGGCCGATCAGCGCCTGCTCGCAATGGGCCGCACGTTTGGGGATCGCCGCCATGCCGCCGAACGCCGCGCGGGCGTCAACAATGGCGCCGTTTTCGATGTGCACGCGGAACGCTGCGCAGACCGCCGAGATGTCGTCGTCCAGCCGTTTGGACACTTTGTACGCGCGAAACGTCTGCCGGGGGTTGGCGCGAGGCACGATGATGCGCTCGATGAACTCGCTTTCCTGACGCACCGTCACGCGGTAATCGATGAAGTAATCCTCCAGCGCCAGGGTGCGGGTCTGCTCGCCCTTGCGCAGCACGATCTTCGCGCCCAGCGCGATCAGCAGAGGCGGGGAGTCGCCAATCGGAGAGGCGTTGCCGATGTTGCCGCCGAGGGTGCCCTGATTGCGGATCTGCAGCGATGCAAAACGGTGCAGCAATTCACCGAAATCCGGGTACTCGCGGCTCAAGGCTTCGTAGCAATCGGTGAGGGCCGTTGCCGCGCCGATCTCGATGCGGTCTTCGAAGTGCTCGATCTTCTTCATCGCCGCAACGTTGCCGACGTAGATCATCACCGGCAGCGGGCGATGGAATTGCGTCACTTCGAGGGCCAGATCGGTGCCGCCGGCCAGCAGCCTGGCTTGCGGGTAGGCGTCGTAGAGATCCGCCAGATCGGCGACGGTCAGCGGCACCAGGCAACGCTTGTCGCCGCTGTTCAACTCGCCGGTTTGCGTCGGTGCGATGGCCTTCAGGCGGGCGATGGTCTGAGCCTTCAAGGCATCGAACTGGTCCGCTGGCGGTTGACTGCAGCTTTGCTCGGCCGCCGCGAGAATCGGGCGATAGCCGGTGCAGCGGCACAGATTGCCGGCCAGGGCTTCGTGGGCCTGGGCGTGCCTGGTGTCGGAGGAGGCGGACTCGGCGCTGTTCTTTTGCAGGGCGAACAGCGACATCACAAAACCTGGCGTGCAGAAACCGCACTGGGAACCGTGGCAGTCCACCATCGCCTGCTGAACGCTGTGCAAGCGGCCCTGATGCTTGAGGTCTTCGACGCTGATCAATTGCTTGCCGTGCAGCGAGGCCACGAAGGTCAGGCACGAATTGAGGCTGCGATAACTCAGCTGCTCCCGGCCCGCCGCGTCGGTGGTCAGCTCGCCCACGACCACGGTACACGCGCCGCAATCGCCGCTGGCGCAGCCTTCTTTGGTGCCGGACTTATGCAGGTGCTCGCGCAGGTAGTTGAGCACCGTCACATTGGGGTCCAGAGCCTGTTCGGTTTTCAGCTCTTGGTTCAGGAGAAACTGGATCACGGGTCGCGCCTCGTTCTTGTCGTTAATAAGCACTGGTCACAGCTGCCGGCGGATGGGTCATCGAACATGTCGATGAATCTATCAGCTCTGACTATCGGGTCAATTAATTTCTGACTCAAAGGTCAAGAAATTCATTATTTCGAGAAATGGCCGATAACCCACCTGACGATGACGTTTAAAGACTGAGTGCCTGTGATCAGAACATGTCCGTGTTTCTGCTTAATTCGTGCCAGTTTCCACAGTATGGCCCTGCGCCACAGACCTGCAGTGCGATACACTCCGCCGCTTGTTTGCGACCAAAGAAGTTGAAGGTAAGAAATGACGTTCAAGGCACCTGACAGCCTCGCCGAGCAGATCGCTCACCACCTTGCCGAGCGCATCATCCGCGGCGAGCTCAAGCCAGGGGAGCGGATTCAGGAGCAGAAGGTCACGGCCGCGCTCAACGTGAGCCGTGGCTCGGTGCGCGAGGCGCTGCTGATTCTCGAGCGCCGCCATCTGATCGTGATCCTGCCCCGTCGCGGCGCGCAGGTCTCGGTCCTGACCCCGCACAACATCACCAGCCTCTGCGCCCTGATGAGTGAGATGTACATCCTCCTCGGTCTGGCCGTGGCGCGAAGCTGGAAGGAGCCCGTCGACCTCGCAGCGTTCCAGCAGATTCAGCAGCGGCTCATCGCCAGTTGCGAGCGCCAGGACGTGAAAGGCTTCGTCGAAGAGAGCTTCAATGTCATGCGCGCGGCCTATCCGTTCGCCAACAACCCGTACCTGGAAGAGACCGTCGAGAACCTGCAGCCGTCCATGAGCCGTTTCTATTTCCTCGCCCTGGATCAACGCCAGGCGGAAATGAGCGAATACCTGACCCTCTTCGGCCAGTTGCTCGAAGCGGTGGTGGCGCGGGATCTGGCGCGGATCCGCGACGTACTGACCTGCTACGCCGAGCGCAGCTGCCAATCGGTGCTCTCCGCCCTGGCGGCCAGCTGATTCATGCGCCTCAAATGCATCAGGCTGGCCGGGTTCAAATCGTTCGTCGACCCGACGACGGTGAACTTCCCCAGCAACATGGCGGCCGTGGTCGGCCCCAATGGATGCGGCAAATCCAACATCATCGACGCGGTGCGCTGGGTCATGGGCGAAAGCTCGGCCAAGAACCTGCGCGGCGAGTCGATGACCGACGTCATCTTCAACGGCTCCACCAGCCGCAAACCGGTGAGCCAGGCGAGCATCGAGCTGGTTTTCGATAACTCCGACGGCACTCTGGTCGGCGAATACGCCAGCTACGCAGAAATTTCCATTCGCCGCAAAGTCACCCGCGACAGCCAGAACAGCTATTACCTCAACGGCACCAAATGCCGTCGCCGCGACATCACCGACATCTTCCTCGGCACCGGCCTGGGCCCGCGCAGCTACTCGATCATCGAGCAGGGCATGATCTCCAAGCTGATCGAAGCCAAGCCCGAGGACCTGCGCAATTTCATCGAAGAAGCCGCCGGCATCTCCAAGTACAAGGAGCGCCGCCGCGACACCGAAAACCGCATTCGCCGCACCCACGAAAACCTGGCGCGCCTCACCGATTTGCGCGACGAACTGGGTCGGCAGCTGGAGCGCTTGCAGCGTCAGGCCCAGGCGGCCGAGAAGTATCAGGAATACAAGGCCGAAGAGCGTCAGCTCAAGGCGCAGCTGTCGGCGTTGCGCTGGCAGGCGCTGAACGAGCAGGTTGCCCAGCGCGAGTCGGTGATCGGCAATCAGGAGGTCGGCTTCGAGTCGTTGGTCGCCGATCAGCGCAGCGCCGACGCCGCCATTGAGCGTCTGCGCGACGGTCATCACGACCTGTCCGAGCGATTCAACCTGGTGCAGGGGCGTTTCTATTCCGTGGGCGGCGACATCGCCCGGGTCGAGCAAAGCATTCAGCACGGTCAGCAACGCTTGCGGCAGTTGCAGGACGACCTGCGCGAAGCCGAGCGTGCGCGCCTGGAAACCGAATCCCACCTGGGCCACGACCGCACGCTGCTGGCGACCCTCGGCGGAGAGCTGGAAATGCTCGAGCCGGAGCAGGAGATCACCCTCGCGGCCGCCGAAGAATCCGCCGCCGCCCTGGAAGACGCCGAAACCGCCATGCACGGCTGGCAGGAACAGTGGGACGCCTTCAACCTCACGTCCGCCGAACCCCGGCGGCAGGCGGAAGTGCAGCAGTCGCGCATTCAGCAGCTGGAAACCAGCCTGGAGCGTCTGGCCGAGCGTCAGCGGCGTCTGGGCGAAGAGCGCCAATTGCTCGCGGCTGACCCCGAAGACGCCGCAATTCTCGAGCTGAGCGAAGACCTCGCTGCGCGGGACATGGCCTTTGAAGAGCTGACCGCCGAGGAAGAACAGCTGATCGAGCGCCTGGAGCAACTGCGCGTCGATCTGCAACAGGCCAGCCAATCGCAACAACAGGCCCAAGGCGATCTGCAACGGTTGAACGGCCGTCTTGCGTCGCTGGAAGCCCTGCAACAGGCGGCACTCGACCCGGGCACGGGCACCGCCGAGTGGCTGCGCGACCATCAAATGATCGAACGACCGCGTCTGGCCGAAGGGCTGCAGGTCGAGGCCGGCTGGGAAATGGCCGTGGAAACCGTGCTGGGCGCCGACCTGAATGCGGTGCTGGTGGACGACTTCGCCGGGCTCGATCTCGCAGGCTTCAGTCAGGGCGACCTGCGTCTGGTGAGTCCCGGCGCTGACATCACGCGCATCCCCGGCAGCCTGCTGGACAAGGTCGATACGCAGGTCGATCTGACCCACTGGCTGGGCCAGGTCAAACCCGTTGAAACCCTCGACGATGCGCTGGCGCTGCGCGGGCAACTGGGCGCCGGTGAGACCCTGATCAGCCGCGACGGCTATTGGGTCGGTCGGGATTTTCTGCGTGTGCGCCGTGCCAGCGAGGCCGAAAGCGGCGTGCTGGCGCGGGGTCAGGAATTGCAGCGTCTGGAAGCCGAGCGTGAAGAACGCGAAGCAACGTTGGCCGCGCTGGATGAGCAGCTGTCGACCCGGCGCGAACAGCAACGCACCCAGGAAGACAACCGCGAGCAATTGCGCCGTCGCTTGCAGGACGAAGCCCGTCAGCAGAGCGAGCTCAAGGCGCAGTTGTCAGCTGCCAAAGCCAAGGTCGAGCAGTTGACCCTGCGCCGCACGCGGCTCGACGAAGAATTGACCGAACTGGCCGAACAGCGGGCCATGGAGCAGGAAACACTCGGCGAATCCCGCCTGCAATTGCAGGACGCCCTCGACAGCATGGCGCTGGACACCGAACAGCGCGAGTTGCTGCTGGCCCAGCGCGACAGCCTGCGCGAGCGCCTGGACCGGGTGCGCCAGGAAGCCCGTCAGCATAAGGATCACGCCAACCAGTTGGCCGTGCGCCTGGGTTCGCTGCGCGCGCAGCATGATTCCACGCGCCAGGCCCTGGAGCGGCTGGAAATGCAGTCCGAGCGCCTGACCGAGAAGCGCGAGCAACTGAGCCTGAATCTGGAAGAGGGCGCCGCGCCGCTGGAAGAACTGCGCATGAAGCTCGAAGAGCTGCTGGAAAAACGCATGGTCGTCGACGAAGAGATGCGCACCGCCAAGAATGCCCTGGAGGACGCCGACCGCGAACTGCGCGAAGCCGAGAAACGTCGCAACCAGGCCGAGCAGCAATCGGCGCTGTTGCGTGGGCAACTGGAGCAGCAGCGCCTGGAATGGCAGACCCTGACCGTAAGACGCAAGGCGCTTCAGGAGCAATTGCACGAAGACGGCTACGACCTGGATGGCGTGCTGGCGACCCTGACCGCCGAAGCCAACGAGAAACACGCCGAAGACGAACTGGAACGCATCGCCGCGCGGATCCAGCGTCTGGGCGCCATCAACCTCGCGGCGATCGACGAGTATCAGCAGCAGTCCGAACGCAAACGCTATCTGGACGCCCAAGACGCCGATTTGGTCGAAGCGCTGGACACGCTGGAGAGCGTGATCCGCAAGATCGACAAGGAAACCCGGAACCGCTTCAAAGAGACCTTTGATCAGATAAACAGCGGAATTCAGGCACTTTTTCCAAAAGTTTTCGGTGGCGGCAGCGCTTATTTGGAACTGACGGGCGAAGATTTACTCGATACAGGGGTGACGATCATGGCGCGTCCTCCCGGCAAGAAAAACAGCACGATCCATTTGCTGTCCGGGGGTGAGAAAGCCCTGACCGCGCTGGCGCTGGTTTTTGCCATCTTCAAACTCAACCCGGCGCCGTTCTGCATGCTCGACGAAGTCGATGCGCCGCTGGACGACGCCAACGTGGGGCGCTACGCCCGGTTGGTCAAAGAGATGTCGCAGACCGTGCAGTTCATCTACATCACCCACAACAAGATCGCCATGGAAATGGCTGACCAGTTGATGGGCGTCACCATGCACGAACCAGGTTGTTCGAGGCTGGTGGCGGTGGACGTAGAGGAGGCGATGGCGCTGGTGGAGTCATAGCGGGATGCGCAGTTGATCGCGTGGCGATCATGCAGATTTGCAGGGAAAAGTGGCGCACGGACGTCCAGTACAGGAACCACCGCCGCAGGGTGACAGATGCTTGTGACCTGCCAGATGTAACAGACGGTGTAAAGTTGCCTTTGGTCGTGCTAGCTTAATGTCCACTTTTCCATTTCGCGTGGGTAAAAGGCCATTCAGAACATAGAGTTGGCTCCACGTTTTAAAGGGGTTTGACGCCCTTAATTTTCAGAATTTTATTAGAGGCACGGGACTACATGGAAATCGGTCTGCGAGAGTGGCTGATCGTCATCGGCATTATTGTCATTGCCGGTATTCTGTTTGACGGCTGGCGCCGTATGCGCGGCGGCAAGGGCAAATTGAAATTCAGACTGGACCGCAGCTTATCCAACCTGCCGGACGACGACGAACCGACGTCCGCCGAAGTGCTGGGCCCTGCGCGCGTTCTGGACACCCATAAAGAACCGAAACTCGACGAGCACGACCTGCCGACGATGAGTGCAGCGCCCCGCGAGCGCGCTGAACGTGAACCGCGACGCGGCAAGCGCAAGGACGAGCCGCACCAGGGCGACCTGAACCTGAGCGCCGGCCCTGACCTGTTCAGTGCCCGCGACGATGATTTCCCGGACGACAAGCCGAACCAGCGCATCACCGAGGAAAAGGACCTGCCGCCCGTTGAAGAAGTGCTGGTGATCAGCGTGATCTCCCGTGACGAAAGCGGCTTCAAGGGCCCGGCGCTGTTGCAGAACATTCTGGAAAGCGGTCTGCGCTTCGGCGAAATGGACATTTTTCACCGTCACGAAAGCATGGCCGGCAACGGCGAAGTGCTGTTCTCGATGGCCAATGCGGTCAAGCCGGGCGTGTTCGATCTGGACGATATCGACCACTTCAGCACCCGCGCCGTCAGCTTCTTCCTGGGTCTGCCAGGGCCGCGTCATCCGAAGCAGGCGTTTGATGTCATGGTCGCCGCCGCTCGCAAACTGGCCCATGAGCTGAACGGTGAATTGAAAGACGACCAGCGCAGCGTCATGACCGCGCAGACCATCGAGCATTACCGTCAGCGCATCGTCGAGTTCGAACGTCGCGCCCTGACCCAGCGTCGTTGATTGGCACTCCCACAGATTCAAGCATCACCAATTGAGCAGCTTCGGCTGCTCTTTTGCATTTCGAGAACACACCTATGAAAGCCGCCGAAACCCGCATCCTTGAACTGCGCGCTGAGCTTGATCAGCACAACTACCGCTATCACGTCCTTGACGAGCCGAGCATCCCGGACGTCGAATACGACCGGCTGTTCCACGAACTCAAGGCGCTGGAGGCGGAGAACCCGCATCTGGTGACCCCGGACTCGCCGACCCAGCGGGTGGGCAGAGCGGCCCTGTCGGCGTTCACCCAGGTGCGCCACGAAATCCCCATGCTCAGCCTGGGCAACGCCTTCGAAGAAACCGACATGCTCGAGTTCGATCGTCGGGTCAACGAAGGGCTGGACCTGCCCGCTGCGTCGAAGAAGGTGGAATACAGCTGCGAGCCCAAGCTAGACGGCCTGGCGGTGAGCCTGCTGTACCAGAACGGCGCGCTGGTTCGCGGCGCCACCCGCGGCGACGGCACCACTGGCGAAGACATCAGCGTCAACGTGCGCACCGTGCGCAATATCCCGCTGAAGCTGCACGGCAAGGGCTGGCCGGACACCCTCGAAGTGCGCGGCGAGGTCTTCATGTCCAAGGCCGGCTTCGAGCGTCTGAACGCCAGCCAGCTGGAAGTCGGTGGCAAGACTTTCGCCAATCCGCGCAACGCGGCCGCCGGCAGCCTGCGTCAACTGGATTCGAAAATCACCGCCAACCGCCCGCTGGAATTCTGCTGTTATGGCATCGGCCAGGTGTCCCATGACATCGCCGACACCCACACCGGCAATCTGCAGCAGCTGAAAGAGTGGGGCATGCCGATCAGCCGCGAGATGAAAATCGCCCACGGCATCGAAGAGTGTCTGGCGTACTACCACGACATCGGCGAGAAACGTCTGTCGTTGCCGTACGAAATCGACGGCGTGGTGTTCAAGGTGAACAGCATTGCCGCCCAGCGCGAGCTGGGTTTCCGCGCCCGCGAACCGCGCTGGGCGATCGCCCACAAATTCCCGGCCATGGAAGAGCTCACTGAACTGCTGGACGTGGAATTCCAGGTCGGCCGCACCGGTGCCGTTACGCCGGTGGCCCGTTTGAAACCGGTAAAAGTCGCCGGTGTGACCGTCGCCAACGCGACGCTGCACAACATGGACGAAGTGGCGCGTCTGGGCCTGATGATCGGCGACACGGTGATCATCCGCCGCGCCGGTGACGTGATTCCCCAGGTGGTGCAAGTGGTGCAGGAGCGCCGCCCGAAGGACGCGCGCGCCGTCGAGATCCCACAGACCTGCCCGGTGTGCGGCTCACAGGTCGAGCGCACCCAGCTGATCAAGCGCAGCAAGGGCAAGGAAACCATCAGCGAAGGCGCGGTGTATCGCTGCGTCGGCCGTCTGGCCTGCGGCGCGCAGCTCAAGCAGGCGATCATCCATTACGTCTCGCGCCGGGCGATGGACATCGAGGGGCTGGGCGACAAGACCATCGAGCAACTGGTGGACGAGAAGCTCATCGGCTCGCCCGCCGATCTGTACAAGCTGACGTACGAGCAGATCATCGATCTGGAGGGTTTCGCCGAGATCTCCAGCAAGAAGCTGCTCAAGGCCATCGACGACAGCAAGAAGCCGACGCTGGCGCGTTTTATCTATGCGCTGGGCATTCCGGACGTGGGCGAGGAGACGGCCAAGGTCTTGGCGCGGTCGCTGGGTTCGCTGGATCGAGTGATTGTGGCGCTGCCGGAAGTGCTGACGTATCTGCCGGACGTGGGTCTGGAAGTTGCCCATGAGATTCACAGTTTCTTCGAGGACGAGCACAACCAGAACGTGATCGGCGCGTTGCTCGGCGAATGCCAGATGCAGCTGCAGGACACGGGCGATCTGGGCGCGGAGTTCGCGGCGAGCGCGACCCTGGGCGGCATGCTGGATAAGTTGAATATTCCGTCGGTGGGGCCAGGTGCGGCGCAGAAGCTGGCGGACAAGTTCGGCACGCTTGAGGCGGTCGTCAAGGCGGACTGGCTGGATATGCGGCAGACGCTGCCGGAGAAGCAGGCGCAGGCGGTGAGGGCGTTTTTCGATGTCCCGGAGCAGGCGCAGCGGGCGTTGGCGATCGAGCAGCAGCTGAAGGATTTCGGCATGCACTGGCAGAGCGAGAAGAAGGTGGTGGAGGGTTTGCCGCTGGCCGGGCAGACGTGGGTGCTGACCGGTTCGCTGGAGTTGATGAGCCGGGATGTGGCGAAGGAGAAGCTGGAGGGGCTGGGGGCGAAGGTGTCCGGTTCGGTCTCGGCAAAGACCCACACGGTGGTGGCCGGGCCGGGGGCTGGCTCGAAGTTGACCAAGGCGAATGAGCTGGGGCTTACGGTTTTGGACGAAGCGGCGTTTGTGGCGTTTCTGAAAAAGCATGGCGTCGATTTAAGCTAGATCAACATCAAGATCAAGGTCCTTAAGATCAAGAGCGTCTGCCTGGGGGCAGACTGTTTCGCCTTCGGCGAGTTACTTGATAAAGCCCCAAGTAACCAAGGGCTTGTGCTCCTGGTTTGGCCCTTCCTTCGTCAGGGTTCCTTCACTCCGGTCCCGCTCCGTGGGCCCGCCGCCATCCGCCATCCATGGCGGGGGGCGGCTCTCGCGGCATCCATGCCGCTCGGCCCACTGCGCGAGACCTGCGTTCAGCCTGCACCCAAGTCGCGATTGGTGTCGTTGGACTTCCTGCGTAGGAAGATCAAGATCAAAAGCTTCCCGGCTAAAGCCGGTCCCACATTCGAGGCCTGCCGCGACTTTCGCGGAATGCACGCGCTGCCGTTAGTGGGACCGGCTTTAGCCGGGAAGAGGCCAGTTCAGACACCGACATTTTTGCTGATAGCACCGCCCTCCCTGTGTGAGCGAGCTTGCTCGCGAATGCTTTATCCAACACGCCAGATATCCGATGGATGTACCGGCCCCTTCGTGAGCAAGCTCACTCCCACAAGTCCTTAGCGTTTGACCCGCCCTCGATCTGCTTTTGATCTTCATGCACAAAAAGTCCAGTCACCGCCAATCGCGACTTTGGCGCAGGCCGAGCGGCATGGATGCCGCGAGAGCGCCGCTAGGACATGGATGTCCGTTCGGCGCGGGCCCACGGAGCGTCTTCGAAGTGAAGGAACCCGACGAAGTCGGGCCAAACCGAGAGCAAGCACCCTTGGTTACTTGGGGATGGTGCGACTTTCGACTTTTCCAAGTAACTCGCCGGAGGCGAAATGCCTGCCGTTAGGCGGGCCGACGGAGCTGGACCTGAGTGAAGTAGTCCCGCCGATAGGCGGGACCAAGAGTAAGAAAATCCCACGGAACCCCCGTCACCCTTGACGATCTAGTGCTTGCAGCCCCATCAGGATATCGCCATGTTCCAGTTCTTCGAGCAACTCAGCACACGGATCGCGGCGCCGTTCGCCGGTGAAAGCAAGCGCAACAGCAAGGTCTGGCAGTGCCATTGCGGGCAGTCGGTGTTTTTCCGCAACAGCCAGTGCCTGGCGTGTTCGGCGGCCCTGGGTTATCTGCCCGAGCAGAGCAAGATCGCCGCGCTGGAACCGGGCCCTGAAGCGCAGACCTGGCGTCTGAGCGACGAGCCCCAGGCCGGGCTCTACCGTCGTTGTGCCAATCTGGACACTGCGGCGGCCTGCAACTGGATATTTCCGGCGCTGAATGCCGGAGAATTCTGCATCGCCTGTAGCCTCAACAAGACCATCCCCGACCTGTCCGTGCCGGAAAACCCCGAGCGCTGGGGCAAGATCGAGACCGCCAAGCGTCGGCTGGTGGCGCAGTTGATCACCCTCGGCCTTCAGGTCATCCCGAAAAGCGTGGATGAAGAGCGCGGGCTGGCCTTCGAATTCCTCGGCGTCGACCTGGAAGGCAACCTGCCAACCACTGGCCACGCCAGTGGCTTGATCACCCTCAACGTGGAAGAAGCGGACGATGCCATTCGTGAGAAGGTTCGCGTGCAGATGCACGAACCCTACCGCACGCTGCTCGGGCATTTCCGTCATGAAGTGGGGCATTACTACTGGGATCGCCTGATCGCCGACACTTACTGGCAGGACGGATTCCGTAACCTGTTCGGCGATGACCGTGCCAGCTACGCCGAGGCCCTTGATCATCACTACCAGCACGGCGCACCGGCCGACTGGCAGCAGAGTTTCGTCAGCGCCTACGCGACCATGCACCCGTGGGAAGACTGGGCTGAAACCTGGGCCCATTACCTGCACATGATGGACGCCGTCGACACCGCGCTGAGCCTGGGCATGAGTGCCCGGGACATGGACCTCGACTACCAGCCGTTTCCCCTGGAAACCTTGTACGACCCTCAGCATCCGGGCGGGCCGGCGTTCCTGGCGTTCGTCAATGCGTGGATCGAACTGGCCGGCATGCTCAACGAGTTGTCCCGCGCCATGGGGCAGGCGGATTTCTATCCGTTCGTGTTGCCCCCGGCTGTCATCACCAAGCTGCATTTCATCCATCTGGTCATACAGGGCGCTGGCGGCAAGGCTGATGAAGTGCTGCAAGTGCAGTAAAACCCTCAGGTGGGTGACTGCAAAAAACAGTTGGTACGAAGCGGTGAAAGGGAATTCACCGCTTGTCTGCGATGCCTGCATGGGAGAAAAAGCGGTGCTATTTTCCCTATACATATCGTTTTGACACTACTGGCGAAGCGGTTGGCGAAGCGGTGTAAAAGGGATTTCAGTTATGGCCACCAGTGCTCCATTGCCCAAAAACGAACGTTCCCGGCTGTCGCGCATCACCCACATGGGGCTCATCGATGCGACGGCTGACGATGTGCTCGACCACATCATCTCGATGGTGACCCATTATTTCCAGGTCCCCATCGCCCTCGTCTCCATCGTCAGTGAGCACCGCCAGTGGTTTCGGGCACGGGCAGGCCTTGAAGAGCGCGAGACCCCCCGCGAGATCGCCTTCTGCGCCTACACCATCCTCAGCCATGAGGCGTTTCAAGTCCCCGACGCAATGCTCGACCCGCGCTTCAGCGACAATCCGCTGGTGATCGGTGAGCCGCACATTCGCTTCTATGCCGGCGTGCCCTTGGTGACGGCCGACGGTCTGGCCCTGGGCACGCTGTGCATCATCGACAGCACGCCTCGGCCGCAACTTGATCCGCGCGATCAAGCCATGCTGGAAATGTATGGCCAGTTGGTGATGAAGCGCCTTAATAACCTGCGCAGTGCCAGTTATGTGGATCAGCCTACCGGACTGTTCAACCGTCTGCGCCTGGAAGAAGACCTCGCCGCCCTGGCCGATCGCCGCAAATACGCGCTGGTCGCGCTGGACATGGTCGCGCCAGCGTTCCTCGACAGCATCGTCAAGGCGCTGGGCTACAGCTTCGCCCAAGAACTGGTGCGCTGCATGATCGAAAACTGCCGCAGCCAGTTGCCCGCCGACACCGCGCTGTACAAAGTCAGCCCCACGCGCATCGCCCTGATCACCCGTCATGCCCGCCCCGAGCAGGCCGAGAGGGTGTTTCGGCACTTGCTCGAGCATTTTCGCCAGCCGCTGATCTGCCGCAATATTCCCATTCAGATGGACGTCGGCATCGGTGTGCTGCCCTTGGGCCTGGACCGCTGCGATGAGCGCGACTGGATCCGGCTGGTGGTCAGCGCGGCGGACCAAGCCCGCGGCAAATCGACGGGCTGGCGTTGGTACGAGCCCCATCTGGACTTCGCCCAGCAACGAGCCTTTCTACTATTGGTCGCGCTGGCCGAGGCGGTGCGCAGCCCGGATCAACTGTCGCTGGTGTATCAGCCGAGGCTGGAAGTGGCGACCGGCCGCATTGTGACCGTCGAAGCGCTGCTGCGTTGGCAGCACCCGATGCTGGGCCCGATCAGCCCGATGGAATTCATTCCCCTGGCGGAAAAGACCGCGCTGATTCGCTCGCTCAGCTTGTGGGTGCTGAAAAAGGCTGTTGCTCAAGCGGCGATCTGGCAGGCCCAGGGCTATGCCTTCAAAGTGGCGATGAACGTATCGGCCATCGACCTCGCCAACTCATCGTTCAGCGACGCGCTGTTCGAGCACTTGTCAGTCAGCGGTCTCGACCCGAGCGGCTTCGAGCTTGAATTCACCGAAAGCGCCCTGTGCGACAACCCTGAAGTGACCCGCCTGCAGCTAGAGCGCCTGCGTGGATTGAACATTGACATCGCCATCGATGACTTCGGCACCGGTTACAGCAACTGGACCTACCTGCGGCAACTGCCGGCCACCACGGTCAAGCTCGACAAGTCGCTGGTGGAGAATATCGACAGCAATGACAAGGACCGCGGCCTGGTGGAAGCCATCGTCGATCTGGCGAAGCGCCTCGGCTATCGCGTCGTCGCGGAAGGCGCGGAAACCGAAGGCGTCTATGAAATTCTCTGCGAGCTGGGTTGCCACGAAGTGCAAGGCTTCCTCGTCGCGCGGCCCATGACCGTCACCGCCCTCGAGCAATGGATGAACGTCGAGCGCCGCCGCAAGGTTCGGCAGCTGCGATCACTGGCCCATTGAGCGTTACAGCGTGAGCAGCATCAGCCGCTCAAAGCTGGCGTTAGTTGGATCGCTTTCGGGCCATTCCTGCCAACCCAGCGCCAGGTACAGCTGACGCGCCGGGTGATTGCCGGCCTCCACGGCCAGCATCAACTGTTCCGTGTCTGGCCATAGTTCTTGCGTCAATTCTGGCAGCGCGCGCAGGCATTGCTTGCCCAGTCCTAACCCCTGAAACCCTTTATCAATCATCAGCGCGTGCAATGTCGTGGTGATGCGCGGGCGGTCACGTGCCCAGTCCGGCAGCAGCGACCTGCGCTTGAGTACGAAAAAGCCCCGGGGGATGTCGTCGATGAGCAGCACGAAGCCTTGCCGGTCGACGACGGGACGTGCAGTGAGCGTGTGCAGGCCGCCGTGGATGTCGCCGACGTGACGGATCTGCTCGGGGAGCAGGTCGATGTCCAGCAACTGGCGCTGTTGCGTGGGGGAGAGGGATTGGTATGGGGTGAGCGCGAAATACATCGGTGGTTCCTGTGTCTTGCGCCCCGGCGGGGCCGGGCAGGGGGCGAGCCCCTTGCTGGAGGGAGGTGAAAATGCAGGCGCCATTGTGCCGCATTCGGCCCCTCAAGCGTCTCATCGCGCAGGCGGCGAGGGGCTGATGACGCTCAAAATCTTAATCTGAAACAAGAGGTTGTAACTTCGCGCGAGACCGGTACAATGGCGCGGCTCGCCACTGGCGAGCGTCGTTATGGTGACCCCATCGGTCCCCCCGCAACGATTACCCGTGAACCTGGTCAGAGCCGGAAGGCAGCAGCCACAGCGGGAACATTGTGTGCCGGGGTGTGGCTGGTGGGGTTGCCTCCATAACGAAGGCTCGTCGCAATGACGAGTTGTGATCATCCAGATCGTGTCCAGCCCCCACCCCTTCAAATCTCTCTGATCTTTCATCATCGTCTTGTTGGCAAGCTGCCGCGTCTCTTAACGTCGTCATTTCCTCTCGCGTGCCTGAATCCGCTACTCACCGGATGTCGCGGTGTTGTTCAGCACAGGGTCGCCGCGTGCGCCCCGTCGAAAGCCTACCCCCGAGCAACCGGCCGTTAACCAACGCTGAACCATAGAATTAGGCCGCGTGCGGTGTATCGTCGTATGCCTGGCCTAGAATGGAGCCCATCGCGAAGACACGCGCACGCCACCCCTCGGCTCAGGAATAACAACAATGACAACCGCCACCTCGTCACCCCTCCATCCAACAGCCTCCATCCAACTCGTACTCTTCGATCTGCTCACTGCCCTGCTGGATTCCTGGACCCTGTGGAACTCAGTCGCCGGATCCGAGGAGCTGGGGCGGACCTGGCGCATGGCCTACCTGAAGGCGACCTACGGCTGCGGCCGCTATCGCCCTTATGACGCGCTGGTCGAGGAGGCTGCGATGGAAGTCGGCCTGGGCAGGCACGCAGCGGCGGAGCTTGATCGGCGCTTCGGGGAACTGCAGCCCTGGCCGGAAGCCAAGGCAGTGCTCGAAGCCCTCAAGCCCCGTTACAAGCTCGGTATCGTCACCAACTGCTCGGAGCGGCTGGGCCACCTCGCGGCGGAGGTGCTGGGCGTCCCGTTTGACGTGGTGATTACCTCGGAGAAAGCCGGCTTTTATAAGCCGGACCCGGCGCCTTATCGTCTGGCGCTGGACTCCTTGGGTGTCGATGCCGGGCATGCCGTGTTTGTCGCGGGTTCGGCCTACGACCTGTTTGGCACGGCGAAGGTGGGGCTGCCGACGATCTGGCATAACCGCCTTGGCCTGTCAGCCCCCGAAGGGGCGCCGGCGCCTCTGATCACGCGGCCTACGCTGGAAACCCTGTCCGCGGATCTGGCGAACATGACGGCCAGGAAGTAAGCGAACCGCCCCGGCAGACCCAAATAAATCTGCCCTCCATTTTGATCAATACGATAGTCTTCGCACCATTGTCGATACGGACACCTGACTGGAACGCGATTGATGGCCCCTGATGACTATCTGGTAATGAGCAGCGCGGAGTGGGCGGGGCTGCGCGCCAGTACGCCATTGACGTTGTCCGAAGAAGATCTCGCCGCGTTGCGAGGCGTGAACGAGGACATCTCGCTGGAGGATGTGGCCAACATCTACCTGCCGTTGTCGCGCCTGATCAATCTTCACGTCAGCGCTGCCCGCAACCTCGACAGCATCAAGGACACCTTTCTCGGGCGCCCCGCCAAGCGCCAGACCTATGTGGTGGCGGTGGCGGGCAGCGTTGCGGTGGGCAAGAGCACCTTCGCCCGGGTGCTGCAGGCGCTGATGGCGCGCTGGCCGGATCATCCCCGGGTGGATCTGATCACCACCGACGGATTTCTGCACCCCAACGCCCGGCTCGTCGCCGACGGCATCATGCACCGCAAGGGTTTTCCGGAAAGCTACGATCGCAAGCGCATGGTCAAGTTTCTCTCGGACCTGAAGGCCGGCACGCCGGAAATCACCGCCCCGGTCTATTCCCACATCAGCTACGACATCGTCCCGGACCAGTTCTTCAAGGTCAGCCAGCCCGACATCCTGATTTTCGAAGGGCTGAATGTGTTGCAGACCGAGGGCAATGACGGGCAGAAGCCGGGCAGCATCGTCTCGGATTTCTTCGATTTCTCGATCTATCTGGACGCCGAAGAAGGCGACATCGAGCGCTGGTACGTTGAGCGCTTTCTGATGCTGCAACGCACCGCGTTTCGCGCGCGAGGCGCCTACTTCCGCGAGCTGGCCGACCTGCCGCCGGAGAAATCCCCGGATGCGGCGCGCAAGATCTGGCACGACATCAACCGTCCCAATCTGCTGGAAAACATCCTGCCGACCCGCGAGCGCGCCAGCCTTGTGGTGCGTAAGGCGTCGGATCATTCGGTGAAGGAACTGTGGCTACGCTGATGAGGAAGTCCATCGCGGCCGCGTCGGCGTTATTCGCGTTGTGCGTCAGCACTGGCGCTCTGGCGGACGGGAATAAGTTACTGCTCGAATGCCAGGACGGTATCAACAGCATGAGCGGCGGTGTTGCGCAGAACGGCGTCGGTGTCGGCCATTGCGTCGGGGTGCTGCAAGCGACGATGGACACCCTGGACCTGTTCCACGAAGCAGGCGGACTGCCCCGGCTGGTGTGCGTGCCCGAGGGTGGCATTCCGATGATTCAGTCGATGCGCATCATTGTGCAGTCATTGCAGGCGCATCCCGAGAGCCTGCATCTGAATGAATCCGTGCTGGTCGTCGCAGCATTGAAAAACGCGTTTCCCTGCCAGTAACCCTGACGTTTTACGCTAGCCTTTGCGTGATCCAGGCGTGATGCTCCGGGTCAACCTGCGCCGCCGCGTCTGCGACGGCCTTCAGCAAGGATGCCGACGATGCGGATCAACGCACTGATTGTTTTATTGCTCACCGGTCTTGTGGCCGCGACATACGGCTTCGGGATCTACCTCTTTGCCCAACTGGTGCCGGACATGCGCGCCAGCCTGGGCTTCGATATCGCCTACGTGGGCACCATCACCGCAGCGGGGCAGGCCGGGTTTCTCGCCAGTGCGTTGCTGGCGGCGTGGCTGACGCCTCGTGTTGGCGGCGGCTGGGTGATCTTCGGTTCGGGCGCGGTGTGCGCGTTGGCCTTGCTGCTCATGCCCCTGGCGCAGAACGTGGTGCTGATCGGTCTGCTGCTGACGATTCTGGCCGGCACGGCGGCGACCGTGTTCGTGCCGATGGTCGACGTGATCGCGCGCGCTGTGCCTTACAAATATCGCGGCATGGCCATGGGGCTGGTATCGAGCGGCACCAGTTACGGCGTGTTCATCAACAGCCTGCTGGTGCCGTTTTATGCGCCCCAGGGCGAGTGGCGCACGGTGTGGTGGATCGTTGGGCTGATCACGGTCGTGCTGGCCGTCGGTGCCTTTCTGGTCTTCAAACGTGCGCGGCTGTTTGTTCGCGAAGGCGAGAGCGCCGGTGATGGTGCGCCACGTGGAAGCATTCTGCGTGAGGCGCTGCAGGGCTGGGTGTACGCAGTCTGGTCGATGAATTTTCTGATCGGCTTCTCGACCTTTCCGTTTCAGAACTACCTGTCGTCCTACTTGCGCACCGAGCTGCATTTCGGCGTTGAGTACACCGCGCAGATCTGGGCCAGCATCGGCTTCGTCGGCATGTTCAGCGGCCTGGCCCTCGGCGCGCTGTCGGACCGCATCGGCCTGCGGGCGGCGATGTTGCTGGTGTACGTCTGCGTGGCGACGGCGGGGTTGATTCTGGTCATCGCGCCGACCGGCTACTGGCCGCTGGTGGCGGGGGTGGTGTTCGCCGTGGCGTTCTACCCGATCTTCGGGCTGATCCCGGCGTACGTGTCGAAGATGGCAAGCGGCGCGGCGCTGGCCGTGACCATCTTCGGCATCGCCAACATCATGCAAGGCGTCGGCGGCATGCTCGGCAACTACTGCGCCGGGCTATTGGCGAGCGCCAGCGGTTCGTTCGTTGCGGTGTATGGGGTGATTGCGGGGGTCGCGGTGGTGCTGGCGGTGCTAACGGTTTGCTTGCCGAACGAGCGCGGCGGTCGGCAGGCGGCTTGATTACACATAAGATCAGCCCACCTGCCAGCAATGGTTGAGCGCCCGGCTACACTGGAACTGGCTACGCCGGAAACTGCAGCGCGTTGCTCAGATCACCCATCGACGTCTGACCCCGTACCGCCATGGCGTTGTCGCGCTCGGTCAATCCGTCCAGTTTCTCCAGACCATGCACACGCGTAATCAGACGCAGGATCGAGGCGGTGTCGTACACCGTGTGGTCGACCGTGCCCTTGCGCGCGAACGGTGAGATCACAATTGCCGGCACTCGCGTGCCCGGGCCCCAGCGGTCGCCCTTCGGCGGCGCGACGTGGTCCCACCAGCCGCCGTTTTCATCGACGGTGATGACGATCACCATGTTCTTCCACTGCGGGCTGTTGCGCAGCACTTTGATGGCGCGATCAATGTGTCGATCACCCGCAGCCACGTCGGCGTACCCGGCGTGCATGTTGAGGTTGCCCTGGGGTTTGTAGAAGGTCACCGCGGGCAGCTTGCCGGCCTCGGCGTCGGCGAGGAATTTATTGGTGCTCGACTCATCGCCCAGACCGCCGTCGCGCAGTCGCTTCTTGCGCTCTGCCGGATTGTCCGGGCCTTGCTGCTTGAAGTAGTTGAAGGGCTGGTGGTGGTACTGGAAATTCGGAATTTTCGGGATGCCGGTCGAATCCTTGTACTCGTCCAGCGTCACCTGCCAGGCGCCGGCGTACCAGGCCCAGTCGACGCTCTTCTTCGACAGCTTGTCGCCGATGTGGTCATGGGTTTGCGGCACCAGCACGTTGGCCAGCCCCGGCTGCGAATAATCCGGTCTCTCCTTGTCCCGCAGCCAGGTCGGCCAGTAGGGCGGGGCCATGGTGTTGACGCCGTAGCCGTCCGGCGTCAGTGCGCTCGGGCCGAACTGCGGCGGGCCGGTCATGGCGCTGGCGGGTGACTTCTCCAGCGGTTTGAGTCGGTAGTCCAGCGGATCGCTGCTTTCCAGCACGGCGATCTGCGACTTGGCCGGGGAGTTCGCCGCATCCGGGTAGAAGGGCGCCCGCGCGGAGATCAGGTACTGGTGGTTGAGGAACGAGCCGCCGAAAGCGCCCTGGAAGAAGTTGTCACAGAGCACGAACTCCTTGGCGACGTCCCACAAGCGCAGGGAATATTGGGTCTGGGGGTAGTAGCCCATGGTCAGACCGCCGGAATCCGCCCAGGCAACGAAGGCGTCGTTCTTGCCGCCGTTGATCTGCATCTGGTTCTGATAGAACACGTGCCACAGGTCGCGGGTGACGACGCTCAGTGGCAGGTCTTCGCCGCTCGGGCCTTTGAGGGGGAAGGGCGCGTTGGGCAGGTTTTCCTGATACTGCACGCCCGTCGCGTAGGTGACGCCGTCGACGCTTTGCGGGCCGATCTGGCAGACGCCACCCCAGCACTGCGGCAGGGTGTCGAGGACCTTGCCGTCACGGTCGCGCTGGCGGTATTGGTCGGCTTTCACGGCAGAGAGTGGATGCTCGACGCCGGGGAAATTGGCGAACAGGTTATTGAAGCTGCGGTTCTCGCCGTAGATGACCACGATGGTTTTGATGTTGTCCTGCAGCGCTTTGTCCAGCGCCGGGCCGGTCAACAGGGTGTCCGTCGCAGGCTTGCCTTCAGGGGCTGCTTCGGCCGCGCCCACTACACCGCTGAGGGTCGCGCCGGCGCCCAATACCGCGACGCCACCGAGGAAGCGTCGACGGCTGCCATCCACCGGTGTCTGGGGGGCCGAAGCCTGTGCGGGTTCTTCCGGTTTCTTGGTCATGGCGGGTGCTCGCAGGTCGAGTTGTTACAACATATGTCGCCGGAGCCTATCGAGGGAATATGACGGGATTGCTACAGCGATAGGCGACATCAAATTTGTGGTGTGCCACCTAATGCCTTCCCGGCTAAAGCCGGTCCCACTGAGTGCGCGCGATCTTTTAGTGGGACCGGCTTTAGCCGGGAAGAGGCCAGTGTGTACGCCATCAGTCTTGCGGTGTGTCACATGACGCTTTCCCGGCTAAAGCCGGTCCTGCAATCGGCGCCAGCCTTACAATCGAAAGTCGCAGCCGGGGCCACAATTGAAAAGCGGCGCAGCCTCAATACGGGTCGTCGGGGTTGCCCGAATGCACCTGGTACCGCTCGACAATCCGCTCGATCTCCCCGGACATCTTCATCCTCAGCAGCGTGCGCATGATGCGTTGCGCGGGTACGCTCGGGTCGTTGCGGGCGACGCAGCCCACGGGCTGTTCATCGATGATCCACACGGCCCTGAGTTTCTCGTCGGCTTTCTGGTCGCGGTTGTACCAGTCCAGCGACCACTGTGTGTCCACGGCGTATCGGTAGCGATGGGCCGAGAGCTTTTGCAGGACCTGCTCCTGGAGTCTGGCGTCTTCGCGGATCAAATCGCGCGTGGCGAACAGCGGGTCCAGCACCGGGTAGGCATAGCCCAGCACCGTACCGATGTGATCACCGAGAATCGCGCTCAACTGAAAGGGTGCGGTGTCGTAGGCACTGCCGACCAGCACGTTGCGCTGGGTCAGCAGTGGCAGGCTCCAGGTGTAGTCGCCCGACATGTCCGGCAACCAGGACTGCGCGGCGTAACAGCGCACATCGACTTCACCGCGCTCGGTCGCCGCCTGCACCCGAAGCCGTGGATACACGCGATATTCGGCGGTCTGGCCGATCTGTCGGGCCAGGCTTTCCATGATGTCGAAAAGAATGCCGGCTTCAGGTCCGTCGGGACCCACTTGCATCAGCGGCATCGACCAACTGTCGGCCACGGCGAAGCGCAGGGGCGGGCCTTCCGCCATCGCAGACGCGCTCAGTAACCCCAAGGCGCTCAAAAGTCCCAAGCCACTCACCCACACGTGCATCCGGATCCCTCGAAGTAACAGTGCGACGCTTCAAGCCTGCTGTGTCTTCGGAATCCAGGTGCGGAACCTTATGGGGGAACCCTCTCGCGGAGCCGTCTTGCGGAGTCAGGCCAGCCATCATAAAGCGAAAGCCACGGACACCAGATGCAATTTTGCCCCTGCTCCGCTAGCATTGGCGGTCTTCCGCAACCCAGTCGCGACGGTTTTCAATGAGTTATCAGGTTCTTGCACGTAAATGGCGTCCGCGCTCGTTCCGCGAAATGGTCGGCCAGACCCATGTGCTCAAGGCCCTGATCAACGCGCTGGACAGCCAGCGCCTGCACCATGCCTATTTATTCACGGGCACAAGGGGCGTCGGCAAGACCACCATCGCGCGGATCATTGCCAAGTGCCTGAACTGTGAAACCGGTATCACTTCAACGCCCTGCGGCGAGTGCTCGGTGTGCCGCGAGATCGATGAAGGCCGCTTTGTCGACCTGATCGAGATCGACGCCGCCAGCCGCACCAAGGTCGAGGACACCCGCGAGCTGCTCGACAACGTGCAATACGCACCCAGTCGCGGCCGCTTCAAGGTCTACCTGATCGACGAAGTGCACATGCTGTCCAGCCACTCGTTCAATGCGTTGCTCAAAACGCTGGAAGAGCCGCCGCCCTACGTCAAGTTCATCCTCGCCACCACCGATCCGCAGAAGCTGCCGGCGACCATTCTGTCGCGCTGCCTGCAGTTCTCCCTGAAAAACATGACGCCCGAGCGTGTGGTCGAGCATTTGACCCACGTGCTTGGCGTCGAAAACGTTCCGTTCGAAGACGACGCGCTGTGGCTGCTGGGCCGCGCGGCCGACGGCTCGATGCGTGACGCCATGAGCCTCACCGATCAGGCGATTGCCTTCGGCGAAGGCAAAGTGCTGGCGGCCGACGTGCGCGCCATGCTCGGCACGCTGGATCACGGCCAGGTGTTCGACGTGCTGGCTGCGTTGATCGAGGGCGATGCCCGCTCGTTGCTTGAAGCCGTGCGTCATCTGGCCGAACAGGGCCCTGACTGGAGCGGCGTACTGTCGGAGATTCTCAACGTATTGCACCGGGTTGCCATTGCCCAGGCGCTGCCTGAAGGGGTCGACAACGGCCATGGCGATCGGGATCGCGTGCTGGCGCTGGCCCAGTCATTGCCCGCTGAAGACGTGCAGTTCTATTACCAGATGGGCCTGATCGGTCGCCGTGATTTGCCGCTGGCGCCTGACCCCCGTGGCGGTTTCGAAATGGTGCTGCTGCGCATGCTGGCGTTTCGACCGGCAGATGCCGACAACGCGCCGACGCAACCGTTAAAGTCAGTGGGGATCAACCCGGCCACGGTTGATTCCCGGACAGCGGTGGCGAGTTCAGCATCCGCAGCACCCAAACCCATCACCGCCCCGTCGCCAGCGCCTGTTATCGACAAGCCTGCTCCGGTGGCCGTGCCTGACGCTCAAGCTGCGAAGGCAAAGACTGAGGAAGAGATCGATCTGCCCTGGAACGAGCCGAAGGTCGCGCCGCCAGCCCCTGCTGCCGAGCCCGAATCAGAGCCTGAGCCAGCCCCTGCTGCCGAGCCCGAATCAGAGCCAGAGCCAGAGCCGTCTGCGCAGCCCGCTTCCGAATCCGTCGCCGAGATTCCCGAGCCCGTCCTCGACACCGTGGCCGAGCAGCCTGATCTGACGCCAATGCCGGCGCCGGTCCCCGCGAGCCCTGTGCCTGAAGCGCCTGAAGTCGAGTCGTCAGAGCAACGGCAAGCCGCCGCCGACGCCGTGACATTGCAGATGATCGAGCACGTGCCCGACGCGACGCCGTACGTGCCGGCGCCCATGGAGCGCGACGACGAGCCGCCGCCCGATGACGACTACAACGAGCCGGACATCGACATCGACCCGGCGTCGTTCGCTTATCTTGACGACCTGGCCCACGAAGCGGTCGAAGCGGTGGAGAAGGAGCCCGAGCTGTTGCCGGCTTCCAGGCCTGCCACCGGGCTGGCGGCGGACTGGCTTGAGCTGTTCCCGAAACTGCCGATTTCCGGCATGACCGGCAGCATCGCCGCCAATTGCACGCTGATTTCGGTGGAGGGCGACAACTGGCTGCTGCACCTGGACCCGGCCCACAGCGCGCTGTTCAACTCGACCCAGCAGCGCCGTCTGAACGACGCGCTGAACCAATACCATGAACGCACCCTCAACCTGAGTATCGAACTGATCAAGCCCGAGCAGGAAACCCCGGCTCAGGCAGCGGCGCGTCGGCGTGCCGATCGGCAGAAGCAGGCCGAGGCGGCGATTCACGGCGATCCGTTCATCCAGCAGATGATGCAACAGTTCGGTGCGTCCATTCGCGAGGACACAATTGTTCCGGTGGATGCGCCGGCGCAGGCGCCGGTCTAGAAACTGATTAAGGACCAATGGATTCCGGGGGCGCTAAGCTGATGGGGCGCCCGTACTGTTCAACGACTTTCTATCCAATGACTTCCGAGGAGTAACTCCCATGATGAAAGGTGGCATGGCAGGCCTGATGAAGCAGGCTCAGCAGATGCAGGAAAAAATGGCCAAGATGCAGGAAGAGCTGGCCAACGCTGAAGTGACCGGCCAATCCGGCGCCGGTCTGGTCAGCGTGGTCATGACCGGGCGTCACGACGTCAAGCGCGTCAGCCTGGACGACAGCCTGATGCAGGAAGAGAAGGAAATTCTCGAAGACCTGATCGCTGCAGCCGTCAACGACGCTGTGCGCAAAATCGAAGCGGCCAGCCAGGAGAAGACCGCCAGCATGACCGCTGGCATGCAGCTGCCGCCGGGCATGAAACTGCCGTTCTGATCGGACGGCTGTCGCGACACCCAAATGCCAGGCCCTCGTGCCTGGCATTTTTGTTGGGGACGGCGCCAGGTCCGCCTTGGATTACGCGCGTCATATGGAACGCCACATCCGACCGAACCCGTCCGGTTGCCCACGGTCTGCTCTCTATACCCTCGCAACCTTCATCATGGAGCCCATTCCGATGACCCAAGAATTGATCCTCAACCAACGCGTAGTCCTGGCGTCCCGTCCCCAGGGCGCACCGACCCCGGAAAACTTCCGACTCGAGCGCGAGGCGTTGCCTGACCTGCAAGAAGGCCAGGTGCAATTGCGCACGCTCTATCTGTCCCTCGATCCCTACATGCGCGGTCGCATGAGCGACGCCCCGTCCTACGCGGCACCGGTGGAAATCGACGCGGTCATGGAAGGCGGCGCGGTCAGCGTGGTCGAGCAGTCGCGCAACCCTAAATTCAAGGAAGGCGATCTGGTGGTGGGTCAGACCGGCTGGCAGACCCACAGCATTTCCGACGGCAGCAACCTGTTGATGGCGCCGAAGGATCTGCCCAGCCCGTCGATGGCGGTGGGCGTGCTCGGCATGCCAGGCATCACCGGTTACATGGGCTTGATGGACATCGGCAAGCCGAAAGCGGGCGAGACCCTGGTCGTCGCTGCGGCTTCCGGGGCGGTCGGCTCGGTGGTGGGTCAGGTGGCCAAGCTCAATGGTCTGCGCGTGGTGGGTATTGCCGGTGGTGAAGACAAATGCCGCTATGTGGTCGACGAGCTGGGCTTTGATGCCTGCATTGATCACCGCAGTGATGAGTTCGCCGAGCAGTTGAAAGCGGCCGTCCCGAACGGCATCGACATCTATTTCGAACTGGTCGGCGGCAAGGTGCTGGAAGCGGTCATCCCGCTGCTCAATCAGCGTGCGCGGGTACCGCTGTGCGGACTGATCGCCCATTACAACGCGCAAAGCCAGCCAGAAGGGCCGAATCAACTGCCGTTGTTGATGCGCACGCTGCTGACCAAGCGCGCGAAGATTCAGGGCTTCATCGTCTACGAAGAGTATTACCACCGTCTGGAAGAATTCATGCAGGCCATGATTCCGCTGGTGAAGGACGGAAAGGTGAAATTCCGCGAAGACGTGGTCGAAGGTCTGGAGCACGCGCCGGACGCGTTCATTGGCCTGCTCGACGGCAAGAACTTCGGCAAGCTGGTGGTCAAGGTCTCATGACCCTGATTTGACGGTAATCGGAGGCGCGGGTATAAACCGCGTCTCGTGTTTTTGTCGGACGTTTCTCCAATGAGCTTCAGCCCCCTGATTCGCCAGTTGATCGACTCCCTGCGCATCCTGCCTGGCGTCGGTCAGAAAACCGCCCAGCGCATGGCGTTGCAGCTGCTGGAGCGTGATCGCAGCGGTGGCTCGCGTCTGTCCCAGGCGTTGAGTCAGGCGATGGAAGGCGTCGGTCACTGCAAACAATGCCGCACCCTCACCGAAGAAGAACTCTGCCCGCAATGCTCGGACGTCCGTCGCGACGACACGCTGCTGTGCGTGGTCGAGGGCCCGATGGATGTGTATGCGGTGGAGCAGACCGGTTACCGCGGGCGCTACTTCGTGCTCAAGGGCCACTTGTCGCCACTGGACGGTCTGGGGCCTGAAGCCATTGGCATCCCGCAGCTGGTCGCGCGGATCGAGGAGCAGGGCTCGTTCACCGAAGTCATCCTCGCCACCAACCCGACGGTGGAAGGCGAAGCGACGGCGCACTACATCGCCCAGCTGCTGACCAATAAAGGCCTGGTCATCTCGCGGATTGCCCACGGCGTGCCTCTGGGTGGCGAACTGGAACTGGTCGACGGCGGCACGCTCGCGCACTCGTTCGCAGGGCGCAAGCCGATTCAGTTGTAGGTAAGTTCCCTGTCTTCAATACGCCCCGGTGTCTTGCAGCGAATGCAGGACCTGTGGGAGCGAGCTTGCTCGCGAAGGTGGCCTTCCTACCGCTAGATATCTGGCGGCGGTACCGGCCTCTTCGTGAGCAAGCTCACTCCCACAATATCGTGTTCGCTCAGGAGCAGCGGTGTTAGCTGGCCTGACGTCTGGTGCTGTGATCAGACGTCTTCCACTGGTGGCTTCTTACTTATCCGCTAACGCAAACTCGGTCAAACAGAACGTCGGGATTTCCATGTCGCGCAGGCGTTGTGAGCCGCCCAGCTCCGGCAAATCGATGATCGCAGCGGCTTCGTGAACCTTCGCGCCCATGCGCCGGATCAGGTTGGCGGCGGCGACCAGCGTGCCGCCGGTGGCAATCAGGTCATCGAACATCACCACCGAATCCCCGTCACACAAGCTGTCGGCGTGGACTTCCAGCAGCGCTTCGCCATATTCGGTCTGATAGGCCTCGGCCAACACGTCCGCCGGCAATTTCCCCTGCTTGCGAAACAGCACCAGCGGTTTGTTCAGTTCATAGGCGACGATCGAGCCGATGAGAAAACCGCGCGCGTCCATGGCGCCGACGTGGGTGAACTCGGCATCGATGTAACGCTGGATGAAGCTGTCGATGACCAGGCGCAGGGCCTTGGGTGACTGGAACAGCGGGGTGATGTCACGAAAAATCACGCCGGGCTTGGGGAAATCCACCACAGGGCGGATGAGGGATTTGATGCTCAATTGGTCGAAAATCATATGGATCTCGGGCAGGACATGACTCAAAAGACGCCAGTCTAAGCCCGCCCGCACCATCATGCATCAGCTTTCCAGCGATCCCCCGGCCAGCGCGCAGAGCTGAATCGGATCGAGGATGCGGATTTCCTTGCCCTCGGCGGCGATCAACTCGTTCTGCTGAAAGCGGGTGAACACCCTGGACACGGTTTCCACTGCCAGGCCCAGATAGTTGCCGATCTCGTTGCGCGACATGCTCAGGCGGAACTGGTTGGCGGAGAAGCCCCGGGCGCGGAAGCGGGCGGAGAGGTTGACCAGAAACGTGGCGATGCGCTCGTCGGCGGTTTTCTTCGAGAGCAACAGCATCATCTGTTGGTCATCGCGAATTTCCCGGCTCATCACGCGCATCAACTGGCGACGCAATTGCGGCAGTTGCACCGACAGTTCGTCCAGCCGTTCGAAGGGGATTTCGCACACCGATGTGGTCTCAAGGGCCTGCGCCGTGACGGGATACGCCTCGGCGTCCATCCCGGACAGCCCGACCAGTTCGCTGGGCAGGTGAAAACCGGTGAGTTGTTCTTCGCCGCTGTCGCTGAGGCTGAAGGTTTTCAGCGCGCCGGAACGGACGGCGTAGACGGAAGCGAAGGTGTCGCCCTGACGAAACAGAAAATCGCCTTTCTTCAACGGCCGGCCGCGTTTGACGATCTCGTCCAGTGCATCCATGTCTTCCAGGTTCAATGAAAGCGGAAGGCACAACGGGGCCAGGCTGCAGTCCTTGCAGTGAGCCTGGGTGTGAGCGCGCAGTTTGACTGGCTCAGACATCGGGTAATTCCTTTTGCAGAAACACACATAAGTCGTAAGGGTAACTCAGCGGTCAACCCTGCGACTACCACGCGCCTCCATGGCCAGAAATGATTCCTCCGCGCCAGGCGGAACTTCCTATATCACGCGGGCCTATATCACCCGGGAAAAGCGCTGACGGTTTTGCGCGCCCAGATACGCGTCGAACACCATGCAGATCGAGCGCACCAGCAGACGTCCCGCCGGGGTGACGGTGATGCCTGCCGGGCCCAGATGAATCAGCCCATCCGTGGCCATGATCAGCAATTGCGGCCACTGCTCGCGGAAATATTCCCGAAAGTGGATGGAAAATTTGTCCTCGACGGTCGCGAAATCGAGGCGGAAATGGCAGATGAGCTGGCTGATGATGGTGCGCCGCAGCTGATCGTCCTCGTTACAACGCAGACCGCGCTTGGTCGCCAGTTGATCGCTGGCCAGCAGGGTCTGGTATTCGGTGAGATCGCTGGTGTTCTGCGCATACACCTCGCCGATCTGACTGATGGCCGAGACGCCGAGGCCGATCAGGTCGCAGTGGCCATGGGTGGTGTAGCCCTGAAAATTGCGCTGCAGCGTGCCTTCTTCTTGAGCGATGGCCAGGTCGTCATCGGGCAGGGCGAAGTGGTCCATGCCGATGTAGCGATAGCCGGCGCCGGTCAGTTGCTCGATGGTGCGCTGGAGCATCTCCAGCTTCTGCTCAGGGCTGGGCAACTGCGCCGTGTCGATGCGCCGCTGGGGCATGAAGCGCTCCGGCAGGTGGGCGTAGTTGAACACCGAGAGCCGGTCGGGCTGCAGGGCGATGACTTGCTCAACGGTGCGAGCAAAACCCTCTGGTGTCTGCAGCGGCAGGCCGTAGATGAGGTCGATGTTCACCGAACGAAACTGCAAGGTGCGCGCGGCTTCAACGATGGCGCGGGTTTCGTCCAGGCTCTGCAAACGGTTGATCGCCCGCTGCACCAGCGGATCGAGGTCCTGCACGCCGAGGCTGACACGGTTGAAGCCCAGTTCGCGCAACAGGCCCATGGTCGACCAGTCGGCCTCGCGCGGGTCGATCTCGATGCCGTAGTCGCCGGAGTGGTCATCCAGCAGGGTGAATTGCTGGCGCAAATGGGCCATGAGCTGGCGCAGTTCAACGTGGCTGAGAAAGGTCGGGGTACCGCCGCCGAAGTGCAACTGCTCGACCACCTGACGGTCATCGACGTGTGCGGCGATCAGGCTGATCTCGCGTTCGAGGCGCTGCAGATAGGCCTGAGCGCGACCGCGATCCTTGGTGATGACCTTGTTGCAGGCGCAGTAGTAGCAAATGTTGGCGCAGAACGGGATGTGCACGTAAAGCGACAACGGCCGCGACGCCTTGCGGCTGTCGCGCAGTGCCTGCAGCAGTTCGAAGGCGCCAACCTGCGTATGAAATTGCACGGCGGTGGGGTAGGAAGTGTAACGCGGCCCTGCCAGATCGTAGCGGCGGATGAGTTCAGAATCCCAACGAAGGTCGTCGAGCATGGGGGCGTTCCCGTGAAGGCTGGCGGTGCGGGAAGTGTAGGGAAGCCGCCGGTGAGGGCATTGATCTGGGTCAATGGATGGGGTCAGCGATTACTCGTGGTCCATGTCTGCATGGTTCATCTGAGGATTCATCGTGTGATCCATCCCGTGATTCATCGAGTGAGGCGTGTGCCCCATCAGCCACTGTTGATGGGGGCCGGGGAGTGTCCACAGGCCGAACAGAATCACCAGTACCCCGCCGGCCACGCGCACGCTGCGCCGACGGAGCAGGGCGGTGATGCGCTCGGCGGCCAGCCCCGTGGCGATCAGCACCGGCCAGGTGCCGACGCCGAACGCGAGCATTAATAACCCGCTGTGCAGCGCATTGCCCTGGCTCGCCGACCACAGCAGCGTGCTGTAAACCAGTCCGCACGGCAGCCAGCCCCACACCGCGCCAAGCAGTAAAGCCCGGGGGATCGTCGACACCGGCATCAGGCGGCTGGCCAGCGGTTGCAGGTAACGCCAGACCCCGCGGCCCAATCCTTCGATGCGGGTCAGGCCGCTCCACCATCCGGCCAGGTACAGGCCCATGGTGATCATCAGCAGCCCGGCGATCACCCGCAACAGCATCGCCCCCGGACTGTTGGCGACCGCCCACCCGAGCAGGCCCATCAGCAATCCCGCACAGGCGTAGCTGAAAACACGTCCGACGTTGTAGGCCAGCAGCAGGCGCAGGCGTCGGCTGCGTTGCTCCTTGGGGATGGCAAAGGTGAGCGCGCCCATCAGCCCGCCGCACATGCCCAGGCAATGGCCACCGCCGAGCAAGCCAAGGACGAAGGCAGAGAGGAGTTGGGGGAGGAGGTCATGCATGGTTTCGGCCTGAACGTCTGGCAGTGATTGCACGGACGTCTTCGCGAGCAAGGTGAAGCGCCGCCCCGGTCGTCCCACATGAGAATGCATCAAGCCTGACCACACCGCAGATGTATCTGCCAACACATGGACTGTGGGAGTGAGCTTGCTCACGAAGAGGTCGGTACATTCGACAGTTATCCAGCGGTCGATAGTCAGCCTTCGTGAGCAAGCTCACTCCCACAGGGGCCGGGTTCACTTGGCCGAATCCTTCGTGAGCAACATGAAGCGCCACCCCGGTCGTCCCACATGAGATCGCATCAAGCGCGACGACACCGCAGATGTATCTGCCGACCCGTGGAGGGTGGGAGCGAGCTTGCTCGCGAAGAGGTCGGTACATCCGACGGTTATCCGGCGGTCGATAGTCAGCCTTCGTGAGCAAGCTCACTCCCACAGGGGCCGGGTTCACGTGGCCTAATCCTTCGTGAGCAAGGTGGAGCGCCACCCCGGTCGTCCGACATGAGATCGCATCAAGCGCGACGACACCGCCGATGTATCTGCCGACCCGTGGAGGGTGGGAGCGAGCTTGCTCGCGAAGAAGTCGGTACATCCGACAGATATCCAGCGGTCGATAGTCAGCCTTCGTGAGCAAGCTCACTCCCACAGGGACCGGGTTCATTTGGCTGAATCCTGCTTATCGCCCGATTTTTCTTTCCCCGACACCTCATCCACTCCGGCCTTGTGCCCCGGATCCTGATCGTCGAACAGAATGCTGTGAGCCGGGCCGTCCAGGTCGTCGTACTGACCGCTGTCCACTGCCCAGAAAAAGACGTAAATCGCCACCGCCACAATCAGCAGCGCCACCGGAATCATGATGTAGAGCGCAGGCATCGGGCCTCCGGGTTGGGTCGTACATTCATGCGGGCACCGATCGGCTTAGCCCGGCTGGGAGCGGATCGACGGGCCGATGCTTGATCCGTGTCAGACGCAAGGCATTCAACACCACCACCAGCGAACTCACCGACATCCCGGCCGCCGCCCACAACGGCGTGACCCAGCCCAGCGCCGCGAAGGGCAGCACCAGCCCGTTGTACAGCCCGGCCCACGCCAGATTTTCCACAATGATCCGCCGTGTGCGCCGAGCGAGGCCAAAAGCCTCCACCAACACGTGCAGACGGTTCGACAACAACACCGCGTCCGCGCTGGTCTTGGCCAGGTCGGTGGCCGAACCCATGGCGATGCTGATGTCGGCCGCCGCCAGCATCGGCACATCATTAACCCCGTCGCCGATCACCAGAATCGTCCGGCCCTCGGCCCGCAGCCGCTGAAGAATGGCCAGTTTGTCATCGGGCCGCAGGCTGCCCACGACTTCGTCAATCTGCAGCTGACTCCCGACAGTGAACACCATGGGCGAGCTGTCGCCGGACAGCAACAACGTCTGCCAGCCGCGGTGTTTGCACGCCTCGACCAGCGCCGCCGCGTCGTCCCGCAGCCGATCATCAAGCACCAGCCAGGCGAGGGCCTGCGTGTCATCCCCCAGCAGCAACCACTGACCGGGCTCGTCGGGCATCAATGGCACGGCGACGCCACTCAAGGCGCAGACAAACCCGGGTTGACCGATGCGTAACGGGCGCCCATCAACGACGCCTTCGAGCCCCAGCCCCGGCGTGGCAACGACCCCTTCAGCGGTCAGCGGCGTCTTGCCGAACGCCCCGGCAATCGGGTGTTCAGACCGAGTTTCCAGGGCCGCCGCCAGGCTCAAACAGTCGTCACTGCCCAGCGTGCCGAGGCTGCGAATGGCCCTTAACGTCAGGCGTCCTTCGGTCAGCGTGCCGGTCTTGTCGAAGATCACCGTGTCGATCCGGTTCAGCCCTTCCAGCACATGGCCGCGGGTGAGCAGCAGCCCGAGTTTATGCAGCGTGCCGGTGGCGGCCGTCAGGGCGGTGGGCGTCGCCAGCGACAAAGCGCACGGGCAGGTGGCGACGAGCATCGCCAGCACAATCCAGAACGCGCGGCTTGCGTCGAGCTGCCACCAGACCACGCCGACACACGCCGCCAGCACCAGCGAGATCAGCAGGAACCACTGCGCTGCGCGATCGGCCATCTGCGCGAGGGGCGGCTTCTCGGATTGGGCGCGCTCCAGCAATCGGACGACGGCGGAAAGCCGCGTGTCAGCGCCCAACGCGAGCACTTCCACCGTCAGCACGCTTTCAATATTGGCGGTGCCGGCGGTGACGGCGTCTCCCACCTGACGGGGCTGCGGCAGGTACTCGCCGGTGAGCAGCGATTCGTCGATGCTCGACCGACCCGCGATGATTCGGCCGTCCGCCGGCAACATCGCGCCGGGGTGGACCACCACCTGATCGTGCAGACGCAACTGATGGGTCAAGACGCGCTCGGTCTGGCCGTCCGCGTTCAGCCGCAGGCAGGAAGCCGGCAGCAGATTGACCAGTTGCGCCGTCGCTAAGCGGGTGCGTTCCCGGGCGCGGCGTTCCAGGTAGCGGCCGGTGAGCACGAACAGCGCGAACATGCCGACGGCGTCGAAATACAATTCGCCCACGCCGGTGACCGCCGTCCAGAGGCCCGCGAGGTACGCCGCGCCAATCGCCAGCGACACCGAAACGTCCATGGTCAGATGGCGGGCGCGCAGGTCGCGCAGCGCCCCTTTGAAGAACGGCGCACAGCTGTAAAACACGATGGGCGTCGTCAGAAACATCGCCACCCAGCGCAGGATCGTGTGCATCTCGGGGCTGAGGTCGATGTTGAATTCTGGCCAGGTCGCCATGGTCGCCATCATCGCCTGAAACCACAGCAGCCCGGCAACGCCCAGTTGGCGCAGGCTGCGGCGATTTTCCCGGGCCAGCAGCTCGGTTGCTTTGTCCGCCTGATAAGGGTGGCCGGCGTAGCCGATGCTGCGCAGCTCGGACAGCACCTCGTTCAAGGGCAACCCCACGTCATGCCATCGCAGGTGCAGGCGATGACTGGACAGGTTCAGCCGCGCCTCGACCACGGCGGGCAACGTGCGCAGGTGGCGCTCGATCAGCCAGCCGCAGGCGGCGCAGGTGATGCCTTCGATCATCAGCGTCGTTTCAGCCACATCGCCGGCGATATCGCTCGCGGGGGACTCATGGCGAACAAAAGGCGCCTGCACATCAGGACGATCAAAGAGGGCCTGCTCATCGGCCAAGAGGGTGGGCAACACCTGCGGATTGACCGACGCTTCGCTGCGGTGCAGGTAATAGCTTTCCAGCCCACCGGCGACGATGGCATTGGCCACGGCCTGACAACCGGGGCAGCAAAACTCGCGCGCCGCGCCCAGCACCGACGCGACGAAGCGCCCGCCCGGCGGGACCGGCAACGTGCAGTGGTAGCAAGACCGCAGGGTTTGTATGTCGGTGGCGTTCACATCAATGCCTGCCCGCGCCCTGAATCGGCTCGTCGCCCAGGGTCAGTGGCTGCCCGGGGACGATCCGTTCTTCTTCGAACAGGCGCCAGGTCTGGCCGTTCTCCACCCCCAGCAATTCGACGAAGCGCCGGCCTTCGATCCTGTCGCTCACCTGCCCGACATAACGCCCCGGCTGCGAAGGATTACGCGCCAGCACGGTTTTGCGGTCCTTGTCCGGCTGGGTCGGGGAGATCAGGTTCAGCACCAGGGTTTCCGGCTGACTGGCGCCGCTCAGTTGCACATCCACTTCGCCGGTCAGCTCATCAAGGCCCACGCGGGCTTGCAGGTTGAGGGACTGACCCAGCAACTCGCGATCCAGGGAACGGTTGATGCCTTTCCCGGCCTCGTAATAATTGTCGGTGACGAGGTTGTCCGGGTGGGTGACGGCGATGGTGACCATGGCCAGGGTCAATGCCACCGAGCAGGTCAGAATGCCGATGATGATCCACGGCCATAAATGCCGGTGCCAAGGTGTTGCTGCGGTGACTGGGGTCATTTCCGACCTCTCTCAGCGAATGGACGGGCCGATGAAACGGCTCTTGGCGTGGACTTCAGTGTCGCTGTGCTCACTATCCCTGAGAACGAAACTGACCTCGTTGGTGCTCGACGGCAGTTGCTCGGGCGCGACCGACAGCTCAACCGGCAGGCTGACGATCTCGCCCGCCGCCACCTTGATCTCGCGGCGGCCTTGCAGCTTCAGGTCCGGCAGCCCGCTGGCGTCGAGCACGTACGTGTGGTCGATCTGATCCTTGTTCATGATCTTCAGGCTGTAGACGTTTTCGATCCGGCCCTCGGCGTTTTCCCGGTACAGCGTGCGGTCCTTGCTGACGTCGAAACCCACCAGCGAGCGGGTGAGAAACGCGCTAGTGAGCACGCCGATCATTGCCAGCAACACGACCGCATAGCCGATCAACCGAGGCCGCAGTGTATTGGTCACTTGCCCGGAAAGGTTGTGCTCGGTGGTGTAACTGATCAGGCCGCGGGGGTAATCCATCTTGTCCATGATCGCGTCGCAGGCGTCGATGCACGCCGCGCAACCGATGCATTCAATCTGCAAACCATCGCGGATGTCGATGCCGGTGGGGCAGACCTGCACGCACATCGTGCAATCGATGCAGTCGCCTAGGCCTTCAGTCTTGTAGTCCGTTTCCTTCTTGCGCGCGCCCCGTGGCTCGCCCCGACGTGGGTCGTAGGAAACGATGAGGGTGTCCTTGTCGAACATCACGCTCTGAAAGCGCGCGTAGGGGCACATATAGATGCACACCTGTTCGCGCAGCCAGCCGGCGTTGGCGTAGGTGGCGAGGGTGAAGAAACCGACCCAGAAATACGCCCAGCCATCGGCCTGCCCGGTGAAGAAATCCACCAGCAGTTGGCGGATGGGCGAGAAGTAGCCGACGAAGGTCAGGCCAGTGACGAGGCCGATCAGCAGCCAGAGGCTGTGCTTGGCACACTTGCGCGCGAACTTGTTGCCGTCCATGGGCGCCTTGTCGAGTTTGATGCGCTGATGGCGGTCGCCTTCGGTGACCTTTTCGCACCACATGAACACCCACGTCCACACGCTTTGCGGGCAGGTGTAACCGCACCAGACCCGCCCGGCGAACACGGTAATGAAGAACAGCCCGAACGCGCTGACGATGAGGATGCCCGACAGCAAAATGAAATCCTGCGGCCAGAACGTCGCGCCGAAGATGTAAAACTTGCGCTCCGGCAGGTTCCACCACACGGCCTGATGCGCGCCCCAGTTAAGCCAGACCGTGCCGAAATACAGCAGGAACAGCACAAAGCCGCCCCCCATGCGCAGATTGCGGAACACCCCGGTGAACGCGCGGGTGTAGATCTTCTCCCGCGAGGCATACAGGTCAACGGTGTCGCCGTCCTTGTCAGTCGGCGGCGTGACGTTGTGCAGCGGAATCTGGTTGCTCATGGCAGCGTCCTACGCCCTTCGGGCCGAATCATCAGCGTGTGCGACGGCAATATCCCTCACTCGGGCTTTGCCGCCGGTTCGTCCTCATGGGACAGGCTATACACGTAAGCCGCCAGCAGGTGCACCCGGTCGTTTCCCTGCAGCAAAGCCTGTGCCGGCATCTGGCCCTGGCGGCCGTACTGGATGGTCTGTTGCAACTGGGCAAAGCTGGCGCCGTAAATGAACGCGCCGGGGTGGGTCAGGTCTGGCGCGCCCAATGCAGCAACGCCTTTGCCCTGCGGGCCGTGGCAGGCGACGCAGGTGGTGGCGTAGATTTTCTGGCCCGCCGCCGGGTCGGCGTTCGCGTCGGCGGGCAGCGTGCGGCCACCCAGTTGCGTCAGCACATAGGCCGAGACGTCCCGCACGCCTTGATCGCCGATCACCGCACCCCACGCCGGCATCACGGCGTGACGGCCGTTCATGATGGAGGTTTTGATGCTCTGCGCATCGCCGCCCCAGCGCCAGTCGGCATCGGTCAGGTTGGGGAAGCCGTAAGCACCCTTGGCGTCGGAGCCGTGGCAGACCGAGCAATTGGACGCGAACAATCGGGCGCCCATTTTCAGCGCTTGCGGATCTTTGGCCACCTCATCAATGGGCATCGCTGCGAATTTGGCGAAGATCGGCCCGAAGCGCGCCTCGGATTGCGCCATCTCCTTCTCCCACTCGTGCACGCCGGTCCAGCCGGTCGTGCCGTCGGAAAACGGGATTTTCTTGTCGTTGTCGGCGTAGTCGTAACCCGGCAGCAGCCCCGTCCAGTTACCCAGCCCAGGGTAGAACGCGAGGTAGCCCAGGGCGAAAATAAGGGTGCCGATGAACAACCAGAACCACCACTTGGGCAGCGGGTTGTCGTACTCCTCGATGCCATCGAACGCATGGCCGACGGTTTCATCGGTGGTGTCGGTGCGCTGGCCCTTGCGCGTGGCGATCAGCAGCCAGCCCATCGCGAAGATCGTGCCCAGCGTCAGCACCGTGACGTAAATGCTCCAGAAGGCGCTCATGGTTTCTGGCTCCTTTCGGGTGTTGACGGGGCGTGGGCTTTGCTCTGGTCTTGAGCCTGCCTGACCTGCGCAATCGCCTCCGGATCATCGGCAAACGGCAGCAGCGTCGCATCGTCGAATTCCGCCTTGCGCCGCGGGCTGAATACCCACAGCGCCAGACCAATGAAGGCCACCATCACGACGACGGTGCCCAGGCCTCGTATTGTTCCCATGTCCATGGCGATCACCGTTTGCTCTTGATGAGGGTGCCCAAGCCCTGAAGGTAGGCCACCAGCGCATCCATTTCGGTCTTGCCCTTCACCGCGTCGGCTGCGCCGGCGATGTCGGCATCGGTGTACGGCACGCCCAGGCTGCGCAGCACTTCCATCTTCTTGCCGGTCAGCGCGCCGTCGATCCTGGTGTCCGTCAGGAAGGGGTAGGCCGGCATGATCGACTCCGGCACCAAGTCCCGCGGGTTGCTCAAATGCGCGCGGTGCCAGTCATCCGAGTAGCGCCCGCCGACCCGGGCCAGGTCCGGCCCGGTGCGTTTGGAACCCCACAGAAACGGGTGATCCCAGACGCTTTCACCGGCCACCGAGTAATGCCCGTAGCGCTCGGTTTCGGCGCGGAACGGCCGGATCATCTGCGAATGGCAACCGACGCAGCCGTTGGCGATGTAGACGTCGCGGCCTTCGAGTTCCAGCGCCGGGCGCGGCTTCATGCCTTCGACGGGCAGGGTGGTGACGTCCTGAAAGAACAGCGGAACGATCTGGGTCAGCCCGCCCACCGCCACCGCGATGACCATGAAGATCGACAGCAGGCCGATGTTCTTTTCCAGTGCTTCGTGCTTGATCATCAGTGGGCCCCCACGACGGCAATCTGTGCGGCGGCTTCCGCTTCTTCCGTGTTCGCTGCACGAATGGTGCGAAACACGTTGTAGGCCATGAACAGCATGCCGCTGGCGAAAATTCCTCCGCCCAACGCGCGGACGATGTAGCCCGGATGACTGGCCTGCAGGGCTTCGACAAACGAGTAGGTGAGGGTGCCGTCGTCGTTGATGGCGCGCCACATCAGGCCTTGGGTGATGCCGTTGACCCACATCGCGGCGATGTAGAGGACGGTGCCGACAGTGGCGAGCCAGAAGTGCGTGTTGATCAGCGCAACGCTGTGCATCTGCGCACGGCCGTAGAGTTTCGGGATCATGTGGTAGACGGCGCCGATGGAGATCATCGCCACCCAGCCCAGCGCGCCGGCGTGAACGTGGCCGATGGTCCAGTCGGTGTAGTGAGAGAGCGAGTTGACGGTCTTGATCGCCATCATCGGGCCCTCGAACGTCGACATCCCGTAGAACGCCAGCGACAGCACCAGGAACCGCAGAATCGGGTCGGTGCGCAATTTATGCCACGCGCCCGAGAGGGTCATCATGCCGTTGATCATGCCGCCCCAGCTCGGCACGAGCAGGATGATCGACATCACCATGCCCAGCGATTGCGCCCAGTCGGGCAGGGCGGTGTAGTGCAGATGGTGCGGGCCGGCCCAGATGTACAGGGTGATCAGCGCCCAGAAATGCACGATGGACAGGCGATAGGAATAGATCGGGCGTTCGGCCTGTTTCGGCACGAAGTAATACATCATCCCGAGAAAACCGGTGGTGAGGAAAAAGCCCACAGCGTTGTGCCCGTACCACCACTGGATCATCGCGTCGGTGGCGCCGGCATAGGCCGAGTACGACTTGAACAGGCTCACCGGCAGCGAGATGTGGTTGACGATGTGCAGCATCGCCGTCACCACGATGAACGCGCCGTAGAACCAGTTGGCGACGTAAATGTGTCGGGTCTTGCGCTTGACGATGGTGCCGAAGAACACCGCGCCGTAGGCGATCCAGACAATCGCCAGCAGGATCGCGATCGGCCATTCGAGCTCGGCGTATTCCTTGGTGGTGGTGTAGCCCATCGGCAGGGTGACGATGGCGCCGATGATCACCGCCTGCCAGCCCCAGAAATGAAAGGCCGCCAGGCCGTCGGAAATCAGTCGCGCCTGACAGGTGCGCTGGACGACGTAATAGGAAGTGCCGAACAAGGCACAGCCGCCGAACGCGAAAATCACCAGGTTGGTATGAAGGGGGCGCAGTCGACCGAATGTGGTCCACGGCAAACCGAAATTCAGGTCAGGCCACACGAGCTGGGCGGCGATGAAGACGCCCAGGCCCATGCCGATGATGCCCCAGACCACCGTCATGATGGCGAACTGGCGGACGACCTTGTAGTTATAAGCAGTCGGGCTGGGTGCTGTGCTCATGTCAGGTTCCACGGTGTGTATTTTATTAGTGTGGTCACAGCCGCACCTTCGATCGCGCGTAACCCATCACGCAGTGGCGTGGCTGGGAATAGACGGAAGCGAGGGACGCGGTGCACGCAGAGGCCCGTTTGCCGAAGCGCAATAGGGTTCTGGCTGAGTGGCCTGAGGGAAGGAAGACAGGTCGAGCTGGATCGCGCGCGTGAGTGGGAGGGATTGGATACAACCCTGCGGGTGAAAACAGCGCTGGGGCTGCTTGTCTGCAAGAGGGCTGCGTTGCCGGGCACAATCTTGTTGCTGGGCCTGTGGCTAGCTGTCGCCGGTCCACTGTGCGGACACAGCTTAGACGCGAATGATCGCGGAGGGAAGGCTTTGGAACAGCGCCTGCGACACTTGGCCGCGCTCGACGGAAAGTTGCCGCGTCCTTGGCGGGACGCGGCGATCAACCATTTCCGGAGATAGCTGAAACGCTTCTCTGCCTGCCGTTCCTGTGCATCGAGAGAGCATTTCGACTGCAAAGTTGTATACAAAAAGCCGCTGACATTGGCACTTTTATCTGCCCAAAAAATATTTGGCCCGAGCTGGCAGAAAGGCCGGCGATCGTCACGGGTGATCGTCCGGAGCGGACAAAAAGCATATTCCGTCGATGAAACCGCCCGGTTGTGTGCAGGTTGGGGCGCTCAGGATTCGGTGCTCGTTGCCGAAGTGCCGGGCCAGACTAACGCCCAGGAGCTGAACCCTTGCTGTCGGAGCAGGGCAAACGGCGGGCAGGGTCATGGCACCCCGACGTTGCTGCATAATGCCGGCCGTGGTGCTCGCCTTAGTCGGCGGGTGGTCGATGTTTTGGTAAAAGAGACCTGCATGAGCAAACAACACGCGGCGAAGCGAACGGCCGATCACTGCGCGCAGCTGGCGCAAGAACACGGCTGGATCTGGGATGCGCCCACCGGCCAGGCGGCGGACACGCCATCCACGCTGATTCTCGCCCACGGCGCGGGCGCCCCGATGGACAGCGACTTCATGAACGACATTGCCACGCGCCTGGCGGCCTTGGGTGTTGGCGTGCTGCGCTTTGAATTCCCCTACATGGCCCAGCGCCGAATCGACGGGCGCAGACGACCGCCCAATCCCCAACCGAAGTTGCTGGAGTGCTGGCATGGGGTGTACGCCGCGGTGCGTGGGGGTGTGGGCGGACGAGTGGCGATCGGGGGCAAATCAATGGGCGGACGCATGGCCAGCGTCATCGCTGACGAAGTCGAAGCCGATGGCTTGTTCTGTCTGGGCTATCCGTTCTACGCGGCAGGTAAACCCGAGAAGCCGCGGGTCGCGCACCTGGCGGGACTGCGGACGCCGACGCTGATCGTTCAGGGCGAACGCGATGCGTTGGGCAATCGAGAGGCGGTTGAAGGGTACGAGCTGTCGAAAGCCATCGAGGTGCATTGGGTGCCGACGGCCAACCATGACCTCAAACCGTTGAAATCATCGGGCCTCAGTGTCGAGGCGTGCATGCAGGAAATCGCCGGGCTTATGGCGCGCCGGCTGATCGGATAGCGGGATGTTCCTCGGCGTTAAGGTCACAGACCAGGTCGAACAGGCCGTCGGTCACGTGAAAGTCCTTGGTCGGGACGGCAAACTCGAAGTTGCCGTGCAGCTCTCCTGAAGTGGCATCGCAGCCCAACAGCGTCAGGTTGCCTTGCTGCAGATCGCGGGAGTGATAAATCTTCGCCATCCGCGTGGGGGTGAGGTGATAGATGACGGTGATCTGTTCGTTGCGCAGCAAGTTGTAGCTGCCGGGTTGCACTGTCTGGTCGATGAACAGGCCGATCATGGTGCGGTGCCGGCGAACCGTGCCGGTGGCGAGGATCTTCCAGATTTGGCAGGTGCGTGGATCCGACCGACCCGGGCGCAGGCACGCCATGGCGCTCAGGCGGTGGGTGATGAAGGGGTGGCCGTTGACGGTTGCGCTGAACGTGCCGCGCGCCGCTGGTGCTCGCGGCCGTTGAAGAGGAGGGTTTGCGGGCATTTTTCCGAGGTTTCCTTGAGTGGATTTTAAGGGCGGCGTGGGCGCTGCACGTGTAAGACGCCGTCGGGTGGCGACGACGTCTTTGAAAGGGGGTGCTGCTTACGTGTCTGAAGCGTGCTGGCGCGCGTGAGTGGCTGATTCGCGGATTAGCGGATTAGCGGATTAGCGGATTAGCGGATTAGCGGATTAGCGAATTAGCTAATTAGCGAATAGCAACGCCCAGGCTGGAATTGATGTGGAGCAGTTTGTAGTCCTTGCCGGTGTTGAGGTTCTTTACGTAATACCACTTCGCGCCGAACACGTTCTTGGCGACGGTGGAGGACCAATAGTTGGCGTTGCCCATCGGCCAGCGGTTGCCGTAGGCGTTATAGATCTCGATCAGCTCGTGGATGCTCGGGATACGCCCGCCGATGCGGTTGGCGGCGTTGGAGATCTGGGTGTAGTTGCCGGAGCCCACGCCGTGGCATTCGATGACGCCGGTGACGGTTACGTCGTAACTCTGCTGTTCGCCCGCTGAATCGGTGACCGTGATGGTTGCGACGCCGTTGCCGCGCACCGACGTCCAGCCGGAAGCTGCCACGGCTGCCACCTTCGCATCGCTGGTCGAATAGGTATAAGGAGGGCGACCGCCGCTGGCGATGCGATGGACAGTGGTGCCTGTCGGAAAGGTCGGGAGCAACGCAGGATGGGCGGGCAGCAGGTAAATTTTACCGGCCAGGGTAACCGGTGATGTGTCGAACATCATGCCCTCGCGCACCGACAGTTGAAGCGGCACAGATTCCATGTCGACGCCATTGCGCGTCACGATGTAGGTCAGCGTCGCGGTGCTGCCGATACTCATCTCGATCAGCATCTTGGGCACGCCGAAAACCAGTTCGGTCATGCCACCGACATTCATCATCATGGTTTCAAACGTACGCGCGCCGACCCAGCGCACTCGCACCAGATCCCGAGGGTCCATCCCGCGATAACTGACACGCACGATCGCTTCCCAGCCGGTAATCAGTGAAGGACGCAGAATGCCGTCCGGGCCGACTGTGTCGACGGTTGGCGCGGGCAGTTCCAGCGCGGCGCTCATGATCTTCAGCGCAAGTTTGGCCGACTCCTGCACGATGCCGCTGCCGCGCGTCACGGTGTACGACACCTCGACGTTTTGCCCGTCATTGACCGTGACTACACTGTTAGGGAACACCAGAGCCAGCGCCTGGCCGGCTTCGGCGGCCGAAATAATCTTCTCTTGGCGATCGTTGCCCTTCGGACCGTTCCACTGAGCAACGACTGTTTCGCCTTCGCGCAGATCAGCCGTGGTATCGATCACCAAGGTGGCGCCATTCGCCGCATCGGCCGGGTCCAGAACCTGACCCTTGGCTTCGCGGATCACCGGTGCCGGCAGAGGTCGGCGCATGCCCAGGTCGAGCTGGATCATCACCGGATCAGAGACCATCGACAGATTACCCGCACGGTCGGTCACGGTGTAGGTGACCGCGGAAGTCTGGCAGTCCGACAGTTCCATGAACGGACGCGTGAAGTCCACCATCACCCGGTTCAGGCCCATGTCGTTGGCATCAACGACGGTCATCGGCCCTTCCATCGGACCCCAATAGGTGCGGATTTCGTCCCCTGCGGCCATGCCGCTGTAGCCTGCAATCTTGCCCGGGAGGATGTTGTTGAGGCCTTCCAGCTCGGAAGAGGTGAGACCGTTCTGGATGACGTCGGGAAAAATGATGGGGCCGAGTTGCGGTGCGCCTGGGGCGGTTCGGTCGATTTGGATTGGGGTTGTGCCGGAGAAATTCTCAAAATCTGTGTTCGGGTTATAAACGCGATATGAAACTTGGTGAGTGCCTTCGGTCAACAGCGCTACTGGCACCTCTACAGTGAGAATATCCCCTGGCTTGTCGGCCCCAACGACAGCTTTCTGGGGCGGAATTTTATCGCCATCGAAGACTAGCTCATATGTATGGCCAGGCACCGCAGCTGCCCAGACTGGAAAGTTGACGTTAAGAGGCGAGTCCAGCCGCTCGATTGGTATCAGACCGTCATCAATAGCCGCAGGTACCTTTGGCAAGTCAAGGGGGATGGGCGCGCGGAGCTCATTGATATTCTGACTATTCATCTTGTATTCCTTCATTTGTGGTAAGAGGGCAAGGCAGCTTGCGCTGCCCTGCGGTGGTTAATAGTTAGTCGAATCGGATGGTGCATGTGGTTTCAATTGCTTCGCGCATATCAATTGGCACGCGCGTTAGTTTAGATGTAACAGCACTTTGATTACTGCCTGGGGCGGGTTCTACTCTCACGTAGGCCTCGCAATACCCAGCGCATACGGTTCTTAGCGTATTAAATGGGACATGAAAACTGTAGCCGTTCACAATGTCGATATCGTCCAGTTCCCTCGTCGCGGTGAAAGTGGCTGCATCAACAGGGTTGTTGCTTTCGTCAAATCCTCGGAAGGTGAAGAAAAGCTTCTGATTCTCCGCGATGTTTGCGTAGGGAGCGACGTGCCCATCTGTTCCGTTTGCCGCAACGGTAAGAGAGATAAGCCCCGCTGCGGTAAGTTTGAACGCAGGACCGTCGATCCCTTCAGCTCCGCCCGGTAGTTCCTCTTTTGAGCGGACTGTGATCAGCTGTGTAGTAGACATTACGGCGTTGGGGTTACCAGCACGAACTACGGCGTATCGAACTGGGATTTCAGCGCCGGTACCCTGCGCCTTCATGATTGAGTTCGCAACAGGGATAATTAAATCTCGTCCTGCTGCGATGTCTTCTTCTTTAATCTGATACCACTGCAATCTTGACTGCTCACCCCAGAATAGATTGATATCGTCATTGATCCGGAACTGTGGATCCCACTTGACAATGGCACGCGCATTGAGCTCGTAGTCATCTTCATCAATGAAGTTATCAGTTTTGTCAGGGTTGTTCAGGCTCGTGCCCTGAACAACCGGGGCGAATGCTGGCTCTGCAATCGGGAGTGTCAGAAATACTTCAGCTTGAGTGCTCAGCGATGAACCGGTGAGCTGGTTCTGGCGCACGACCTCGTAACTGATTGAGATATTTCCAAGGGGGGTAAGTGCAATTGTTTCGTAGGGCACACGGACGGATAGGACAATGTCCTCACCCTCACTCTCTGGCGGAAGTTGTACCGGCAGCATGGGTTTATCCGCACCCCAAAATAGAGTGATCTGGTCGAAGGCTTGTGCCCCTGGGTAATGGGGGATATCAATCCTTACGCCAGCTCGAGCTTCAGTGTATTCAATGACATCACCGATAGCCGGATCAAGGAGAGGTGCCGGATAGTTTTCAGGCAGCTGTTCAAGCAACAGCAAAATATCTACAGGGATCGACGGTTTGGAAATGTTTCCCGCCCGATCTACGACGTCGTATTTTACTGCCTGGACGCCAGGGGGAATGGCGCGTAAGAAATCGCCTGAAAAGCTCAGTACCACCTTGTTCAAACCCATATCGTCTTCGTTCACTACTGCGACGGGTCCTTCGATGTCACCCCACATGCTTCGTATCAGATCGTGCTTGGCCATACCTGTGTAACCGGCCACATGAGCGTCAACTTGGTCGCCAAGTTGGGCCAGTTCTGCTGCCGTCAGTCCATTTTGAACCTCTACCGGGAAGTGGATAGCTGATAATTCCGGCTTGCCTGGCTCAGTTTTATCGATCACTACCGGGAAAGGATCCGATAAATTCTCATATTCTGTTGCGGGGTTAAATACTCGATAGCCCGCTGTGTGCTTCCCCTCACTCAGTAACGTCACAGGGATTTCAAGGGTGAGAGGATTACCCGGGACGTCCGTATCCTGAATGATCTTTTCAGGGCCCGTCAGCACGTCGTCCCATACAAGTCGATATGTAAATCCTGGACGTGCAGCTTCCCAGACTTTTAAGTCCAGAGTCAGATTACTGCCTAGTTCACTTACTGGGATCAGGCCAAAATTGTCTTCATCGTGGAACGCGACCGCGATATCGGGAGCGTCCAATGGAATAGGTGCTCGCTCTTGCCGAGTATTAATGATGATTGGCGATTGGGATGAAGTTTTCATGGGTTTTCCTTTGCTTTCTAGATGTTTAAACAGACTGCTCTGTTTTTATGATTGTTGGACTGGTTAATGACCAGCTCCCTATTTAACTAATAGAGGTTTATGTCATAGGTCAATGCATTTTTTTAGATTTTTTTTAGGGTCTGAGTTTGCTGTAAGACTTTTGTGTAGCATCGAAGGCAGAGGTCATGCGGCTGTCCTTTGTCATCGCACAGTGCAGTCGGGTTTAGGTACTATTTTGGTGTAGGCCTCTTCCGTCAAAAGTTTGGGAAATTTCCCACTTCAAAAAAACTTGAGCTAGCTCCGTCGAGTGTCAATTGCTTTGCAAAATCCAAGCCTCATGTAATGGAGGTAGTAATGCTGTCACTCAAAGATTTCACGCCTGCAACGTTTCAACGGAACGTGTTGGGCTTATCCGTAGGTCTTTTTTCACCTCTTTTGTTCGCTAAATCAGCTATAGACCTTCCTCTCGACCTCTCAACGGATGCAGACGAGGTGTCTATTCGATTGAAAACGGAGCTTGTTGATGGAAAGGAAATCCCGGTGTATGAGGTCGACGGAGTAACACGAACCCTTGATGGAGTCCTCAATGCCGGAAATTTCAGAGTGATAAACGGCGGCGAATTGAACTTGGTAAACGGCGCTTCCATAGACTGGGTTGAGATTCAGAACTCCACATTGAATGTCAATCGCAGCTTGGTACGTGATGGAATAAGCGTTCACTCCGGGGAAGTGTTTATCGAGGATTCGACTGTAAGCAACGTTGATGGCATCGGGGTGCGTCTCTATCTCACGGGAACTGATCTCGTATCCCCATCTGTAGTGACTCTCAAAAACAGTACGGTTACAGGTATAGGTTTCGGAGGAGCGGTGGGCACGACGGGAGAAATACGGCTGGCAAATTCGTCGATAACAGGGACTGGAACACTTAGCGACCAAGACGGTAACGCCGGCCTGAAACTTGCTGGTGGCACTGCGCGAATTACCGAGGGAAGCCATGTTGCAGGAAGCGAATCCGGAATCCGCATCATCAATGGCACTCATGGTCTCAGTGAGCAACTTAACCGAGTGCACATTGACGGTTCCACCGTTTCGGCAACTGTGGGTTCGGCTATCAAAGTAACGAAGAGCTCCATATTTGAAACAGAGACAACAGTGGGTCAGATTGTGATTACTGATAATTCTGTGCTGCAGGCGGGCAACGGTCGCCTCGTGGACGTGGATCAAGAAAGCACCGCGAACGTCAAAGTGATCAACAGCACCCTCTCCGGTGATTTCGTCGCCGACGACACCAGCACCCTCAATGTGGTGCTGCGCAATCACGCGCAGTTGAACGGGAATATTGTCAATGGCAATTCCGTGGCCATCGATTCCAGTGGCCGCTGGCAGCTTGCGGCGGATAACAGCGTTAACTCGCTTGCGATGGACGGCGGCAGTGTTGGCTTCACCGGAGACGGCTTTCATTCGCTTTCCCTGGGCGAGCTGTCCGGCTCCGGGCTGTTCGATATGCGTATCAACCTGGACGACGGCACCGGTGATTTGCTCAGCGTGAATGGGGAAGCCTCGGGCAGGCATCGCCTGCATATTCAGAACACCGGCATCGAAGCCGTCCCTGCCGAGTTCGACCCGCTGCAGGTGGTTCACACCGAAGGCGGGGATGCCGAGTTCGGGCTCGTGGGCGGTCGGGCGGATCTTGGGGTGTATTCCTACGAGCTTGAGCGCCAGGGGACGGACTGGTTCATCGTCGGGTCCGGCAAGGAGATCAGTCCTTCCACGAAAAGTGCGCTGGCGTTGTTCAACACGGCACCGACGGTGTGGAACAGCGAGTTGACGACGTTGCGCAGTCGCATGGGTGAAGTGCGCGGCCAGGAGCAGGGCGGCGGCTGGATGCGGACGTATGGCAGTCGCTTCAATGCGGCGCTGGATTCCGGCGTTGATTACAGCCAGAAGCAGCAGGGGCTGTCGTTCGGTGCGGATGCGCCGGTGCCGGTGGGCAACGGTCAGCTGTTGCTCGGTTTGATGGGGGGTTACAGCAAGTCGGATCTGGACATCGGCCGAGGCACTTCGGGCCAGGTCGATAGCTACTACATGGGCGCGTATGGCACGTGGTTGTCGGAGGGCGGTTATTACTTGGATGGCGTGCTGAAACTCAACCAGTTCCATAACGAGTCCAAGGTGGCGATGAGCGATGGCACCAAAGCCAAGGGCGATTACAGCAGCAAGGCATTGGGCGGGTCGCTGGAAGTCGGCAAGCACATTAAGCTGGGCGATGAGTATTTCGTCGAGCCGTTTGCGCAGGTGTCCAGCGTCTGGATCGATGGCAGCAGCTACACGTTGGACAACGGCATGCAGGCCAGAACCAACCAGACACAGTCGGTGCTGGGTAAAGTCGGCAGTACCGTGGGACGCAGCTTCGCCCTGAAGGACGGCGGCGTTGTCAAACCGTATGCACGGGTGGCGTGGGCCCACGAGTTTTCCCGCAGTAATGACGTCAGCGTGAACGGTCAGCGTTTCGACAACGATCTGTTTGGCTCCCGGGCGGAACTGGGCGCCGGCCTTTCGGTGTCGCTGTCCGAGCGATTCCAGGTGCACGCTGATTTCGATTACATGAAGGGTGAGCATGTTGAGCAGCCTTGGGGTGCGAACGTGGGTGTGCGTCTGGCGTTCTGACGCGCGCGTCAGCTAGTTGAAAAGCGGTTTTGAAGCCCCGGCTGCAGCGATGCAGTCGGGGCTTTTTTACGTGGGCTTAGGGTTTTGGCTGCATCCGGCGCCGTCGCGGTGGACGTCCCGGAGGTGAGCCCTTGCCGCGTCGCTTCCTCAGGCGCGGCAAGTTGACGGTCAGCGTTTCCGAAATGCCGACGAGCTTGGCGCGCCGTACCACTTCATAGCGCACCTCGACGCATCCGCTTTCGTAGTCCGCCAGGGTTTCATTGTTGAGGTACTGAACCAGGCGAGGGCCTTTGCGGCCTTCTACCTTGCCGATGGTGGTGTAGAAGGTGTTGTGGCCCCAGCGCAGCTTCAGGTGATCCCCGAACCACAGCTTCGGCGAGCGCGGGATATTGATGTAGATGCCCACGTGCAGCTGTGCGTCCGTCGGGCCTTCGGGGTCGGCACCGGTGATGAAAGGCGCTTCGAATACCGGCGCCGGAGGCGGGTGCTTCATCTCGTGATGCCAGGGAAATCCCGGAGCGTTCTGAAGCTGGCCGGCGTAGACCAACGCCTGTTCAGCCGCACTCTTGCCCGCGGGCGGTATTGCCTGCAGATCTTCGTAGAGCGGGATGGAACTCTTGTCGGGTGATTTGCCTTTCTTCCTGCGGGTCGTTCTCGGATTAGGCAGTGTTACCTTGTTATCGTTATCGGACTCATTCGGCTGCGAGTGGGGTGGCGGCTGGATATCCGTTTCATCTTCCATTGGAACTCCTTGATCAGATCGCTAGTGCGAGGATTACAGGATTGGGTGTTGGCGCTTGCTTGTAGGATTGCGGCGCTGCACATGCCTATGATCGATTCGAAAAATAGGACTGTCAAACAAGCGAAGTGCATGGGATTGCATGGCTTCTCCGAAAAAAATTCGTGGTTGAATATATTTTTGATATGTGAATTCGGCGCTTTTCACGGTGTTTTTGAGCGATTTAAATAATTATGTATCGCGCGTAGTCTATAAAATTTTGATAGTCCATCAGACGCTTCCTACGGAGATGTAGGTTCTGTGGAATCGAGATGCCAAAAAATAATTTAAATTATTTTTCGCTCGCGATTTTGTTGACAAGACCTCCACGCATTAGCGTGGAGGTGGTTACTTTTGGTATTCAGTTGAATAGCGGGAAAGCTGGTTACAATTTAAGTGAAACCAGGGTCGGCAGGCTGGTGATGGATGCATTCCCGGCCCGGTCGGTGACAACGTATTCGATCGACACGGTTTCGGCTGCATGGGTTTGCAGGTCTTCGCGGCTGAAAGCGATTTCGACGGGCCGGAGGGTAAGCTCTTCCGCCTCGACCATATGGGACGGGCCTTCGACGCCATTGAGTAATGTCTTGATGACATCGCCCGGCTCCATGCCGGCGTAGCCAGGAAGCAGGCCAACGAGTTGATCGCCGAAGGTGGCGGTGGGGAAGATGAGGGGAGCGAGGAGGGTGGCACCGGGTTTGGTGCGGTGAACTTTTAGCGTGATAGAGGGAGACTCTCGGGTTACACCATTGATGTTGTTTGTCGCCTGGAAGCTAAGCAAATAGCTGCCGCTCTCACACAGCTTATTGTGACTTAGCTCAAGTTGTACCATTTCTCCAGGCTGCTGTTTGCCTACGACCATCGGGACTCCAATCAGATCTCCATCAAGTCGCAGCTGAACAATATAGCCTGGACGTGCTCCATTCCAAATGATGATTTCAACGGGGATGGGTTGAGTTAAATCCCCGGTTTGTAAAAGGCCGTCGATAGGGCTCGCTTTGGTGACCAGTGGGGCGCTGAAAGGAAATTGCTCATTCATAAAGTTTCTCCATCAAGCACACCCCTCCACTTCCATCCGCAGAAAGAGTGCACATTAAAATTAATTATCCAGATCAACAAATACCCCACCCATGGTGGTAACTATTTATCGTCTTTCAATAATCAACTAATAGAGTTCTACAAATCCTGTCAACAGCCAAACCCCCGCTCCAAACCAAAAACTGCTTCCCCAAATGATTTTCAGAAATGTCCTACTTAAACCCCAACACAAACGAAAAAGCCCCGGCAGACAACCTGCCGGGGCCTTCGCATAACCCACCAACACTCAGCGGTTAAAGCGTTCCACCAAGGAGTATTGCGTGTGAGCAGTTTGGGTCAGTTCGGCACTGAGCGTGGCAGAGCGACGGGCTTCGTCGGAGGTCTGGTCGGCCAGGTGCGCGATGGTGCTGATGTTACGGCTGACTTCTTCTGCCACCGAGCTTTGCTCTTCGGTGGCGGCAGCGATCTGCGTGGTCATGTCGGTGATGTTGGCCACTGCGTCGCTGATGCCTACCAACGCCCTGTCGGCTTCCATGACCTGCTCGACGCCTTCTTCGGCCTGGCGCCGGCCTGTGTTCATGGTCTGCACCGCGTTGGTAGCCGTCTGTTGCAGCTTGGCGATGAGGGCGTGGATCTGGCCGGTCGATTCGGTGGTGCGTTGCGCCAGTTGGCGGACTTCATCGGCGACGACAGCAAAGCCGCGACCCATTTCGCCAGCGCGGGCGGCTTCGATCGCGGCGTTGAGGGCCAGCAGGTTGGTCTGATCGGCGATGCCTTTGATGACGTCGACAACGCCACCGATTTCGTCGCTGTCTTTCGCCAGTTGGGTCACGGTCAGGCCGGTTTCGCCCACCGAAGCGGAGAGACGCTGGATGGCTTCGCGGGTGTCGCTGGCGATCTCGCGGCCGCGACGGGTCAGCTCGTTGGCCTGTTGCGTGGCGTCAGCGGTGCGCTGCACGTGATTGGCCACTTCCTGGGTGGTCGCGGCCATCTGGTTGACGGCGGTGGCGACTTGTTCGGTTTCGACGCGCTGACGTTCAAGGCCGGTGGAGCTGGCCTGGGCCAGGGTGTCGGACTGACGCGCCTGAGCGTTGAGGTGCTCGGCGGTGTCCTGCAGGCGGGTGAGGCAGGTCTTGAGACGTGCTTCCTGGCTGAGGATCGACATCTCCAGCCGCGCCTGTGCGCCGCGACTGTCGGTGTACATCTGTGCGATCAACGGGTCGGAGGTGGTTTGCTCGGCCAGGCGCAGCAGACGCTTGAGGCCACGCTGTTGCCAGCTCAACCCTAGCAGGCCAAGCGGTACGGACACTGCGGCGGCGAGCAGGAAACCCCAATGGGAATTCAGCCACACGCCAATCAAAAAACTGACCTGGCTCACCAGGATGAATGGCAGCCAGTCCTGCAACATCGGCAGCCACTTGTCACGGCTTGGCACCGCGCTTTTGCCGCTGTTCAAGCGTTTATAGAGCGTTTCGGCCCGACGCACCTGTTCAGCGGTCGGCTTGATGCGCACGGACTCGAAGCCCACGACCTGTTTGTTCTCGAAGACCGCCGTGACGTAAGCGTTGACCCAATAGTGGTCGCCGTTCTTGCAGCGGTTCTTGACGATCCCCATCCACGGCTGGCCCTGCTTGAGGGTGGCCCACATGTGTTCGAATACCGCCGTCGGCACGTCTGGATGGCGCACGGTGTTGTGCGGTGATTTGATCAATTCATCTTGGGAAAAACCGCTGATTTCAATGAAGGCGTCGTTGCAATAGGTAATGACGCCGCGCGCATCGGTGGTGGAGATCAACCGTTGCTGCGCCGGGAAGGTCCGTTCGCGTTGAGTGATGGGCTGGTTATTTCGCATGAGCTATTCGATCCAGGAAGGCTGTGAAGGGTTATCGGCCCGAAGCGAAAAAAATTAAGCTTTTGTGAACTGCGTCATAAACGAAGTGTCGACGGGGTTCTTCAGCGATCGAACATCGGATAGGTGAACAGGCTGAAATGCAGCAGGTTCAGACCAAAGTGGGTGAGCACGGCAGCGGGTAGGCCGCCCAGTCGATAGGCAACGCCATAACCCACACCTGCGATGCCCGCCAGAAGCGCCCATTCCCAGCCAGCACCGATGTGCGCGAGACCGAACAGCAGCGAGGCTGTCCCGATGGCCAGGGCGTCGTGGCAGGGCAAAGGTTGCAGCCATCTTTTCAGGCTGCCTTGCAGATAACCGCGAAAGAGCAGTTCCTCGGTCAGCGCGACCAACAGCAGGTTATTCAGCGCCCAGATGCCCGTTTGCTCGGGCCACTTGGGCGACCAGCCGACGAGGCCCAGCAGCAGCGCCGTTGATAAACACGCTGCGGCGGTGACGGGCATGGCGATCATGCTGACGCCCAGCCAGCGTCGGGGACTGAACGCGATAAACACCCAGGGGCAGGCGATGGCAATCCAGAAGCCGATAAGGGGCTTGTCGAGATTCAGGTACATCGAATACGGCGCGGCCTCGGGGCTGAGGCGCACGCCGGCAATCGCCCGTGCGCTGAGGAAACCGGGCAGCCAGTGACTGGCCAGCCCTGCTGCGATGGCGATGAACATGCCGTGACCGAACAGGCGCACGGCGCGGTGCTGGAAATGGCTGACGCAGATGCCGGCCATGATCAGCAGTCCGAACGTGATGACCACGGGAACGCTGAGCTGGCCGTAAAGCAGCGCCAGGCAGTAGCCGAGAAAGAGCAGAAGGAGGGAAGTCCAGCGTTGCACCGACATGAAGTCGTCCTTGAGCGTCGGAATAGGCTGGCGATTTTAACGTTGATTAAAGGCGTGTGTATGTCAGATCAGCAGGGAGCTGGTCCGATTGTTTCGTGGATGCAGGGCGGAGGTCGTGTAGGGCTTTTCTGATAACGAGGGATTTGGGTTAGACGCTGGCAATTTGCGTTGAGGCAGACAACGCCTTCCCGGCTAAAGCCAGTCCCACTCACAGCGAGACCGGCTTCAGCCGGGATGAGGCTCAGGACGCAATCAACTGCCGCAACACGTAATGCAGAATCCCTCCCGCCTTGAAGTATTCCACTTCATTCAGGGTATCGATCCGGCACAGCACGTCGATGTTTTCCTGCTGGCCATCCTCCCGGGTGATCTGCACCGCCAGGCTCATGCCCGGTTGCAGCGTGGCGCCGGTGAGCCCGGTGATGTTCAGCACTTCTTTACCGGTCAGGCCCAGGGTTTTGCGGCTTTCGCCCGCCTTGAACTGCAGTGGCAGGACACCCATGCCGACCAGATTGGAGCGGTGAATGCGCTCGAAACTCTCGGCGATGACCGCCTTGACGCCCAGCAGATTCGTGCCTTTCGCCGCCCAGTCGCGACTGGAGCCCGTGCCGTATTCCTGACCGGCAATGACCACCAGCGGCGTGCCTTCATCCTGGTAACGCATGGCCGCGTCATAAATCGGCAGCTTCTCGTCGGTGGGCACGTGCAGCGTGTAGCCGCCTTCTTCACCGCCGAGCATTTCGTTGCGAATGCGGATGTTGGCGAAGGTGCCGCGCATCATCACTTCATGGTTGCCGCGCCGCGAGCCATACGAGTTGAAGTCCTTGTATTCCACGCCCTTGCTGCGCAGATAACGTCCGGCCGGGCTGTCCAGTTTGATGTTGCCGGCGGGGGAGATGTGGTCAGTGGTCACCGAATCGCCCAGCACCGCCAGCACGCGAGCCTGCTGCACGTCGGCGATGACTGGCAGCGGGCCGGCGACGTCCTCGAAAAACGGCGGATGCTGGATGTACGTCGAATCCGGCTGCCAGACGTAGGTCGCCGCCTCGGGGACCTCAATCGCCTGCCATTGCTCGCCGCCGGCGAAGACTTCCGCGTACTCCTTGTGAAACATGCTGGTACTGACATTCATGACCGCGTCGGCGATTTCCTGCTGGGTCGGCCAGATGTCGCGCAGGTACACCGGCTGGCCGTCGCTGCCTTCGCCCAAGGGTTCGCTGCTCAGGTCGGTGCGCACGGTGCCGGCCAAGGCGTAAGCGACCACCAGCGGCGGCGAGGCCAGCCAGTTGGTTTTCACCAGCGGATGCACGCGGCCTTCGAAATTGCGGTTGCCCGAGAGGACCGACGCAACGGTCAGGTCCGACTGCTGAATGGCCTTTTCGATCGGGTCAGGAAGCGGCCCCGAGTTGCCGATGCAGGTGGTGCAGCCATAGCCCACCAGGTCGAAGCCCAACTGATCGAGATACTGGGTGAGACCAGCCGCGTTGTAGTAGTCGGTCACCACCTTCGACCCCGGCGCCAGCGAGCTCTTCACCCAGGGTTTGCGCGTCAAACCTTGTTCCACGGCTTTTTTCGCCAGCAGGCCGGCCGCCATCATCACGCTGGGGTTTGAGGTGTTGGTGCAGGAAGTGATTGCAGCGATGACCACCGCGCCGTTCTTGAGGCGATAGGTCTGGCCGTTGTGTTCATACTCAGCCTCGCCCACCTGCGCGGCGTTGCCCACCGCGACACCGCCGCCGCCTTCGCTTTCCAGTCGCCCTTCTTCGTGCTTGCTCGGGCTGACCGCCAGGCCCAGGAAGTCGCTGAAGGCCTTGGACACATCGGGAAGGGCGACGCGGTCTTGCGGACGTTTTGGCCCCGCAAGGCTGGCCACGACGGAACCCATGTCCAGCTCCAGCGCATCGGTGAACGCCGGTTCCTGACCGGGCAGGCGCCAGAGGCCCTGGGCCTTGCAATAGGCTTCGACCAACTGCACCGTTTCGTCCGGACGGCCCGACAGGCGCAGGTAATCCAGCGTGACGTCGTCGACCGGAAAGAACCCGCACGTCGCGCCGTATTCCGGGGCCATGTTGGCAATGGTGGCCCGATCCGCCAGCGGCAAGTCGGCCAGGCCGTCGCCATAGAATTCGACGAATTTACCGACCACGCCTTTCTTGCGCAGCATTTGCGTCACGGTCAGCACCAGGTCGGTGGCGGTGATGCCTTCGCGCAGTTTGCCGGTGAGCTTGAAGCCGATGACTTCCGGAATCAGCATCGACACCGGTTGGCCGAGCATGGCCGCTTCCGCTTCGATGCCGCCGACGCCCCAGCCGAGTACGCCGAGGCCGTTGATCATTGTGGTGTGGGAATCGGTACCGACCAGCGTGTCCGGGAAGGCGTAGGTGCGGCCGTCTTCTTCCTTGGTCCACACGGTGCGGCCGAGGTATTCGAGGTTGACCTGATGGCAGATCCCGGTGCCCGGTGGCACCACGCTGAAGTTATCGAAGGCGTTCTGGCCCCAGCGCAGAAACGCGTAACGCTCACCGTTGCGCTGCATCTCGATGTCGACGTTTTCGCCGAAGGCCTTGTCGTCGCCGAAGCGGTCGACCATCACCGAGTGATCGATGACCAGATCCACCGGCGACAGCGGGTTGATGCGCTGAGGATCGCCACCGGCCTTGGCCACGGCGGCGCGCATGGCGGCGAGGTCAACCACCGCCGGCACGCCGGTGAAATCCTGCATCAGCACGCGCGCGGGGCGGTACTGGATTTCTCGATGGGATTTGCGCTCGATCAGCCAGTCGGCGAGGGCCTTGAGGTCGTCGCCGGTCACCGTGTGGTTGTCTTCCCAGCGCAGCAGGTTTTCCAGCAGCACCTTGAGCGACATCGGCAGTTTGTCGAGATCGCCCAGCGTCCGCGCGGCATCCGGGAGGCTGAAGTAGTGGTAGGTCTTGTTGCTGACTTCGAGGGTTTTGAGGCTTTTCAGGCTATCGAGGGAGGGCATGACTGACTCCTTGACGGTCCGTGCAGTACGCGCGGACGGGCGATCGACGGTAAGACGGGTGTTGCTTCGGCGCTCTGGGCGGCGCCTTTAAATGATCGTTGAGTAGTACTGGACCTACCGGCTGAGCCAGTGGTTCCTGATTCGGCTATCATGCGCCGCTTTCGAGTCATTGAGGTTAATCCTCATGTACAGCTTGCGCCGCGACCTGATTCGTGGCGCGCGAGGAGACCGTCCCGTGAACACCCTTTTCATGCATTGCCGCCCCGGCTTCGAAAGCGAGGTCTGCTCGGAACTCAGCGAGCACGCCGCTCGCCTTGAGGTGTCCGGCTACGCCAAGGCCAAGACCGACGCCGCCTTTGCCGAATTCATCTGCACCGAGGCCGACGGCGCGGAGCGGCTGATGAACAGCCTGAAGTTCCGCGAGCTGATTTTTCCCCGCCAATGGGCCCGTGGCGTGTTTGTCCAGCTTCCCGAAACCGACCGCATCAGCGTAATCCTCGAACACATGGCCGGCTTTGCGCCGTGCGGCAGCCTGTGGCTGGAAGTGGTCGACACCAACGACGGCAAGGAGCTCTCGACGTTCTGCCGCAAGTTCGAGGCGCCGTTGCGCAAGGCCTTGGAAAAGGCCGGCAAACTGGTCGATAACCCGAGCCTGCCACGTTTGCTGCTGACGTTCAAAAGCGGGCGCGAGGTGTTTCTCGGGCTGGCCGACGCGAGCAACTCGGCGATGTGGCCCATGGGCATTCCGCGCCTGAAATTTCCCCGGGAAGCGCCGAGCCGCTCGACCCTTAAGCTCGAAGAGGCCTGGCATCACTTTATCCCCCGCGATCAGTGGGACGAGCGCCTGTCGGGGGACATGACCGGCGTCGACCTCGGTGCGGCGCCCGGTGGCTGGACCTATCAACTGGTGCGGCGCGGCATGCTGGTCACCGCCATCGATAACGGACCGATGGCCGAAAGCCTGATGGACACCGGGCTGGTGCAGCACTTGATGGCGGACGGCTTCACCTTCAAGCCGCGTCAGCCGGTGGACTGGATGGTCTGCGACATCGTCGAAAAGCCCGCACGCAACGCCGCGCTGCTGGAAACCTGGCTGGGCGAAGGTCTGTGCCGCGAGGCGGTGGTCAATTTGAAGTTGCCGATGAAGCAGCGCTACGCCGAAGTGCGACGGCTGCTGGAGCGCATCGAAGACGGCTTCAAGGCGCGCGGCGTCAAGGTCTCGATTGGTTGCAAGCAGCTCTATCACGACCGCGAAGAAGTGACCTGCCATCTGCGGCGGCTGGACATGAAACGCAAGGGCTGACGTCGGCTTGAATCCGCTGCCACGCTGTTCATAATCAGCGGTGCGCGCCCGCGGGGCGAAGAGAAGGGGAGAGGCAATGAGCGCTGCACACAATGGACCTGACGCCGACATCCTCATCGTCGGCGGTGGCCTCAGCGGCACGATGCTGGCGGTGCAGCTGCTGCGCCTGCCGGGGCAACGGCGCATCGTCATTGTCGAGTCACGCAGCGAGCTGGGCCGAGGCGAGGCCTACAGCGCCACTGAGCTGGGCCACACGCTGAACGGCAACGCCGCACGCATGAGCGTCGACCCGGACGACGTCGACGATCTTACCCGCTGGCTGACCGACTACATCGCCGCCGGTGGCTGGGCGGAGTCTGATCAGCAGCCCGTGCCGGTGGCCGAGCTGTTTCCGCCGCGCGGGATTTTCGGTCTGTACGTCCAGCAGCGCCTGGCCGAGGCCCGGGTGATCGGCGAGCGTTACGGCTCGACCGTCGAGCACGTGCGCGGCGAAGTCACCGACCTGCAGAATGACGCAGCCGGCCTACGCCTGACCCTCGCCAACGGTGAGCACCTGACCGGCCGCTTCGGCGTGCTGGCAACGGGCATGTTCGCCGCCGCACGCACGCCCCAGCGCGATTCAAACGCCCTTAATGCCGCCGCTGTTGATCCGTGGGACGTAAACGCCATGGGCCAGCTCGACCCCCACGGCCGGGTGTTGATCATCGGCTCGGGCCTGACCATGGTCGACGCCGTGGTGTCCCTGGAGCAAGCCGGTCACCGTGGGCCCATCGACGTGTTTTCCCGCCACGGCCTGCTGCCCCACGTGCGCCGTCAGCCGCCAACGTGGCCGGACTTCCTCGCCGCCGACCCGAACATTCGCAGCACCCGGCAACTGGTCAGGGCCTTGCGCGAGCAGTGCGCGCAAGCGGCGGAGCAGGGCATCGACTGGCAGGCGCCACTCGACACCGTGCGCGTGCATATTCCACGGCTGTGGAGTCAGGCGTCTGACGTGCAACGCCGCCAATTCGTACGCCATGTCCGGCCGTGGTGGGAAAGCCATCACCACCGCTCGCCGCCGCCCAGCGCGCACTTGCTGGACAGGCTGATCGGCGAAGGGCGCTTGAACATCCACGCCGCCTCATTGCTCAGCGTTGAGGGCGCCGAGGCCGGACAGGTCTCCATCAGCGTTCGCTATCGCGGCCAGGACCAGGCCAGCACAGAGAGCGGCGTAGCGCTGATCAACTCGACCGGCATTCAATACGACTGGCGCCGGGTCGACCGTGCCTTGCCGCGCAATCTGCTGGCGCGGGGACTGATTCAGCCGGGGCCGCTGGCGCTGGGCATTGCCGCCGATGCGGGTGGCGCGGTCATGGACGCCGAAGGACGTATCTCGACGCGGCTCTACGCCATGGGCCCGCCCTTGCGTGGTCTGTGGTGGGAAAGCACCGCCGTAACCGACGTGGCGTTGCAGGCCAAAGCGCTGGCGGCACGATTGGCAGCGTTGAGCACCGTACCGTTGTGAAGTCGCAGGAAATTGTGTCGACCACGACACAATTTCCGCAGCCCCTCCTAAAGCACCCTCCGAAAGAGCCGAAAGCCCGTTATCGACCCGGTAAGACCGCCCGCTTTTCATCGCGAGGCGACAGGGACGTCAGCGAGTGCACAGGGCTATGGAGGCCATCGTTCATGTTGAGCTTGAGTTTCAGAAATCCCGCCGAAGGGGCGCTGCTCCTGCCGCCCCCCGTCGTGTCAACTGCTACAGCCGCCGACGACGCAAGTCAGACCGCCAGCGCCGCCGAGCAGGTGCGCCAGGGCATCGAAGTGCTGCTCTCGCCGGACGCGCAGAGGGCGGCGAAGAAGGGTGACAAGAACGCCGACATCGACGCCACCCACTTGCCTGACCGGATCAAGGAGCAGCTCAAGCTGATCCGCTCGATTCAGGAGCGCATTGCCAAACGCATGCAGGACATGCACGCGTTCATGAGCGACCGTTCGCTCTCGCCCCGCGCCCGGGAAGGCAAGATGCGCCAGTTGCAGATGGAAATCATGGCCATGACCAACTCGCTCATTCAGGCCACCAACCAGCTCAATCAAGCGATGCAGCAGATGCATCTGTCACTGGCGGACCAGACGTTGGCCGGCACTCTGGTCAGTCCGCAGAACCTTCAATCCTGATCCAGCAGGCGCGGCCCGGCGCCTTGCTCGCTCAGGCTGTCGCCGAAGTTGCGCAGCGGGCAGGCCTCCATCGACAGGCAGCCGCAACCGATGCAGCCATTGAGTTGGTCGCGCAGGGCGGTGAGGCGGTTGATGCGTTCATCCAGATCGGTTTTCCAGCGCTCGGACAGCCGCGTCCAGTCGTCAAGGCTGGGCGGGCGGTCCTGGGGCAGGGTCTGCAGTGCGGTCTGGATGGTCGCCAGCGGAATGCCCAGGCGCTGGGCGGTTTTGATCAGGGCCACCCGACGCAGCACATCCCTGGGGTAGCGACGCTGATTGCCGGCGTTGCGCTGGCTGCTGATCAGGCCTTTGGCCTCGTAAAAGCGCAGCGCGGTGATGGCCACGCCGCTGCGGGCGGACAGCTGGCCGACGGTGAGCTCGCGGGCGATGGGCGGGATGTCCTGGGTGAGCATGCAATCTCCCTGTGTTGAACGACGCTTGACCTCCAGTTAACTGGAGGTTTTATCCTGCGCAGCATCCCTTGGCCGGACCGGCTTGGCAAGTGGGGCACCGGCGCAAGAAACGTAGGGGGCCCTACCGGTTTGCGCAGCATCCTGTTCAGCAACACATGTCATCTGTGGAGAACGTTCATGACACCAGCAGCCGCTACTCTTCCGTTCAGTCAGTTCGTTGAGTTCGCCGTCGATCCGCACCATCAGGCCGGGCTGGTTGGGGCGCTCAATGAGCGTTTCGAGCGATTCACGCGCACCTACCCAGGCTTTGTCCGCGCCAGCGTGCACGTTAGCGAAGACCGTCAGCGCGTGCTGAGCCATGTGCAATGGCTGTCGAAGACCGACTGCGAGCGCGCGTTCGAAAACGCCGAGCAGGGCGAAGGGGACATGTGGGAGTTGATTCGGCGATACCGCGCCACGTCAATGATCTTCAACGCGTACGAAGTGGCGGGGGAAGTCGTAGGGCCGCGTTAGGGTTGTGGGTGACCGGGGTGGCGATCCACCCTGCTGACGAAGAGGCCGGTGCGTTCAGCCACTTTCTTCCGGTCTGCCAGTAAGCCTTCGCGAGCAAGCTCGCTCCCACGGGATCTGAGCCCACTTGAAATTTCGGCCAGTTCGTTGGACTTGTGGGAGCGACCGGGGTGGCGCTTCATCTTGCTCGCGAAGAGGCCGGTGCATTCAGCCACTTTCTTCCGGGCTGCCAGTAAGCCTTCGCGAGCAAGCTCGCTCCCACGGGATCTGAGCCCACTTGAAATTTCGGCCAGTTCGTTGGACTTGTGGGAGTGAGCTTGCTCACGAAGAGGCCGGTACGTTCAGCCACTTTATTCCGGGCTGCAGGTAAGCCTTCGCGAGCAAGCTCGCACACAAGGGATCTGCCGTGTTCACACCGACAAATGCAGCATCCGCTCCCCTTGGGTCTGTTCACCGGGACGGCGTTTGTTGACGGCCAGTTCGCCGATCTTGATCAGCCGCGCGCGCACGACATTGCGGCTTAACCCCAGCAACTGCGCGGTGTGCACCTGGTTGCAGTGGCTGAAGCGATAGGCGGCGCGCAACAAGGCGTCTTCGACCTTCTCGTGCAGCGCGCCGGCCTGCTCCTCGAACAGGCGCTGGAACGTCCGGGCCAGCAGCGCTTCGGTTGAATCGTCAACGGCGGGGGCTGAATCTTCCTGACGCTCAAGGCGCAAGTTCGAGAGGCGCAGATCGCTGGACTGAATCACGCCGTTGCGGCAGATCAGCAGGGTGTGGTGAATGACGTTTTCCAGCTCGCGGATATTCCCCGGCCAGCCGTAGGTGCGCAGCTTGTGCTCGGCGTCGGCGCTGATCTGAATCGGTCCGCAACCCAGACGCTGGCTGTAGACGTCGATGAAGTGCCGGCTCAGCGGCATGATGTCCCCCGGCCGTTCGCGCAGGGTGCTCAGCTCCAGATTGACGACGTTCAAGCGGTAGAACAGGTCTTCGCGAAAGTGCCCGGCATTGATCGCGCGTTCCAGTTGCACGTTGGTCGCGGCCAGCACCCGCACGTTGATCGGCGTGCTTTTGCGCGAACCCAGCCGCACCACTTCACGCTCCTGCAGGACGCGCAGCAGCTTGACCTGAATCGCCAGGGGCAGATCGCCGATTTCGTCGAGAAACAGCGTGCCGCCGTTGGCTTCTTCGAACCAGCCGGCCTTGGCCGTGAGGGCGCCGGTGAACGCGCCTTTTTCCTGGCCGAACAGCTCGGCTTCCACCAGCGATTCCGAAAACGCGCCGCAGTTGACGGCCACGAACGGCTGGTGACGACGGCTGCTCAGGTTGTGAATGTGGCGCGCCACCAGCTCTTTGCCGGTGCCGGTTTCGCCGATGATCAGCACGCTGGCATCGCTTGGCGCGACTTGTTCGATGTGGGCCAGCAGCGCCTGGGATCTCGGGTCTTCGAACACCTGCGCTGTGGCGCGAATGGAAGTGGCCAGAGCCGGCGAGGGCGGTAGGGTCAATAGCTGCATGGGGATCACTTGTGGTTGGAACGGTAAGCTGGCTGTCATGAGGACTCCTTGTCGCGATGGCAGTTGTCGCGGTGGCAGATCAACCGCTTCCCACGTGCTGCGCGGGCGCGCAGCAAACGGGCCACTCCTACAAGGGGGTGCGGTGAAACTTACTTCTGAGGCGGCAAGTCGTTGGCAATCATCTCGCCGAAAGGGCCTGTGAGGTTGGTGATGCCGCGGCCTGCCAGGCTGCGATAGGGCTCCGGCAACAGCGGGAACACCAGCTCGGCGAAGCGATAGGCTTCTTCCAGGTGCGGGTAGCCGGAGAAGATGAAGCTTTCGATACCCAGGTCCGCGTATTCCTTAATGCGTGCGGCGACTTCCTGCGGATTACCCACCAGCGCCGTGCCCGCACCGCCCCGTACCAGTCCGACGCCGGCCCACAGGTTCGGGGCGATTTCCAGGTTGTCGCGACGGCCGTCGTGCAGTGCGGCCATGCGGCGCTGACCTTCGGAGTCGAAACGCGAGAAGGATTTCTGCGCGGCGGCGATGGTGTCGTCGCTGATGTGCTCGATCAGGGTGTCCGCGGCTTTCCAGGCTTCTTCGCTGGTCTCGCGGACGATCACGTGCAGACGGATACCGAACTTGACGGTCCGACCGTTGCGCGCGGCGCGCTCACGCACGTCCGCCAGCTTCTCGGCCACGGCGGCAGGGGGCTCGCCCCAGGTGAGATAAACGTCGACCTGCTCGGCGGCCAGTTCGTGGGCAGCCTCGGAGGATCCACCGAAATACAGCGGCGGATAGGGCTTCTGGATCGGCGGATACAGCGCTTTGGCGTTCTGCACTCTCAGGTGCTTGCCTTCAAAGTCCACGGCTTCGCCTTGCAACACGCGGCGCCAGATCTTCAGGAATTCATCGGTGACTTCGTAGCGCTCGCTGTGATCGAGGAAGCTGCCGTCGCCGCGGTTTTCATCCGGATCGCCACCGGTCACGACGTTGATCAGCAGGCGTCCACCGGACAAGCGATCCAGCGTCGCGGCCATGCGCGCGGAGACGGTCGGAGAAATGATCCCCGGACGAATCGCCACCAGATAACGCAAACGCTCGGTCAGCGGCACGAGGGCCGATGCGATCACCCAGGAGTCTTCGCAGGAGCGGCCGGTCGGAATCAGCACGCCGTGGTAACCCAGATCATCGGCGGCCTGGGCGACCTGCTTCAGGTAATTGAGCGTGACCGGGCGCGCGCCCTTGGTCGTGCCCAGGTAATGGCCGTCGCCGTGTGTCGGTAGAAACCAGAAAACATCCATGAGAAATCCTTCGAGCGGAATCGGTGGGCTTGTGACAAGTGCACCCGTTATAAAGGCTCCGATTTATTCCGTAAAAGAACTGAATCCCATATTTTTATAACCGTTAGAGATATGCCCGGATTTGTACCCTCTGAAGATGCAGCTGACGGGTAAGATCTTGTGGGAGTGAGCTTGCTCACGAAGGAGCCGGAACAACCGCTGCATTCTCGGCGCCTGAAACGCCGTCTTCGTGAGCAAGCTCACTCCCACAAGTCGTGCATTCCACGCGAATCTGCAGTGGGCCTGTCAAACCCGCCTACACGATTTAGGGCGAGTTACAGACCTGCGCCGGGTCAGAACACCGCGCAAAAAAACAGGCGCCGAAGCGCCTGAAGGAGAGTGCGGGAGACTCTTGGGCATCAGAAAATCTGGGTGAACAGCCAGTACAAACTGCCCGACAACAGGATCGCGGCAGGCAGGGTCAGCACCCATGCCATCGCCAGATTGCGCAGGGTGCGCATCTGCAGGCCGGATCCGTTGGCGACCATGCTGCCGGCCACCCCCGAGGACAGAACGTGGGTGGTCGATACCGGCAATCCGTACATGTCCGCCGCGCCAATGGTCAGCATCGCAACGACTTCAGCCGATGCGCCCTGGGCGTAGGTCAGGTGGGTCTTGCCGATCTTTTCACCGACCGTGATCACAATGCGTTTCCAGCCCACCATGGTGCCCAGGCCCAGCGCGATCGCGACAGCCACCTTGACCCACAGCGGAATGAAGCGCGTCGCGGTATCGATCTGCTGCTTGAACGTGTCGACCTTGGCCTGGGTGTCGGCGTCGAAGTTACCGACCTTGTTCTTGTCCATCACACGGATGGCTTCGGAGGTCAGGTACATGTCGTTCCGTACGTTGGCGGTGGCCTCGGCCGGCACCTTGGCCAGGGAACCGTAGCTGGCGACCTGATCGCCGATCTTGCCGGCCATCACCGCCAGCGCCGGTACCAGCTCAGGTGTCGCCTGCTTGTCGCGGATGTAAACGGAAAGTGTCTGGCGGGAATCGGCCGGCGCGGGCAGCGGCGCCGCTTTGGTCAGGGCCTGTTGCGTGACTTGGGCGACTGCGGCGAACTGCACCGATTGATCGGCTGGCATGGCGCGGTTCAGCGCGTAAGCCATGGGCAGCGTTCCCACCAGAATCAGCATGATCAGGCCCATGCCTTTCTGGCCGTCGTTCGAACCGTGGGCAAACGACACCCCGGTGCAGGTCAGGATCAACAGACCACGAATCCAGATCGGCGGCGGCTTGTTGCCTTCCGGCGCTTTGTACAGCGCGCGGTTCTTCACGAACATGCGCAGCGCCATCAGCAACAGCGCGGCGCAGGTGAAGCCCACCAGCGGCGAGAGCAGCAGCGAATAACCGACTTTGGTCGCCTGGGACCAATCCACGCCGCTGGTGCCGTCGCGGCCATGCATCAACGCGTTGGCAATGCCGACGCCGATGATCGAACCGATCAGCGTGTGGGAAGACGAGGCCGGTAGACCCAGCCACCAGGTGCCGAGGTTCCACAGGATCGCTGCGATGAGCAGGGCGAAGATCATCGCGTAACCCGCCGATGAACCGACTTGCAGTATCAGTTCGACCGGCAGCAGGGCAATGATGCCGAACGCCACCGCGCCGCTGGAAAACAGCACACCCAGGAAGTTGAAGGTTCCCGACCAGACCACGGCGAAGTTCGGCGGCAGGGAATGGGTGTAAATGACCGTCGCGACAGCGTTGGCGGTGTCGTGGAAACCGTTGACGAACTCAAAGCCCAGCGCGATGACCAATGCGACGCCAAGCAGAATGAACGGCGTCCAGGTCAACACGACGGTACCCAGATCGTCCATGTCCTGCTTGAGGCTGTAGCCGGTATAGAACAGGCCCAATGCCAGCACGACGAAGAAAATCACCATCGTCGTCATGCCAGGCTTGCGCCCGAATTGAGCACTCAGTCCGGGTCCCTGTTGCAGAGAGCCTTGAGCCAGTGTGGGGGTCGCCATGGGGGCACAATCCTGTTAATGAGGGATAGTGACCATGATCATTACAAAATGTGACAGAGATGCGACACGGGTCACGTTTTGCGCGGAAATGCTGGGGTTAGGGACCAGTGGACGGGCTTTAAACGCTGTCGTTAATAGTCCCGGCTCTTGCGAAACGCCCACCGTCCCGCAATAAACGTAAACGTCGCCACCAGCGCGACCAGCACCCAGAACCCATGGGGATCGGACGCCAGTGGTATACCGCCGACGTTCATGCCGAAGAAACCCGCGACGATGTTGATCGGCAGCGCCAGCACGGTGACGACGGTGAGGGTGAACAGCGTGCGGCTGCTCTGTTCGTTGAGGTTGGCGGCGATTTCTTCCTGCAGCAGTTTGATCCGTTCGCCGAGGGCGGTGAGGTCGCTGATCACCAGCGCCGACTCTTCGGTGGATTGCCGCAGTTCTTGCAAATCCTCCTCCAGCAGCCACTGCGGCGGTCGGTGCAGCAGGCGCATCAGCGAGCCGGGTTCCAAGGCCAGCAGCCGTTGCAGACGCACCAGCACCCGACGCATGGCGCCCAGTTCCGAGCGGTTGTTGCTCAGGCGTTGTGAGAGGAGCTGGTCTTCGATCTTGTCGACGCTGATGCTGGTCTTGCGCATGAACTGGCTCAGCACGTCGCTCTGGTCGCGCAGCAGGTGGGCGAGCAGCTCCAGCGGGGAGCGGAAGGTTTCGCCTTGTTTGACCGACGAGCGCAGCCGGTCCACTGAACGCAACGGCTGATGGCGCGCGGAGATCATCAGGTTGCTGCGCACGCAGACCCATAACGTGGCGATGTCGGTGGAGACGCGGTTGAAGTCGAAGACCACGTCGTTGACCACCGCGAGCAGGGCGGAGTCGACGTGTTCGATGCGCGTGGAGCGCGACCCTTCGTGCAGCGCTTCGAGAAACTCGTCGGGCAGGTCGAGGTTGGTTTTAAGCCAGCGTTCGCAACTGGCGTGGGTCAGGTTCAAGTGCAGCCAGACGAACTCGTCGGGCTCGGTCGGTCGGCGCAGGCATTCCAGCGCGGACGTCGAATCCAGCTCCCGACCAGGCTCGCCGGGACGGAAGCGGAACCCGTACAGCAAGCCAAACAGATCGGAGTCCTGATGGTGGGCGATGCGTTGATTCATGAAGGCTCGCAGACGGGAAGTGCCCCGCAGGGCACGAGATCGAAAGCGGCATCATCGCAAGGGGTTTTGACAGTTTTGTGACGGTTTGTGTCGGCCAGCGGTCTTGTTCAGACCATTGACAGGCGCGTCTTGCGCAGGGGCGCCGGCCATGAGGAATCAATCAACAATTCATCCTCGATGGACAGCTCGATCTCAACCGCGGCGGCGTTCAATTCCAGGTGATGGGGCGTGACGGCCTTGGGAATGGCGATCACGCCGTCCTGACGCAGCACCCACGCCAGGCTGATCTGCGCCGGTGTGGCGTCGTGGCGTTCGGCAACTTCAAGGATGGCAGGGTTCATCAGCAAGTTGCCGGCCTGACCGATCGGGCAGTACGCCATCAGCGGCATCCGGGCGGTTTGCATCCACGGCAGCAGGTCGTATTCGATGCCGCGTTCTTCCGGGTTGTACAGCACCTGATTGGTGGCACATCCGCCGCCGAGGCCGAGTGCGTCCAGCTCAAGCAGGTCGGCCACGTCGAAATTCGACACGCCCCAGCGCCCGATCTTGCCCGCTTCGCGCAGACGCTCGAAGGCCTCAACGGTTTCTTCCAGCGGGTACTGACCGGCCCAGTGAAGCAAATACAGATCGATGTAGTCGGTCTTCATGCGCTTGAGGCTGCGCTCGCAGGCCGCCGGAATGCCCGCGCGGCTGGCGTTGTGCGGGTAGACCTTGCTCACCAGCATGACCTCGTCGCGGCGCCCGGCAATGGCCTCGCCGACCACTTCCTCAGCGCCGCCTTCGCCGTACATCTCGGCGGTATCGATCAGCGTCAGGCCCAGATCGATGCCCAGCTGCAGCGCTGAGACTTCCGCCTCGAACTGATGGCGATCCTCACCCATGTGCCAGGTGCCCTGACCGATAACGGGGACGGTTTTGTCTGCCAGTTCAAGCGTGCGCATCGGGGGTGCCTCCGGGCGGATAGGACTGAATGATTAAGAGTCAGGCAGTACGGGGCGGCAGGGGTTCAATCGCAAGCGAATGCGCGGTGAGTGAGTGGAATCGCATGTCCATTGTAGGACCGGCTTCAGCCGGGAAGAGGCCGGTGTGAACGACATCAGTTTTGCGATGTGACACATGACGCATTCCCGGCTAAAGCCGGTCCCACAATGGTGTTCCAGCCAGTGCCACTGGATGCACGCGGTCAATTAGTGGGACCGGCTTCAGCCGGGAAGAGGCCGGTGTGAACGACATCAGTTTTGCGATGTGACACATGACGCATTCCCGGCTAAAGCCGGTCCCACAAAGAGTTCACGCCAACCCGC
>NZ_JAUFNS010000018.1:0-105589 GCF_041060445.1 Pseudomonas sp. W2-17 | reverse complement strand
GCATGGATGCCGCGAGAGCCGCCCCCCGCCATGGATGGCGGATGGCGGCGGGCCCACGGAGCGAGACCGGAGTGAAGGAACCCTGACGAAGGAAGGGCCCAACCAGGAGCAGGCACTTTTGCTTACTTTTGGTGCTTTCAAAAGTAAGTCGCCGAAGGCGAAACAGTCTGCCCCCAGGCAGACGCTCTTGATCTTCGCTCAACGCCCGGGAGGCTGCTCACCATGGGGCACCACCGCCACCGTCAACCGGGAAATGCAACAGGCCTTGCCATCCTCCGTCGTCAGACGAATATCCCAGACATGGGTCGTGCGCCCGATATGAACAGGGTGCGCTACCGCCGTCACTCGCCCACTGCGCACCCCGCGCAAATGGTTCGCGTTGACCTCAATCCCCACACAAAAAAACCGGTCGGTATCAATCACCAGATAACTGGCTGTAGAACCCACCGTCTCCGCCAGCACCACCGACGCGCCGCCGTGCAACAAACCGTAAGGCTGATGAGTGCGCTCATCCACCGCCATGCTCGCCGTCAGAGACCGATCGTCGACCGCTTCAAACCGAATATCCAGCACTTCACCGATGGTGTTCTTCTGCTTCGCATTAAGCGCATCAAGGTCCGGGGGGCTACGCCATACACTCATGGTTCTTCCTTGTTATTGGAGGGTTTGCACTGCATCAATCAATCAGCTGCGGGGAGCAAATAAACCGCTCACCACACCGTCATTCAGCGTGCCGAACATCCACCAGTTCCATCGCGCCGGCAAGGGGCAAATCCGCCTCAAGCCGAGCAAGACTGGCGGTGTGCATCGGTTGCGCATGCTGCAAAGAACCATGCACCGCCAGCCCGATCAACCTCCCCACCAAGGGTTGATGGCTGACCAGCAACACATCCTCCGCGCTGTACGCGTCCAGTTGCTCGAGCACCTTGTGCGGATTGCAGTCCGGCGTCAGCCACGGCACGGTCACGATAGCATCGGTGAACCCGAGGGCCTGACGGACCAGCTCGGCGGTCTGCTGAGCACGCACATACGGGCTGGCGATAATCCGCTGCAGCGGCTGACCCATCAGGTGAGCGGCGCTGCGCAACACCTCTTCACGGCCCTTGGCCGTCAGCTCCCGCTCGGCATCCGTACGAGCCTGAGGTTTCGCCTCGCCGTGGCGCAGAATCCAGAGCTTCACGGTTTCGGCTCTTCGTCGGGTGCAGGCGTGACGGGCGTGACGGGCGGCGTAACCGGCGCAGAGGGCGATGTGTCAACAGCAGGATGCGTATCGACCACCACCGGCGGGGTTTCGGAAACCACCGGCGGCGTGGCGGGAACCGGGTGCGGAGTCACTGGCGCCGGTTGAGGCGTGACGGGCGTCGGCTCAGACGCGGCAGGCGCCGGTTGCGGCTTGACCACCACATGCGGCGCCTCGCCCTCAGGGGCACGCGGCGTGGGCCAGTCAGCAAACGGCCATGGCTTCTGATCGGTGTGGAAGGTGCCGAAGCGACCGATCTGCGCCAGATACTGACTCAGGCTGTCACCGAACGACATGATGCTGAGGCTCGGCGCCCCATTGAACAGGCGGTAAACCAGCTGCACCAGCACAGCCACCCCCAGCACCACCTCCGCCACTTGCCAGACCAGCACAAACAGCACCATCCACAGGATGCGCAGCAGGATCGATTCGTGTTGCTTGAGTTTTGATTCGTTCAAGAGCTTCTCCGTCTAGGATCAGTTGAAACCACTGGTTGAAATGAAGTCGACATCGGTCTTCGGCTCGGCGCGCATCAGCAGCTCGATGACTTGCTCCAGCGTGCGGCCCTCGAAAAGAATGGCGTGAAGCCCGGCCACCAGCGGCATGTACACCTGCAGTTCCTGCGCCTTGGCCTTGAGCACCTTGAGGGTGTTGACGCCCTCAGCGACTTCACCCAGCCGGGTCACCGCTTCGTCCAGGCTCAGGCCCTGCCCCAAGGCAAAACCGACCTGATAATTACGGCTCTTCGGCGAGGAACAGGTGACGATCAGATCGCCGACACCGGCCAGACCCAGGAAGGTCATAGGATTGGCGCCCTGACTGACCGCAAAGCGGGTCATCTCGGCCAGCGCGCGGGTGATCAGCATGCTCTTGGTGTTCTCGCCCATATTCAGCGCCACCGCCATGCCGGCGATGATGGCGTAAACGTTTTTCAGCGCGCCGCCCAGCTCCACGCCAAAACGGTCGGCGCTGGCGTACACGCGGAAGGTACGACCATGCAGTGCGGCCTGAACCTGCTGACAGAGGTCTTCATCTTCGCTGGCAACCACCGTGGCGGTGAGGGCGTGTTCGGCGATTTCCCGGGCCAGATTGGGCCCGGACAGCACGCCAATCCGCGCAGCGGGGGCGATGTCCTGAAGGATTTCGCTCATGAGTTTGAAGGTGTCGCCCTCGATGCCCTTGGTCAGGCTGACCAGCATCTTGCCGGCAAGCAGATCGACGTGCGGGGTCAGTACCCCACGCAGCGCACTGGACGGCAGCGCCACGAACACCAGTTGACTGTCCTGCAAAGTGGCGTGCAGATCGGTGATCGGCTCGACGCCGTCGAGCACCTTGATGCCCTTGAGGTAGCGCGGGTTCTCGCGGTTCGTGCGGATCGCCTCGGCCTGCTCCGGATCGCGCATCCATTGCGTCACCCGATGACCGTTGCCGGCCAACAGGTTGGCCACTGCGGTCCCGAAACTGCCGCCGCCAAGGACCGCTATTGGTTGCTGCTGGGTCATAAAACAATCCATTCAGGGCCATCACATCTGGCGATGCGGGCATTATACGGAGCGTTAGTCTCGGGGCCAGCGGCAAAAGCTGCCCCACGAACTTATAGCCGATCCCCCACTCTTGCCGAGGAAATTGCCCACAGCTCGGTTAAGATGCGCCCCCGAGACGAAAATTCCTCAGCGGCGCCGATGAGCTATCGTCAGGTCGCTCCCGAAGAGATCCGTGACATGACACCAAGCGTTCACTTCCCCTGCCCCGTCAGGCTTTGCCATGCCTGACCCCCGGCACATCCTGCGAACCCGGCCAGCTGGCATCGCGTCGTGACGGCTCAGCGCGGCTGGAACATCAGCACCCGGACGCAGATCCTCAGCCTGGGCCCGGCGTTATTGCTGACCCTGCTGCTGATCAGCTTCTTTACTGTGGTGCGGATTCAGGACCTGCGACAGGAACTCAATCACACCGGGCAACTCATCGCCAACCAGTTGGCGCCCGCGTCGGAATACGGGGTCATCGTCGGCAATAACGCCGTCCTCGAAAACCTCATGAACGCCACGATGAACACGCCTCACGTGCGTTTTCTCGAAGTGCGCAACAGTGCCGGCAAGGTGCTGGTGCATGTCGAACCCGCCGAGGAACAAGGGCATTCCCGGCAGATGGAAGTGTTCCAGGCGCCCATCCGCCTGCAGCCGGACAGGTCCGCGCAGCCGTTCGGAAATGCCGACGAGGCCGGTTCCGGTGACGACCCCAGCGTGCCGGTGGAAGGTTATCTGGGACGGGTGCTGGTGGGCATGTCCAGCGACGCCTTCAACCAGCGCGAGCAGGAGATATTGCTGAAGGCCGGCGTGCTGGCGATGTTCGCCCTGCTCTTTACTTACATGCTGGCGAGACGCCTGTCGCTGAGCCTGTCCCAGCCGATCAGCGCCATGAGTGCGGCAGTGAAAGCCATTCAGCACGGCGATTACTCCGCCCCGCTGCCAGTTGCCGACGATGCCGAGCTGGGCGATCTGGCCCGGCACATCAACAATCTGGCCCTGGGCCTTGAGAAGGCCAGCCGCGAGCAGAAGCAGGCGATGGACGAGCTCATCCGCACCCGCGAGGAAGCCGAACGTGCCAACAACGCGAAGTCCGAATTCCTCGCCATGATGAGTCACGAACTGCGCACGCCCATGAATGGCGTACTGGGCATGCTGCAGTTGATGGAAACCACGAAGATGACCGATGAGCAGGCTGAATACGCCGCGTTGGCCATGGAATCCACCGAGCACCTGCTGCGGGTCATCAACGACATTCTGGATTTCTCCCGCTTCGAGCGCGATGCGCTGGAACTGGAAAGCATTTCTTTCAACCTCGCCGACCTCATCAGCACCTCGGTTCAGGCGTTTGCCCACAACGCACAGCAGCGCGGTCTGGCCCTGGAACTGGATCTGCCGCCGTCGATGGAGGCGCTACAAGTCAAGGGCGACCCGACGCGCATACGGCAGATTCTGGTCAACCTGATCGGCAATGCGCTGAAATTCACCGAGTTCGGCAGCGTGCGCGTCGAAGTGGACTTCACCCTCGCCGACCCGCAGCACATTTTGTTTACCTGCTCGGTGCGCGACAGCGGCATCGGCATTTCTCCGGATCGACTGGAATCGATGTTCGACGCGTTTCAGCAAGCGGACAACTCCATCTCCCGCCGCTATGGCGGCACCGGCCTGGGCCTGCCCATTGCGCGCAACCTGGCCGAACGCATGGGCGGGTCGTTGCAGGCCCAAAGCAGTGAAGGACTCGGCTCGGTATTCCAGCTAAAAATCCCGCTGCAACGGGTTCGGCCGCCGGTGATAGAACCCGCGTCCGGCGGCGTCGGCGAAATGCCCCAGAGCCGCGACGCCTGTGTGCTGCTGGTCGAGGACAACCCGGTCAATCGCACGGTGGTCGAGGCGATGCTGCGCAGCCTGGGTTTGCAGGTAAGCGTGGCGGCGGATGGCCTTGAAGCGGTGAACATGGCCAGCCGGGAAACCTTCGCGCTGATCCTGATGGACTGCCGACTGCCGGTCATGGACGGCTACGAAGCCACGCGCCGAATCAGAATGCTGCCGGGGCTGGCGACGTTGCCCATTATTGCCCTGACCGCCAACGCCCAGCACGGCGACCGGGACATCTGTCTGCAAGCCGGAATGAACGATTACCTGGCCAAGCCATTCAAACGTACTGATTTACAGCAGGTTTTGCAGCGATGGTTGACCATTAAGGCATCTGCGACTGGCGGTAAATGATAAATTCCGGCAGTCTTGTGTGCCGATTCGACCCACGCCCACGCGCGGTCGAAAAATTTCAGTGCACAGGTGTACTTTCATTTCACCCGTGCTGTGACTTTCACTACAACGCAATAGTCTATGAGTAGGCTGCCAGCAGAGGGATGACCCGCTGGCCAGATTGGGTAAGTAACGCCACACCCTGCCGCACAGGATTATCGAGGAGTTCGCATGACCAAACAAAACGCCTTTACCCGGGAAGACCTGCTGCGCTGCAGTCGCGGCGAGCTGTTCGGCCCAGGTAATGCCCAATTGCCCGCCCCTAACATGCTGATGGTCGACCGCATCACCCACATCAGTGAAGAAGGCGGCAAGTTCGGCAAAGGTGAATTGGTCGCCGAACTCGATATCAACCCGGACCTGTGGTTCTTCGCCTGTCACTTCGAAGGTGATCCGGTGATGCCGGGCTGCCTGGGCCTCGATGCCATGTGGCAGCTGGTCGGCTTCTTCCTCGGCTGGCAAGGCCTGCCGGGCCGCGGTCGCGCACTGGGATCGGGCGAAGTGAAATTCTTCGGTCAGGTCCTGCCGACTGCCAAGAAAGTCACCTATAACATTCACATCAAGCGCGTCCTCAAAGGCAAGCTGAACCTGGCGATCGCCGATGGTTCGGTCAGCGTGGACGGGCGTGAAATCTATACCGCCGAAGGCCTGCGCGTCGGTGTCTTCACTTCCACTGAAAATTTCTAAGGGTATTCGCATGCGCCGCGTCGTTATCACTGGTCTGGGCATTGTTTCCTGCTTGGGCAATGACAAAGACACCGTCTCCGCCAACTTGCGTGCAAGTCGCCCTGGCATCCGTTTCAACCCGGAATACGCCGAAATGGGCCTGCGCAGCCAGGTATCGGGTTCCATCGATCCAAACCTGCCGCTCAAGGAACTGGTCGACCGCAAAACCCTGCGCTTCGTTGGCCAGGCGGCGGCTTATGCCTACGTGGCCATGAAGAGCGCCGTGGAAGACTCCGGCCTGACCGAAGAGATGGTATCCAACCCGCGTACCGGTCTGATTGCCGGCTCTGGCGGTGCTTCGACTCTGAACCAGATGGAAGCGCTGGACATCCTGCGCGAGAAAGGCATCAAAAAGGTTCTGCCGTACTACGTCACCCGGACCATGAGCAGCACGGTTTCAGCCTGTCTGGCGACGCCATTCAAGATCAAGGGCCTGAATTACTCCATCGCTTCTGCCTGCGCCACCAGTGCTCACTGCATCGGTACCGCCATGGAACAGATTCAGATGGGCAAGCAGGACATCGTCTTTGCCGGCGGTGGCGAAGAGGAGCACTGGAGCCAGTCGTTCCTGTTCGACGCCATGGGCGCGCTGTCCAGCAAGCGCAACGACACGCCTGAACAGGCCTCCCGTGCCTACGACGCTGACCGTGACGGTTTCGTTATCGCCGGCGGCGGCGGCATGGTGGTGGTCGAGGAGCTGGAGCACGCTCTGGCCCGTGGCGCGAAGATCTACGCCGAACTGGTGGGCTACGGCGCAACGTCCGACGGTTATGACATGGTCGCGCCAAGCGGCGAAGGCGCCATCCGCTGCATGCAGCAGGCGCTGTCCACCGTTGATGGCACCATCGACTACCTGAACACCCACGGCACCTCCACCCCGGTCGGCGACGTCAAGGAAATGGAAGGCGTGCGTGAAGTGTTTGGCGACAAGGCGCCTGCCATCAGCTCCACCAAGAGCCTGTCGGGTCACTCCTTGGGCGCCGCCGGCGTTCACGAAGCGATCTACTGCATGCTGATGATGGAAGGCAACTTCATGGCCGGTTCGGCGAACATCGACGAGCTGGACCCGGCCGTTGCCGACATGCCGATCCTGACCAAGACCCGCGAAAACACCGAGCTGAATCTGGTGATGAGCAACAGCTTCGGCTTCGGCGGCACCAACGCCACGCTGGTGATGAAGCGCTGGACTGGCAAGTAATAGAGTCAGTTGCAGACAAGAAAGGCGCCCTTCGGGGCGCCTTTTTTATGGCTGTTGAAATGCATTGATTCGGACCTGCTTTTTGCAGGACCGAAAGAGAGAGCGCCATCATGCTGACCATCATCCCCCGCGCCGAAGACGTCGAAGGCCAACCGATACTGCGCCCCCTTCCCGCTGCGCAATGCCGGAGCGTGGGGCCTTTCGTTTTTTTCGATCACATGCTGGAGACCACCTACGCGCCCGGCACCGGCATGGACATCCGCCAGCATCCGCACATCGGCCTGTCGACGCTGACCTACCTGTTTGAAGGCGCAATCCGACACAAGGACAGCCTCGGCAGCGATCAGCACGTAAGGCCCGGCGAGGTCAGCTGGATGACCGCCGGCAGCGCCATTGCCCACATTGAACGCACACCCGAAGGCTTGCACGCCAGTGGCTCTCGCCTGCATGGTCTGCAAGTCTGGCTGGCTTCGCCCAAATCCCATGAGCAAGGCGAAGGTCATTACAGCCATCACCCCGCCGCCACCCTGCCGGTCAGCGACGCCATGGGTATTCGTATCCGCCTGATCGCGGGCGAAGGCTTTTGCCTGAAGTCGCCGGTGCCGGTGCTGTCGCCCACGCTTTACGCTGAACTGAACCTGAAAACCGCGACGACTTTGCGAATCCCGGCCGAGCACGAACAGCGCGCGCTGTACGTTATCGAGGGGGACTTGCTGCTGGAGGGCGAGCCGGTGCAGCCGCGCAGTCTGGTGGTGCTGGATGCAGGCATCGAGCCGACGCTTTGCGCGCAGAGCGACTGTCACGCGGTACTGATCGGCGGTGCGCCCCTGGATGGGCCGAGAAAGATGAACTGGAATTTCGTGGCCAGCGATCCGGCGCTGATTGAACAGGCCAGGGCGAAATGGGCGGCCGGGGACTGGCCGACGGTGCCGGGGGAAGTCGAGCGGATTGAATTGCCGGAGGGCAACAGGCTGAAGCGCTGATCGGCCGGGGCCTGCATAGACTCTGTGGGAGTGTCCGGAGGGGCACTCCCACAACAGCTAAACAATCACATCAGCCCGCGAACACTTCGTCCAGCAGGTTGTGCATCGAGGTAAACGCGCGCTTCGACACGGTCGGGTTGTACATCTGTACGCCCGGGTTATTGGCGTGTGGGTCGGTGAACGAATGGAACGCCCCGCCGTAGCTCAAGAGTTGCCAGTCGACGTTGGCAGCGTTCATCTCGGCTTCGAACGCCGGCAATTGCTCTTTTGGCACCAGAGGGTCGGACGCGCCGTGCATCACCAGCACTTTGCCCTTGATGTTGTTGGCGTCAGCCGGGTTCGGCGTGTCGAGTGTGCCGTGAAAGGACACCGCAGCCTTCAACGGCGCACCGGTGCGCGCCAGTTCCAGTGCGCAGCAACCGCCGAAGCAGAAGCCAAACGCCGCCAGCCGAGAGGTATCAACGGCGGCAATTTTCTGGGCCGTCAATTGCTCCAGTGCGGCCTTCATGCGTGTATTCAACAGCACGCGATCATTCTTCAACGGCATCATGGCAGCCGCCGCTTCGTCACCATTAGTCGGGCGCACTTGCTGGCCGTAAAGATCCGCCAGCAAGACCACATAGCCCTTCGCCGCCACGTCTTTGGCAATCTGCTCGGCGTCTTCGCTGACACCCATCCAGTTCGGCGCCATCACCAGACCCGGTGCGGCCTGAGCACCTTCACTGAAGGCCAGACGACTTTCGTAGCTCACGCCGTCGATGTCATACACGACGGACTGCACGGTCACATTGCTCATAGCGAACTCCTGCTGATAAGGATGGGGGGAGATTAAATGACAAAACCCGCCGGAGCGGGTTTTGCCGTCACAAGGATGTTAAACCGAGAGCTCGACCAACAACTTGTTCAAACGGCGCACGTAGGCAGCCGGATCTTTCAAGCTGTCGCCGGCGGCCAGCGCAGCCTGGTCGAACAGGATGTGCGACAGATCGCCGAAGCGGTCTTCATTCTGCTCGTTGTCCAGCTTGCCGATCAGCGGGTGCGAGGGGTTGAATTCGAAGATCGGCTTGGAGTCCGGCACCTTCTGACCACTCGCTTCCAGAATCTGACGCATCTGCAGACCAAGGTCCTGCTCGCCGATCGCCAGAATCGCTGGCGAATCGGTCAGACGGTGGGAGACGCGGACTTCACTGACGGCATCACCCAGCGCAGTTTTCAGGCGCTCGATCAGGCCTTCCTTGTCCTTGGCGACTTCTTCCTGGGCTTTCTTGTCCTCTTCTGAATCAAGCTTGCCCAGGTCCAGGTCACCGCGTGCCACGTCGACAAAACCCTTGCCGTCGAAGTCGCTCAGGTAGCTCATCAGCCACTCGTCGATACGGTCGGTCAGCAGCAGCACTTCAATGCCTTTCTTGCGGAAGACTTCGAGGTGCGGGCTGTTTTTGACCTGCGCGTAGCTTTCGCCGGTAAGGAAGTAGATCTTGTCCTGGCCTTCCTTGGCGCGCGACAGGTAGTCGGCCAACGAAACGCTCTGCTCGCCGCTGTCGTCGGAAGTCGATGCGAAGCGCAGCAGGCCGGCGATCTTCTCCTTGTTGGCGAAGTCTTCGGCCGGGCCTTCCTTCAGCACCTGACCGAAGTTTTTCCAGAAGCCCTTGTAGTCTTCCGGCTGGTTTTTCGCCAGCTTCTCCAGCATATCCAGTACGCGTTTGGTCAGCGCGGACTTCATCGAATCGATGATCGGGTCTTTCTGCAGAATTTCACGGGACACGTTCAGCGACAGGTCGTTGGAATCGACCACGCCCTTGATGAAGCGCAGGTACAGCGGCAGGAACGACTCGGCCTGGTCCATGACAAACACGCGCTGCACGTACAGCTTCAGGCCGCGCGGTGCTTCACGCTGGTACAGATCGAACGGCGCGCGGGCCGGCACGTACAGCAGCGAGCTGTACTCCAGCTTGCCTTCGACCTTGTTGTGGCTCCAGCTCAGCGGGTTCTCGAAGTCGTGGGCGATGTGCTTGTAGAACTCCTGGTATTCCTCGTCCTTGACCTCGGTACGTGGACGGGTCCACAGCGCGCTGGCACGGTTGACGGTTTCCCACTCTTCAACAGGCTCGGCGTCACCTTCGACCGGCGCCTGCTCTTTCGGCAACTGGATCGGCAGGGCGATGTGGTCGGAGTACTTCTTGATGATGTTGCGCAGACGATAGCCGTCAGCAAACTCATCTTCGGCGCTCTTGAGGTGCAGCACGATGCGCGTACCGCGATCGGCTTTCTCGATCGTGGCGACTTCGAACTCGCCCTCGCCTTTCGAGGACCAGTGCACACCTTCGCTGGCGGGCAAGCCGGCGCGGCGGGTGAACACTTCAACCTGGTCGGCCACGATGAACGCGGAGTAGAAACCGACGCCGAACTGACCGATCAGGTGAGAATCTTTCTTTTGATCACCGGACAGGTTCTTCATGAAGTCGGCTGTGCCGGACTTGGCGATGGTGCCCAGATGAGTAATGACATCCTCGCGGCTCATGCCAATGCCGTTGTCTTCCAGGGTGACGGTCTTGGCGTCCTTGTCGTAGCTGACACGGATCTTTAGCTCGGCGCCGCCTTCCAGCAGCTCAGGCTTGGACAGTGCCTCGAAGCGCAGCTTGTCCACCGCGTCGGACGCGTTGGAGATCAGCTCTCGAAGGAAGATTTCCTTGTTCGAGTACAGCGAATGGATCATGAGGTGCAGCAGCTGCTTCACCTCGGTCTGGAAGCCCAGGGTTTCCTTTTGAGTTTCCACACTCATGGTCATCAAACTCCAATCAGTCCACACAAATAGGGGTAGCTGCGCGAAACGCCGAGGGCGGCTCCGAGCAGCGGGTTGTCATCAAGGTGGGGGCTGGGGAGACGATTTCAAGGGCAGGCGTGCTGTCAGCGAAGAATCTTCACCCGCCGAGAACCTCCGGGCTGCAGATCTGTCGACTGAACACGGGACATAAACCATTAACCGCCTGTGATCAGCCGAGTTGTTACACCGCTGAGACGCTTACGTATTTATCCCGCCGGAACATGGAACTAACCTTATAACCGAATGCTCGAAGGCACGTTGATGACCAATAAGGAGAAACACCCCATGCGTAAATCTTTAGCTATTGCCCTCATGCTTTCTGCCACTCTGGGCCTCGCCGCCTGTGACAAAAAATCCGAAGATAAACAGCAAGATGCAAACAAGGCTGCCGAGCAGTCGCAAGAATCGATGCAAAAAGCGCAAGACAAAGTGAACGACGCTGCCAAAGAAAGTCAGGAAGCCGCTCAAAAGAACGCTGAAGCCGCTCAAGAGCGCGCGAAAGAAGCGAACCAGGCAGCACCTGCAACTAAGCAGTAAGTTTCCAGAGTTTCAAAAAACAAAGCCCGCATTTAGCGGGCTTTGTTTTGTCTGCTTGAAAAGATCGGCGTGTTTATTCTGCGACGCGCCGACCTCCTACTCAGGCCAGCGCTTCGCTGCGCTTGCCGAGCATGCGATCCACCACGAACGCGATGAACAGCGTGATCAGCGACGGGATCAGCCAGGCCAGGCCTTGCTCGCTCAACGGCAGATGAGCCAGCGCATCCGGCAGGTACACACCCAGCGCAGAACCCTTGACCGCATCCACCGCACCGATCAGGAACGCCACCAGCATGACCGGCGCGACGATCCGCCCTTGCTCGTGCCAGAAGTCCTTGCAGAAGCTCAACGCTACCAGCGCAATGCACGGCGGGTAGATGGCCGTCAGCACCGGGATCGAGAACTGGATCAGTTTGGTCAGGCCCAGGTTGGACACCAGCAGCGAAAACGCCGCCAGCAGGATCACCAGTGTCTTGTAGGACAGCGGCAGCACGCGGCTGAAGTACTCGGCGCAGGCGCAGGTCAGGCCAACCGCAGTGACCAGACAGGCCAGCGAGATGAGCACGGCGAGGAAGCTGCTGCCCAAGGTGCCGAAGGTGTGCTGGACGTAGGCGTGCAGCACGGCGGCGCCATTGGTTGCACCGGCGGCAACGGCATGGCTGTCCGAGCCCAGACGGAACAGGCTGATGTAGACCAGCGCCAGACCGACACCGGCGATCAGGCCGGCGATGATGGCGTAGCGAGTGATCAACCGAGGCGACTCAACACCGCGCGAGCGAATCGCGTTGACGATGACGATGCCGAAAACCAGCGCGCCCAGGGTGTCCATGGTCAGGTAGCCGTTGATGAACCCTTGGGAAAACGGCGCCGCGACGTAGGCAGGTTCGGCGATGCCCACCTCCCCTGCAGGCAGGACAAACGCAGCGATGCCGAGGATGGCCAGGGCGAAGATCTTCAGCGGCGCGAGGAACCGGCCCACGGTGTCGAGCAATCGACCCGGATAAAGGGAGATCCAGAACACCAGCACGAAATAGACCAGGCTATAGAGAAACAGTGCGAGGGGGCTTTCACCGGTCAGCGGCGCCAGGCCGACTTCAAACGACACCGTCGCCGTGCGCGGCGTGGCGAACAACGGACCCACCGACAGGTAGCAGACGGCGGCGAGAATGGTCCCGGCGACCTTGCCGATCGGGCTGCTCAACGCGTCCATCGCGCCGCCGACCTTGGCGAGCGCGATCACGGTCACCACCGGAAGGCCGACCGCCGTGACCAGAAAGCCCAAAGCGGCCATCCATACGTTGGGGCCGGCCTGGAGGCCTACAATCGGGGGGAAGATGATATTGCCAGCGCCCACGAACAGCGCAAACGTCATGAAACCCAGTGCCAGAATGTCCTGGCCTTTCAACACTTTCATTAAGGAAACCACACTGCTGAATCGGAATTAAGAAGAGGATTTCCCTGAGGGTGGGGGAAATGCTGCCCGCCCTTTTAAGACAGACCCTGAGCGCGCCGCCGCTCCTTGTGGGAGCCGACTGCACAAAACGGCGGCTAGCCTACCCTATTTAGCGCACCGATACAGGGCGGTGCGACCGCTGAATGCACGTTCGTGTCGCATATCAGAAATGTCTTACAGGATCGAGGCCGGGCATCAGGCAAATCGAAACGCCAGAAACGCAAAAGCCACCCGAAGGTGGCTTTTGGTGATCAGGCAGTGAGACGAGGGCGATTAAGCCTTCTTCACTTCCCAACCGGTCAGCTCAGCCAGGGCTTTGCCGATGTCTGCCAGCGAACGCACGGTTTTCACGCCTGCGTCTTCCAGTGCTGCGAACTTCTCGTCTGCAGTACCTTTACCGCCGGAGATGATTGCGCCTGCGTGGCCCATGCGCTTGCCCGCAGGGGCAGTCACACCAGCGATGTAGGAAACAACCGGCTTGGTCACGTGTGCCTTGATGTAGGCAGCCGCTTCTTCTTCAGCCGAACCGCCGATCTCGCCGATCATGACGATCGCTTCGGTCTTCGGGTCTTCCTGGAACAGCTTCAGGATGTCGATGAAGTTCGAACCCGGGATCGGGTCACCACCGATACCGACACAGGTCGACTGACCGAAACCGGCGTCAGTGGTCTGCTTCACAGCTTCGTAAGTCAGGGTGCCGGAACGCGACACGATACCGACTTTACCTGGCAAGTGAATGTGGCCTGGCATGATGCCGATCTTGCACTCGCCCGGTGTGATGACGCCCGGGCAGTTAGGGCCGATCAGGACTACGCCCAGCTCGTCGCATTTGACCTTGGCATCCAGCATGTCCAGGGTAGGAATGCCTTCAGTGATGCACACGATCAGCTTGATGCCGGCGAATGCTGCTTCAAGGATGGAATCCTTGCAGAACGGAGCTGGAACGTAGATGACCGAGGCGGTTGCGCCGGTTTTTTCCACTGCTTCGGACACCGTGTTGAACACGGGCAGGTTCAGGTGCGTGGTGCCGCCTTTGCCTGGGGTCACGCCGCCAACCATTTTGGTGCCGTAGGCAATGGCTTGCTCGGAGTGAAAGGTACCCTGGGAACCGGTGAAGCCCTGGCAGATAACCTTGGTGTCTTTATTGATCAGGACGCTCATTATTTGCCCTCCGCAGCTTTGACGACTTGTTGAGCAGCGTCGGTCAGGCTGGTAGCTGCGATGATGTTCAAGCCGCTTTCTGCCAGTACTTTAGCGCCCAGCTCAGCGTTGTTGCCTTCAAGGCGAACAACCACCGGGATTTTCACGCCGACTTCTTTCACGGCGCCAATGATGCCTTCGGCAATCATGTCGCAGCGAACGATGCCGCCGAAGATGTTGACCAGTACTGCCGCGACGTTGGTGTCGGACAGGATGATCTTGAACGCTTCGGTAACGCGTTCCTTGGTTGCGCCGCCGCCTACGTCGAGGAAGTTGGCTGGCTTGCCGCCATGCAGGTTGACGATGTCCATGGTGCCCATGGCCAGACCGGCACCGTTGACCATGCAGCCGATGTTGCCTTCCAGTGCCACGTAGTTCAGTTCGAACTTGGCAGCGTGGGCTTCACGTGGGTCATCTTGCGATGGGTCGTGGAAAGCCTTCAGCTTTGGCTGACGGTACATGGCGTTGGCGTCGATGTTGATCTTGGCGTCGAGGCAGTGCAGATCGCCGTCAGCCTTGATTACCAGCGGGTTCACTTCCAGCAGGGCCAGGTCGTGGTCCTGGAACAGCTTGGCCAGACCGGTGAAGATCTTGGCGAACTGAGTGACCTGCTTGCCTTCCAGACCCAGCTGGAAGGCCAGATCGCGACCCTGGAATGGCTGAGCGCCAACCAGTGGATCGATGGTCGCTTTGAGAATCTTCTCAGGCGTGTCGTGAGCGATTTTCTCGATGTCCACGCCACCTTCGGTGGAAGCCATGAACACGATACGACGGCTCGAACGATCGACTACAGCGCCCAGGTACAGCTCTTTGGCGATGTCAGTGCACGATTCAACCAGGATCTTGGTGACTGGCTGACCGTTGGCATCAGTCTGGTAAGTGACCAGACGCTTGCCCAACCACTGTTGAGCGAACGCAGCTGCGTCTTCCTTGCTGCGAACCAGCTTGACGCCGCCCGCCTTACCGCGACCGCCTGCGTGAACCTGGGCTTTGACGACCCACTCGGTTCCGCCGATCTTGTCGCACGCTTCTGCTGCTGCTTCCGGGGTGTCTACTGCATAGCCCTTGGATACTGGCAGGCCGTATTCAGCAAACAGCTGCTTACCCTGATACTCGTGAAGATTCATGCTTATTACCGTCTTCGTTAGGTACTGCGCATTCGGTGCTGCTCGTCAAAGCGTGCCGCACCACCTGTGACCGCTTCTCCCGGAGAACGCAAATCAGGCATGAAGCCTGTCCTGCGCTGCCGGGAGTTCGAGTCCAACGGACCTTCCGCGGTAAGCCCTGCGAGCAGGGCCTACGACGGGCGGACCGTCGTGGTTATTTTCAGCGTTTTTTCTTGTTCTGGATGTGGATGGCGCCGCCATTCACAGCCAGTGCCGCTTCGTGCAACGCTTCGGACAGCGTCGGGTGGGAGAAGACCATCATGCCGATGTCTTCGGCACTGGTGCCGAACTCCATACCGATCGCGCCCTGCTGTACCAGCTCTGCAGCGCCAGGACCAATGACGTGTACACCCAGTACACGGTCGGTCTTGGCATCAGCGATGACCTTGACGAAACCGCCGGTGTCATTCGCTGCCATTGCACGGCCGCTGGCCGCGAACGGGAACTGACCGACGTTGACTTCAACGCCTTCGGCCTTCAGCGTCTGCTCGGTTTTACCGACCCATGCGATTTCCGGGTGGGTGTAGATAACCGACGGAATCAGGTCGTAGTTCATCTGGGTCTTGTGACCCTTGATGCGCTCGACAACCATGATGCCTTCTTCGGATGCTTTGTGCGCCAGCATCAGACCACGAACCACGTCACCGATCGCGTACACGCCAGGAACGCTGGTCTCGCACTGCTCGTTGACGAAGATGAAACCGCGCTCGTCGATGTCGACGCCGCTGTCGGCAGCCAGCAGTTCGGTGGTCACCGGGCGACGGCCCACGGCCACGATCACGCGGTCGAAGGTGATGTTCTGCTCACCGTCTTTGTCGGTGTAGGTCACGACGACTTCGTCGCCATTGACCTTGGAACCGGTGACGCGTGCGCCCAGCTTGATGTCCAGACCCTGCTTGGTGAAGGTCTTCTGCGCTTCCTTGGCAACGGCTTCGTCAGCGGCTGGCAGGAATTTCTCCAGGGCCTCGAGCACCGTCACTTTGGCACCCAGACGAGCCCAGACCGAACCCAGTTCCAGGCCGATAACACCGGCACCGATAACGCACAGGCGCTCAGGCACTGCCGGGAATTCCAGGGCGCCAGTCGAATCGACGATGGTGACCTGATTGACCGGAGCCGGCGGAATGTCGATCGGACGCGAGCCGGAGGCCAGAATGATGTTCTCGGCTTCGATGACTTCGGTGGTGCCGTCAGGCTTGGTCAGCTCGACTTTCTTGCCGGCCAGCAGTTTGCCGTGACCTTGCAGGGAAGTGACGCCGTTGGCCTTGAACAGGCTGGCAACGCCGCCGGTCAGGCCTTTGACGATCTGCGCCTTGCGGCCAATCATGGCAGCAATGTCCATCTTCAGGTCGCTGAGCGAGATGCCGTGAACACCGAACTGGTTCTTGGCTTCGTAGAATTTCCACGAGCTGTCCAGCAGCGCCTTGGACGGGATGCAGCCCACGTTCAGGCAGGTACCGCCGAGGGCCAGCTTGCCCTCTTTATCCTGATACTTCTCGATGCAGGCAGTCGTGAGACCGAGTTGCGCGGCCTTGATAGCCGCCACGTAGCCGCCAGGGCCAGCGCCAATCACTACCACGTCGAATTTCTGGGACATAGAAAAGAGTTCCTCTTTAGCTGCGAGCTTTAAGCCACAAGCTGCAAGCTGATCCGTGATGCTTTACAGACGAGTTGCAGCCTGTTCATTAGGATGTTGCGACGACCCAAGCGTCGGCGCCAGGCTGCTGTAACTTGCAGCTTGGCGCTTGCGGCTTGCAGCTGCCCTTGACTCAGATGTCCAGCAACAGACGCGCCGGGTCTTCCAGCAGGTTCTTGATGGTCACCAGGAACGTCACGGCTTCTTTACCGTCGATCAGGCGGTGATCGTAGGACAGCGCCAGATACATCATCGGACGGATGACGACCTGGCCGTTGATCGCCATAGGACGCTGCAGAATGTTGTGCATGCCCAGGATGGCCGCCTGCGGCGGGTTGACGATCGGGGTCGACATCATCGAACCGAAAGTACCACCGTTGGTGATGGTGAAGGTACCGCCAGTCATCTCGTCGATGGACAGTTTGCCGTCACGGGCTTTCTTGCCGAAGGTGGCGATGCCGCCTTCGATTTCAGCCAGGCTCATCTGCTCGGCGTTGCGCAGCACCGGAACCACTAGGCCGCGATCGCTCGACACGGCAACGCCGACGTCGGCATAACCGTGGTAGACGATGTCGGTGCCGTCGATCGAAGCGTTGACCGCAGGGTAGCGTTTCAGCGCTTCGGTCGCTGCCTTGACGAAGAACGACATGAAGCCCAGGCGTACGCCGTTGTGGGACTTCTCGAACAGGTCCTTGTACTTCGAACGCAGGGCCATGACTTCGGTCATGTCGACTTCGTTGAAGGTTGTCAGCATCGCCATGTTGGACTGAGCTTCAACCAGACGCTCGGCAACCTTGGCGCGCAGACGGGTCATCGGCACGCGCTTCTCGGTGCGGTCGCCAACGGCGGTCACAGGAGCAGCGGCTGCAGCAGCAGGCTTGGCGGCAGGCGCGGCGGCCGGAGCGGATTTCTTCGCTTCGATGGCAGCGACGACGTCTTCCTTGGTCACGCGGCCGTCTTTGCCGGTGCCTTTGACGCTGGACAGGTTGATGCCGTTTTCTTCGGCCAGCTTGCGGGCAGCCGGAGCGCCGATCGCGTCTTCGTCACCGGAAGCAGCGGCTGGGCCAGCGGCTGGGCCAGCGGCAGCCTGGGCAGGCGCAGCAGCAGGAGCCGATGCAGCGGCGGCTGGAGCGGCCGCAGCTGGAGCGGCGCCGCCCTCTTCGATCGAGCCCAGCAACTGGTTCGACAGGACAGTGGCGCCCTCTTCGGCAACGATTGCGCCCAGTACGCCGTCAGCTTCGGCCAGTACTTCCAGAACGACCTTGTCGGTTTCGATATCAACGATCAGGTCGTCACGCTTGACGGCGTCGCCCGGTTTTTTGTGCCAGGTGGCAACGGTGCCGTCGGCAACGGATTCCGGGAAAGAGGGGGCTTTGATCTCAATAGCCATTATCTGTAATTCCTTTAATTCGGTTTCTAGTGCGCGAAGGCGTTAAACGGAGAACGCGTCTTTCAGCAGTTTTTCCTGCTGTTCGGCGTGCATCGAAGCGTATCCACAAGCAGGAGCAGCGGAAGCATCACGGCCGGCATACTCGAGAACGAGGTTGCGGTTGTGATTGCCAATGCTGCGGCGCAGGTGGTGCTGACTGCTGTACCAGGCGCCCTGGTTCATCGGTTCTTCCTGACACCAGACCACGTTGGTCAGATTGGTGTAAGGCGCGATGGCCTCCATCAGGTCGTCTTCCGGGAACGGATAGAGCTGCTCGAGACGCACGATGGCGATGTCTTCGCGGCCTTCGGCACGGCGTTTTTCCAGCAGGTCGTAGTAGACCTTGCCGCTGCACAGCACCAGACGCGTCACTTTCGCGGCATCGAGGGTGTCGATTTCCGGGATGACGGTCTGGAACGAGCCATGGGCCAGATCTTCCAGGGTCGATACAGCCAGCTTGTGGCGCAGCAACGACTTCGGCGTCAACACGATCAGCGGCTTGCGCAGCGGACGGATCACCTGACGGCGCAGCAGATGGTAGATCTGAGCCGGGGTGGTCGGTACGCAGACCTGAATGTTGTGCTCGGCACACAATTGCAGGTAACGCTCAAGACGTGCCGATGAGTGCTCCGGGCCCTGCCCTTCGTAGCCATGAGGCAACAGCATGGTCAGACCGCACAGACGGCCCCATTTGTGCTCGCCACTGGTGATGAACTGGTCGATCACGACCTGTGCACCGTTGGCAAAGTCACCGAACTGGGCTTCCCAGATCACCAGCGCGTTGGGCTGAGTGGTCGAGTAACCGTATTCGAACGCCAGCACGGCCTCTTCCGACAGGAACGAGTCATACAGGTCGAAACGAGGCTGACCGGCGTACAGGTTCTGCAGAGGCACATAGGTCGCGCCGTCTTTCTGGTTGTGCAACACGGCGTGACGGTGCGAGAACGTACCGCGACCGACGTCCTGCCCGGTGATGCGCACCTGATGGCCTTCGAAGGCCAGCGTGGCGTAAGCCATGGTTTCCGCGTAACCCCAGTTGATCGGAAGGCCACCGACTTGCATCTTCTGGCGGTCTTCGTAGATTTTCTGGACCTGACGCTGAACCACGAAACCTTCCGGCACTTCCATCAGCTTGGCTGACAGTTCCTGGAGCGTCTTGAGGTCGAAACTGGTGTCGTGACGTGCCGTCCACGCGTGACCCAGGTACGGACGCCAGTCGACGAACAATTCCTTGTTCGGCTCTTTGACCAGGCTTTTGACCACATGCATGCCGTTGTCCAGCGCGTTGCGGTACTCGTCGACCTTGGCCTGAGCGGCTTCGGCGTTGAGGATGCCGGCGGCGGCCAGAGAATCGGCGTACAGCTCACGGGTGGTGCGCTGCTTGGCGATCTGCTGGTACATCAGCGGCTGGGTGCCGCTCGGTTCGTCGGCTTCGTTGTGGCCGCGACGACGGTAGCAGACCAGGTCGATGACCACGTCACGCTTGAACTGCATGCGGTAGTCGATCGCCAGCTGGGTCACGAACAGCACGGCTTCCGGATCATCGCCATTCACATGGAGGATCGGCGCCTGAATCATCTTGGCAACGTCGGTCGCGTACTCGGTAGAGCGCGAGTCTTCCTGCTTGCTGATGGTGAAGCCGACCTGGTTGTTGATCACGATGTGGATCGTGCCGCCCGTCTTGAAGCCACGGGTCTGCGACATCTGGAAGGTTTCCAGCACCACACCCTGGCCAGCGAACGCAGCGTCACCGTGGATCGAGATCGGCAGCACTTTCTCGCCAGTGGCGTCGTTACGACGGTCCTGACGGGCACGCACCGAACCTTCGACCACAGGGGAAACGATTTCAAGGTGGGACGGGTTGAACGCCATCGCCAGGTGAACTTCGCCGCCAGTGGTCATCACGTTGGACGAGAAGCCCTGGTGGTACTTGACGTCACCGGAGCCCAGCTCGACTTTCTTCTTGCCTTCGAACTCGTCGAACAGGTCGCGCGGGTTCTTGCCGAAGGTGTTGACCAGCACGTTGAGACGGCCACGGTGGGCCATGCCGATGACGACTTCCTTGGTGCCATAGGAACCGGAGCGCTGAATCAGCTCGTCGAGCATCGGGATCAGGCTTTCGCCGCCTTCCAGACCAAACCGCTTGGTGCCCGGGTATTTGGTGCCCAGGTACTTCTCCAGACCCTCGCCCGCCGTCACACGCTCGAGCAGGTGGCTCTTGATGTCGGCGGAATAGGCAGGACGGCCACGCACGCTTTCGAGGCGCTGCATGAACCAGTTGCGCTGGTTGGAATCGACGATGTGCGTGAACTCGGCGCCGATGGTGCGGCAATATGTCTGCTGCAACGCTTCGACGATTTCGCGTAGGCTCGCTTCTTCCTTGCCGATGAACAGGTCGCCGGCACGAAATGTGGTATCGAGGTCAGCGTTGGTCAAACCGTAATGGTTGATCGACAGGTCAGCTGGCGCAGTACGCTTCCACAGACCCAGAGGATCGAGTTGCGCACCCTGATGGCCGCGCATACGGAATGCCTGGATAAGTCGCAGCACTTCAACTTGCTTCTTTTCATGCTCGCTGCTCACGCTGCCGGCAGAGACCGGTTGGGCGCGGCGCTGGTTTTTCCCCAGCAACACAAAATGATCGCGAACCGTAGAGTGCGATACATCGGTGGCAGTGCTGCCGTCAGCCGGCAACGTCTGAAAATAGGTGCGCCACTCTTCTGGCACAGCGTTAGGGTCGTGCAGGTAGAGCTCATAGAGCTCTTCCACATAGGCAGCGTTACCACCGGAAAGGTGGGCGCTGTTCCACATGCGCTGCATCACGCTTTCTTGCATGCTTGGTCACCCTCGATTAGGGGACACCATCGGCGTCGATGCCAGCGCAAACTTGAAAAGTCCATGTGCAGCGACTTCAAGTCACTAGGGATCACGCAGATAGTCCGGGTACCAGCCCGGATGCCCCTGCTGGTTTCATTTCTTCAAAATAAGAGCTGAAGCCATACGACAACTGCTCAGGTTAAAACTACGGCGCCGGTTGAAGCCTGCGCCGCAGCGTTTACGGGTGCTGCAGTAGCGGGTGCTGCGATGTTACAGGTGTGGCGAACTCAGACACCGCTTTTGAGCAGCATGTTGCGCACGTGACCGATAGCCTTGGTTGGGTTAAGGCCTTTCGGACAAACGTTGACGCAGTTCATGATGCCGCGGCAGCGGAACACACTGAACGGATCGTCCATGGATGCCAGACGCTCTTGCGTTCTGGTGTCGCGGCTGTCAGCCAGGAAACGATAGGCTTGGAGGATCGCAGCAGGACCCAGGAACTTGTCGGGGTTCCACCAGAAGGACGGGCAGGACGTCGAGCAGCAAGCGCACAGAATGCACTCGTACAGGCCGTCGAGTTTTTCCCGCTCTTCCGGGGTCTGCAGGCGCTCGATGGACGGAGCCGGCGTGTCGTTCTGCAGGAATGGCTTCACCTTCTCGTATTGCTTGTAGAAGATGCTCATGTCGACGGCGAGGTCACGGATGACCGGCAGACCAGGCAGTGGACGAACCACCAGCTTGTTGCCCTTGACCACAGCCGACAACGGCGTGATGCAGGCCAGGCCGTTCTTGCCGTTGATGTTCATGCCGTCGGAACCGCACACGCCTTCGCGGCACGAACGACGGTACGAGAAGCCTTCGTCCTGCTCTTTGACCAGAGCCAGCACGTCCAGCACCATCAGGTCCTTGCCACCGGTGTCGACCTGGAAATCCTGCATGAACGGCGCGGCGTCCTGATCAGGGTTGTAGCGATAAACACTGACTTGCAACATGGCGGTCACCCTTAATAAGTCCGAATCTTAGGTTCAAAAGTCGGAACAGTTTTCGGCGAGAAGTTCACGGCACGCTTGGCTACGCGCTTGTCACCCGGGAAGTACAGGGTGTGGCACAGCCAGTTCTCGTCGTCGCGATCTTCGAAGTCTTCACGGGCGTGGGCGCCACGGGACTCCTTGCGATGCTCTGCGGCGATCGCCGTTGCTTCAGCGACTTCCAGCAGGTTCTGCAGTTCCAGCGCTTCGATCCGGGCAGTGTTGAACGCCTGGCTCTTGTCGTTGATCTTGACGTTGGCGATGCGCGTGCGGAGGTCAGCCAGCTGGGCAATACCCTTCTGCATGTATTCGCCGGTACGGAACACACCGAAGTAGTTCTGCATGCAGCTCTGCAGCTCTTTGCGCAGGGTCGCCACGTCTTCGCCATCGGTGCGGGAGTTCAGGCCGTTGAGGCGAGCCAGCGCGACGTCGATGTCGGTTTCGGAAGCGCGACGGTAGTCGACGCCCTCGTTGAGCGCCTGCTCCAGGTGCAGACCCGCAGCACGACCGAAGACCACCAGGTCGAGCAGCGAGTTGCCGCCCAGACGGTTGGCGCCGTGAACCGATACGCACGCCACTTCACCGACCGCGAACAGGCCCGGGATGATGGTGTCGACGCCGGCGGCGTCCTGGGTGATCGCCTGACCATGAATGTTGGTGGCAACGCCGCCCATCATGTAGTGGCAGGTCGGTACGACAGGGATTGGCGCCACGGCTGGATCGACGTGCGCGAAGGTCTTGGACAGTTCCATGATCCCTGGCAGACGGCTGTGCAGCACTTCCTCACCGAGGTGATCAAGCTTGAGCATTACGTGGTCGCCGTCAGGACCGCAACCGTTGCCGGCGATGATTTCCTTAACCATCGAGCGAGCCACGACGTCACGACCGGCAAGGTCCTTGGCGTTCGGCGCGTAGCGTTCCATGAAACGCTCGCCGTGCTTGTTGATCAGGTAACCGCCTTCACCACGGCAGCCTTCGGTGACCAGTACACCTGCGCCGGCGATGCCGGTCGGGTGGAACTGCCACATTTCGATGTCCTGAACCGGCACACCGGCACGCAGCGCCATGCCCACGCCGTCGCCGGTGTTGATCAGGGCGTTGGTGGTGGAGGAATAGATGCGGCCGGCACCGCCGGTGGCCAGTACAGTCGCGTCGGCGCGGATGTACGAGGTTTCACCGGTTTCGATGCAGATGGCGATGATGCCGACGAACGCGCCGTCCTGGTTCTTCACCAGGTCAACGGCGTAGTACTCGTTCAGGAATACGGTGCCGGCTTTCAGGTTGGCCTGATACAGGGTGTGCAGCAGTGCGTGACCGGTACGGTCGGCAGCGGCACAGGTACGTGCAGCCTGACCGCCCTTGCCGAAGTCTTTCGACTGACCGCCGAACGGACGCTGATAGATGCGGCCCTGCTCGGTACGGGAGAACGGCAGCCCCATGTGCTCGAGCTCGAACACGGCTTCCGGGCCCACGGAACACATGTATTCGATAGCGTCCTGGTCACCGATGTAGTCGGAGCCCTTGACGGTGTCGTACATGTGCCAGCGCCAGTCATCGTTCGGGTCGGCCGAAGCGATTGCGCAGGTGATGCCACCCTGCGCGGAAACGGTGTGGGAGCGAGTCGGGAAGACCTTGGTGACGACAGCGGTCTTGTGGCCGCCCTGAGCCAGCTGCAATGCGGCACGCATGCCCGCACCGCCGCCGCCAATGATAATGGCGTCGAATGAAAGCGTATTAATGTTAGCCATGAATCAGATACCCCAAAGAATCTGCACACCCCAGACGAAGTAAGCGAACATCGCAATGCCGCACACCGCCTGAAAAAGGAAACGCACCACTGTCGCGGACTTGCCCAGCGCCATTGGCGTCAGATAGTCGGTCGCGATGGTCCACATGCCAACCCAGGTGTGAGCCGCCAGGGCTACAAGGGCCAACAGGCTGAAGATGCGCATTGCGTTATGGGAGAAGAGCGCGTGCCACGTGGCGTATTCGATGCCAGGGTGAGCGATCAGGTACCCGATCAGGAAAATGAAATAAGCCGCGAGTACGACGGCGGAGACGCGTTGCGCCATCCAGTCATACAGGCCCGAACGAGAAAGGTTGGTGACGTTGGTTACCATATCCACACTCCTGCCAGAACGATCACCACCACAGACACGGCGATAACGATTTTAGAGCCCAGCTTGCCGCCTTCCAGCGTCTCGCCGATGCCCGAGTCCATGATGAGATGACGGACGCCCGCCACCAGGTGATACAGCAGTGCGGACAGAAGAGCCCAGATCACGAACTTGGCCAGCGGACTGGTCAGTCCCGCTTTCACCGACGCGAAGCCTTCCTCGGAGTCGAGCGACAGGTCCAATGCATAAAGCATGATGGCAATGCCGACGAAGAGGATGACACCGGAGATACGGTGAAGGATGGACGTGTAAGCAGTGATAGGGAGTTTGATGGTCCTTAGGTCTAGGTTTACAGGTCGTTGGCTTTTCACGGCTTTTTTCACACTGAAGAGCCCTAACACTCAGGGCAAGTTGTTGGGAAGTGTACTGGTCAGGTACCCACTACCCAGGAAGTGACCAACCCCGTTGAATCGGGCCTGAAAGCCCCTGGCGGTCGGACGCCGAGTATAGACAGTTAGCCAACTAATGACAACGCGCAGACCCTGTCCCAAGGGTGGATTGCTTTAGCCCGATAATTGGCGTAAATGGCCCGTAATTTCGACGAAAACCCCGCGTTAAAGCCTTCTGCTACAAGACTTTTGGCAAATTGACTTTAGAATTTATCTCACTATAGTGATGCGGGCCCTGCGTGGGGGGTCTGTCTGATGATTTGAAGCATAATTAGGAGGCCACATGGCTGATAAAAAAGCGCAGTTGATCATCGAGGGCGCAGCCCCCGTCGAGCTGCCCATTCTGACCGGCACCGTTGGTCCCGATGTTATCGACGTACGCGGCCTGACTGCCACCGGACGCTTCACATTTGACCCTGGCTTCATGTCCACCGCCTCATGCGAATCGAAGATCACCTATATCGATGGTGACAACGGCATTCTTCTGCATCGCGGCTACCCGATCGAACAGTTGGCCGAGCAATCGGACTACCTGGAAACCTGCTACCTGCTGCTCAACGGCGAACTGCCAACCGCCGAGCAAAAAGCCGAATTCGTCGTCACCGTGAAGAATCACACCATGGTGCACGAGCAACTCAAGACCTTCTTCAACGGTTTCCGTCGCGACGCCCACCCGATGGCCGTCATGTGCGGTGTGGTCGGTGCCCTCTCGGCGTTCTACCACGACTCACTGGACATCAATAATCCGCAGCACCGGGAGATCTCCGCGATCCGTCTGGTCGCCAAGATGCCGACCCTGGCGGCAATGGTTTACAAGTACTCCATGGGTCAACCCATGATGTACCCGCGCAACGACCTCAGCTACGCGGAAAACTTCCTGCACATGATGTTCAACACGCCGTGCGAGATCAAACCGATCAGCCCGACGCTGGCCAAGGCCATGGACCGGATTTTCATCCTTCACGCCGACCACGAACAGAACGCCTCGACGTCCACCGTGCGCATGGCAGGCTCGTCGGGCGCCAACCCGTTTGCCTGTATCGCCGCCGGTATCGCCGCACTCTGGGGCCCTGCCCACGGTGGCGCGAACGAAGCCGTGCTGACCATGCTCGATGAGATCGGCGATGTGTCCAACATCGATACCTACATCGCCAAGGCCAAGGACAAGAACGATCCGTTCAAGCTGATGGGCTTCGGTCACCGGGTTTACAAGAACCGCGACCCGCGCGCCACTGTGATGAAACAGACCTGCGACGAAGTCCTGCGCGAACTGGGCATCACCAATGACCCGCAGCTCGAGCTGGCCATGCGTCTCGAAGAGATCGCCCTGACCGACCCGTACTTCATCGAGCGCTCGCTGTACCCGAACGTCGACTTCTACTCGGGCATCATCCTCAAGGCCATCGGCATCCCGACCAGTATGTTCACCGTGATTTTCGCCCTGGCGCGAACTGTCGGCTGGATCTCTCACTGGAAGGAAATGCTCTCCAGCCCTTACAAGATCGGCCGTCCACGCCAGCTGTACACCGGCGAAGTGTCGCGCGACATCGTTCCGCTGGCCGAGCGCAAATAACTCGACAGCAAACACGAAGACGCAAAAAAAGGCTGCCCTCGGGCAGCCTTTTTGGTGTGTGGCTTTAGCGTCGCGAGCGAACCGGTCAGTTCTTCTCGGCTCGGTCCTTCAGCGCTTTCAGGGTGTTGAACGGCGCGTCGACCACGAACTTGTTCGCCAGCCAGGAGGGCACGCTACCGCCAGGCTCGGTGTGCACCTGATAGGTGACCTCGGTCAGGTTGTCGCCCTTGGGCACGAACTTCCAGAACCCCTCGACCTGCACCACCCGCACAAAGCCCTTCTCTTCCGGGATGTACTTGGGCTCGCCTTCCAGCTCACGGGTCACGCTGCCATCGGCGCCTTCCACTGTCGTCACTTTCAGTACCGAATCCCGCGGCGTGACCGGCCACGGCGTATTGAATTGGGAGTAGGTCCAGGTCTTGTCGCCGTCGTGCTTGAGGATCTTCTGCAGCTTGCATTCGTGAATCCACGCGCAGGCAGCGACCACGTCTTCCTGCAACGCTCTGAGCTTGCCGATGCCCGCCTTGATGGTGGTCACGCCTTGATAAGCCTTGTACTGCGATCCGGGAACTTCGCTGAGGGAGACCTTGATGCCCTCCTCGTTCTTCGCGACTTTCCACTCTTCAGCCTGCGCTGAGGCAGCCACCCATACAGTCAGTCCCAAGCCGAAAGCAATGCGGTACAGCGAGCTCATATGTTGTTCCTTATTGTTGAAGTTCAGTCGTGCCTCGGCTGCGCTTCACGCCACCGATGTCATCTTTTCCCACCAACCGATCAGCCGGATCGCGTCCTCAGGGCCGGTGCCACACACCTCAGGGTCCGCCGCAAACTGACCACACACCGCCGGCCTTCCCGGCTGTCCAAAGATGCCGCAGAGCATGTCTAGCGACAGGTGGAGACAGCGCATGCCCGCAGGCTTGCCGTTGGGCATGCCGGGAATCGGTGAGGTAATGGACGGCGCGATACAGCACGCGCCGCAGCCTGGACGGCATTCCATGAAGAGAACCTGTGTGGCAGTGAGAACGATGACCGGATCTTACGCGCTAAAACACACGTTTGAAAATCGAGCGCTCTGACAGCGTCATGGGTTCATCACTTTTTGAATGTGAAATCCAGCGCGGCGCCTTCCACATCCTTGCGCGCCTCGTTGCGCAGCTGCAGGTCCATTTCGTTGCTCAGCAGACGGCCTTGCATCTGGAAGTCCGGGTCGGCGTTCGCGTCAGGGAACATCTTCGGAAGCAGCGGCTTGGCGCCGGTTGACGGGGCTTTGGCCTTCGACGCGGAGCTGATGACGTTAGCCGGTGGGGTCAGCTGCTTGACCATCTCGGGCGGCAGGCTCAGGTCAAGTGGCACTTTGTTGAGCTTGGTTTCCTTGACCACCTGAGACGCCGATTTGCTCTTGCTGGCAACCGGGGCGCGCCGCGCCACTTCGGCGTTATCCGCTTTAACCTTGGCGGATTTGGCGTTGGGGCCAGCGGCCTTATCGTCGGTCGTTTTGGCGTTGGTAACTGTTCGCGGCGCTTCAGCCGAAGACTTGCCCGATGCAACAACCGGCACGGTCGTGATATTTGGCGCAAGGGTATGGAAGGCTGGCGTGTCAGCCACTGGCTTGTCCGGCAATGCAGAAGAAGGCTCAGGACCAGCGACAGGCTTTGTTGGCTCGGGAGCCACGGTCGACACAGCGGGCGCGGCAGGGGCCGAGGCGGTGGCTTTCGCCGGTGGCGTGGGCGCTTTATCCGCATCACAGGCGCTCAGCAACACCAACAACATCACACTTATACAACGCAGTGATTTCATAGTCTGAACGGCAGTAAGTAAGACAGGAGCCATATGCTGGCCCTTTGCACGGCGGCTGACAAGCTGCCTTGTCCGCCTCCCCCGATAGTATGGAAACCTGGCAACCCTACGAGTTCACCAGGATTGCCCGGCATCCTGGCACAACTGCTTGGCCAGCATGCCCACCGTCATTAACGCCCTCTCAGCTTCCCGGTTCCACGGCAACCCGCAGTTAAGGCGAATGCAGTGGTTGAACTGCTCCGTATTACTGAAAATCAGTCCCGGCGCAATGCTGATGCCCTGCTCCAGCGCGCGCACGTGCAACTCCTGAGTGTTCACCCGCCCCGGCAGACTGATCCAGAGAATGAACCCGCCCGCAGGCCGGCTGATCTGCGTACCCTCAGGGAACATCTGCTGCACCGCCAGCTGAAACGCGCTAAGATTTTTGCGGTGCTCCTGGCGGATAAAGCGTAAGTGCCGGTCGTACCCGGCGTTTTCAAGGTAGGACGCCACCGCCATCTGCGTCACGCTGCACGCTGAATGGGTGCTGAAGGTTTGCAGGCGCTGGATTTCCGCCTGGTATTTCCCGGCGATCATCCAACCGATCCGCACCCCCGGCGACAGGGTCTTGGAAAAGCTCGAGCAGTAGATCACATGGCCCAACCGGTCGAAGGCCTTCAGCGCCTTGGTCTTGTTCTGCTCGTACATCAACTCGCCGTAGATGTCGTCTTCGATGATTTGAATGTCGAAGTCCGAGGCCAGGCGCAGCAGGTGTTTCTGCCGCTCTTCCGGCATGGTGCTGCCCAGGGGATTGCTCAGCCGCGACGTCATGACCAGCGCCTTGATCGACCACTGATTGGCCGCCAGTTGCAGTGCTTCCAGGCTGATCCCGGTGTTCGGGTCGCTGGGAATTTCGATGACTTTCAGGCCAAGCAGATCGGCCAGTTGCAGCAAGCCGTAGTACGTCGGAGATTCTGCGGCGATCAGGTCGCCCGGGCTGGTCAGCACCCGCAGCGACATCTGCAGCGCATCGACACAGCCATGGGTGATCACCACTTCCGAGGGATCGATCACCACGCCGGCGTCGCGCATGCGAATCGCCACCTGACGGCGCAGCGGTTCAAAGCCAGGGCTGAACATGTAATTGAACGCCCGAGGGCTCTGAAAGCGGGTGACCTTGGCCAGTTGCTGATGCAACGCGCGCAGCGGTAAGTAATCGATGTGAGGGACCGCAGCGCCAAACGCGAACACCCCTTCCCGCCGGGCTTCGACCAGCACCTGTTGAATGATGCTGGCGCGGGTGACCAGACCGGGGCGCTCCACCCGAGCGATGTCGGGGGTCGCCGCCGTGAGGGCCGGGGTTTGATGCACGTAGTAACCGGACTGCGGCCGCGCACGGATCAGACCCTGGTCTTCGAGATTGGCGTAGGCCTGCAGGACGGTGGCATGACTGACGTTGAGCTGGGAGCTCATCTTGCGTACCGAGGGCACGCGCTCGCCGGGCTGATACACGCCCCGGCGGATGTCTTCGGCCAGCTGTTGGGCAATGCGTTGGTACAGCAACAGACTGGTCATTTCGCGTCCCTCGATCCCGTGCTTTGATCATGCGTGCGGTGATCAAATAAAAAGGATCACCGGAACAGTTCGGAAGTGTACGGTGACAGTTCCTGTTCCGGCTAGAGGGCGCGGTGTTTGAATCGCCTGAATGATGCCAATCCCCTGCCCCTCAACGAGGCGCGCTGAGATGGCCCTTGTCGTCGGAGAACACAATTTCAACACGGCGATTCTGCGCACGACCACTTTCGGACGTGTTTGCGTCCACCGGGTACTGATCGCCGTAGCCTTCGACCTGAATCCGGTCTTCCTCGATGCCCAGATCCGACAGCACGTCAGCCACGGCCTGTGCCCGGTCTTTCGACAGCGCGAGGTTTTCCTGAGCGTCGCCGGTGCTGTCGGTGTAGCCCTCGATGCGCACCACACGCTTGGGATTAAATTGCAGGAACTGCACGACCTTCAGCACCGTACGATTGGCCGAGCTTTTCAGTTCGGCGCGGCCGGTATCAAACAGCATGTCGCCCAAGGTCATCACCAGTCCGCGCTCGTTCTGCTGCGTGGACAGGCTGATCACCTGATCTTCGGCCCACTTGCCCTGCTGCTGGGCGCCGGCCAGCTTGGCTTCACGCAACGCCAGTTGCAGGCGCTGACGCTCAAGCTCCAGCCGCGCGAGCTTTTCCTGATTCAACAGCAGCTTGCTGTGCTCCCGGGCGATCGCGCTGTAACGGCTGCTCAGGTAGGCGTAATGACTGACGTCGTCAGCGCTGCCGATGTAGCTCGACAGGCGCTCGGCCCTGCCCAGCAACTCGCCGGCGCGGATGACGTCCTTCGGCGCGCTGCGCAGGACATTGGTGTCTTCCTTGACCTTCTGATAATCGTTGATGGCGCCCTGCAACGCCTGCTCACTGCTCTGGTGACCGGCACAGCCAGCAAGACCGGCACTGGCCAGCAAGAGGCCGAAACTGAGGCTTCGCGCAACAGTATTCATTGACCGGCTCCCAACTGCTTGCGCAGACGCTCAAGCCGGATATTGACCTGGGCCACCTGCGCTTCGCTCTTCTGCGTCAGCACTCGGGCCTCGGCCAGACGCGCGTCCAGCTCGGCCTGTTCGGCCTGCATGCGCGCGTCTTTGTAGGACTTGTCCGCCATATCGGCGCGAGCCTGGGTCAGCTTCGTCTGCGCGGTCACCAGGTCAGGTTCTTCATCCGTAGCACCGACTGCGGCGGCCTGGCCGACGGCCTGTTCGGTGAGCTTGAGTTGTTCGGTGGGCGCCGGGTCGTTGGCACAGCCCACGAGGGCGGCGAGCACGACAGCGGCGAATACAGGCTGGATTTTCAAAAGAAAGCTCAAAACACATTCCTACTGATGGAGGGCGCTGCCGGACTGCTGCAATTGAATTTTCCACAGGTCCAGATTGCGCGTGACGGCTTCACTGGAGCGACCGGAAGCCGCCAATTCTGTCATTTTTTTCGCCAGCTGTCCGCGCAGCCATGGATCGTTGCAGGCGGAGTTGAACGACAGCGCCAGATAAAAGCCCGGCCGATCAAGGGGCATGGGCTGGGTTTGCAGATCTTTAGCGATGTCCAGCGCCTGGGTCACGGCCATACCGGCATAGCGGCCGGCGAGGACAAACTCGACCTGCCCCGCCGCCAGTTTCTGAAAGGCCTTGGGGAGGCTGGACTGCTTCTCCAGCGTCAGGTGAGCCTTGATCGCCTCATCGAATCCGGCGGTGACCCGGGTCTTTTCGGACATGGCGCCGGGATGGCCCTGCAGATCGGCCAAGGAATTGAACGGCTGCTCATGACCGTTGCGGGTCCAGACCATGATTTCGTTCTGGGCGATGGGCGGGTGGATGAAGTCCAGGGATTCCAGCTCGGCGTTGTTGAGCGGCGTGTCGGCGAGCATGTCCATGCGCCCGGTGCGCACCTCTTCCAGGGCCTGGCTGCGCTTGCCGCCATACAGCAGCTCGACCTTGACGCCGATCTGTTGCGCCGCCTCCTTGAGCAAGTCGGCATTGGCTCCCATCAGGTGCTTGGGGTCCTGGGGGTCGCGCCACAGGTACGGCGGCGCATCCGGGCTGCCGGTGACGATCAGCCGGTCACACTTGCCCGCAGACCAGACCAGCGACGGCAGCAACAGCAACCCGCCCAGCAGTGAAGCCAGCGTCTGCTTTGGCGACAACATGACAACGTCCTTTTTCGAGCCCATAAAAAACCCGTCAGCCCCGACTGCCTGAGCGCTGGTTCATAGTGAACACGCTTGCGGCAGCCCGAACGAACGGGTTCTCTTTATAAGGCAGGGAAGTGGATTAAACCAGCTTCTCCAACTCCGGGATCGCTTCGAACAGATCCGCCACGAGGCCGTAATCGGCCACCTGGAAGATCGGCGCTTCTTCGTCCTTGTTGATCGCGACAATCACTTTGGAGTCTTTCATGCCGGCGAGGTGCTGGATCGCGCCGGAGATGCCGACCGCGATGTACAGCTGCGGCGCGACGATCTTGCCGGTCTGGCCGACCTGCATGTCGTTGGGCACGAAGCCTGCGTCAACGGCCGCGCGTGAAGCGCCGACCGCTGCACCCAGCTTGTCAGCCAGGGTGTACAGGTGTTTGAAGTTGTCACCGTTCTGCATGCCGCGGCCGCCGGAAACGACGATCCTGGCAGCGGTCAGTTCCGGACGGTCGGACTTGGCCAGCTCTTCGCTGACGAAGGACGACTTGCCGGCATCGTGGGCTGCGCCCACGGCTTCAACCGAAGCAGAACCGCCCTCGGCTGCCACTGCATCGAAGCCGGTGGCGCGAACGGTGATGACTTTCACGGCTGCCGACGACTGAACGGTCGAAATAGCGTTACCGGCATAGATCGGGCGCTTGAAGGTGTCAGCGCTTTCGACCGAGATGATCTCGGAGATCTGATCGACGTCCAGGTGCGCTGCGACGCGGGGCAGGATGTTCTTGCCGTTGGAGGTTGCAGCCGCCAGCACGTGGCTGTAAGCCGAAGCCAGCTCGACGACCAGCGGGGCGACGTTTTCCGGCAGTTGGTGCTCGTAGGCGGCGTTGTCAGCCACGAGGACCTTGGACACGCCTGCGATTTTTGCAGCTGCTTCGCCGACGGCAGCGACGTTCTGACCGGCGACCAGAACGTGGATGTCACCACCGATTTTTGCGGCAGCAGCAACGGTATTCAGGGTGGCGGGAGCGATTGCGCCGTTTTCGTGCTCAGCGATAACCAGGGTCGTCATCAGATCACCTTCGCTTCGTTTTTCAGTTTATCAACCAGTTCAGCAACCGACTTGACCTTGATGCCTGCGCTGCGGGCAGCCGGGGCTTCAACTTTCAGGGTCTTGTTGGTGGACGCAGTCGAAACACCCAACGCATCAGGCGTCAGCACTTCGAGGGGCTTCTTCTTGGCTTTCATGATGTTTGGCAGCGAGGCGTAGCGCGGCTCGTTCAAACGCAGGTCGGTGGTGACGATGGCTGGCAGCTTGAGCGATACGGTCTGCGCGCCGGCGTCGATTTCACGGGTGACGTTGACGCTGTCGCCGGACACTTCGACTTTAGAGGCGAAGGTGCCTTGGGCATAACCGCTCAGCGCAGCCAGCATCTGGCCGGTCTGGTTGTTGTCACTGTCGATCGCCTGCTTGCCGAGAATGACCAGTTGCGGCTGCTCTTTATCGACAACGGCCTTGAGCAACTTGGCCACGGCCAGCGAGGTCAGTTCGTCAGCGGATTCCACGAGGATGGCGCGATCGGCACCCAGTGCCAACGCGGTACGCAGTTGCTCCTGAGCGGTGGTCGGACCGATGGAAACGACGACGATCTCGGTCGCAACGCCCTTCTCTTTCAGGCGCACGGCTTCTTCTACAGCGATTTCGCAGAAGGGGTTCATCGACATTTTAACGTTGGCGAGATCGACGCCGGAGTTGTCCGCTTTGACGCGAACCTTGACGTTGTAGTCGACCACTCGTTTGACAGCTACAAGAACCTTCATGGATTCCTCGTTTCTCTCCGGTGAAAAGAAATCGCCAGGCCAGGCCCGGCGATGGGTACTCGTCAGTGTAGGGAACACCTGTGAAAACAACGTATTCACCGTTGCTGAATGCGGATGTCAGCAAAAGCGGCCACGCCAGGGCGGCAATCCAAGCCAGACGCCGAGCGCCCGTGTAAACTGCAGCGCGCCGCCGGCCTGAGGCTGACGGTTGCGCGGGGCGATGCTCACGTTGCTTTTACCGGTGCTCTGCTACCGACGGTTCGTACGCAATGATGAGGGCTGACAGCCAACCCATAGCCAGCGCAAAACCGCCCGTATCTTGACCGCAACGTCTAGTCGGGTCAATACGACATAAACGCCAGTCACAAGCCGCCTCACCATGATTTATCAGGGTTTCGGCCGATTCAAACAAACGTTTGTATTGGACCTGTGAGGTGGTGTAGATATAATGCGCGCCTTTGAGATGACACCCGGGCCCACGACCTTCCCGGTGTCGGTTTAGCCATCTATAAAAAAATATGCCGTTGAGCCTTGAGTAGGAGATAGCCTGTGGAACGCGAATTTATGGAGTTCGACGTCGTCATCGTCGGAGCCGGGCCCGCCGGGCTGTCTGCCGCTTGCCGCCTGAAACAGAGAGCCGCAGACGCCGGTCAGGAAATCAGCGTCTGCGTGGTGGAAAAAGGCTCCGAAGTCGGTGCTCATATTCTCTCCGGCGCGGTGTTTGAACCCCGCGCCCTCAACGAGCTGTTCCCCGACTGGAAAGCCCTCGGCGCCCCGCTCAACACCCCGGTCACACGTGACGACATCTATGTGTTGACCGGCGCTGACGCCAGCCAGAAAGTGCCGGGCGCGTTCGTGCCCAAGACCATGCACAACGAAGGCAACTACATCATCTCCCTGGGCAACCTGTGCCGCTGGCTGGCGCAGCAGGCCGAGAACCTCGGCGTCGAAATCTACCCGGGCTTTGCCGCTCAGGAAGCGCTGATCGATGAGAACGGCGTGGTCCGCGGGATTCTCACTGGCGATCTGGGCGTGGACCGTGAATGCAATCCGAAAGAAGGCCTGTACACCCCCGGCATGGAACTGCGCGGCAAGTACACGCTGTTCGCCGAAGGCTGCCGTGGCCACATCGGCAAGCAACTGATCAACCGTTTCAACCTCGACAGCGAAGCCGACGCCCAGCATTACGGCATCGGCCTGAAGGAAATTTGGGAAGTGGATCCGGCCAAACATCAGCCAGGCCTGGTGGTGCACACCGCCGGCTGGCCGCTGGATATCATGGGTACCGAAAATACGGGCGGCTCGTTCCTTTACCACTTGGAAAACAATCAGGTCGTGGTCGGGCTGATCGTCGATTTGTCCTATGCCAACCCGTACCTGTCGCCGTTCGATGAGTTCCAGCGCCTCAAGCACCATCCGGTCCTCAAGCAGTACCTGGAAGGCGGCAAGCGCATCAGCTACGGCGCGCGAGCGATCTGCAAGGGCGGTCTGAATTCGCTACCGAAGATGGTCTTCCCCGGCGGCGCGCTGATCGGTTGCGACCTCGGCACGCTGAACTTCGCCAAGATCAAGGGCAGTCACACCGCCATGAAGTCCGGCATGCTCGCCGCTGAAGCGGTGGCGGATGCGCTGTTCGCCGGCAACGAGGGTGGCGACGCGCTCAACGGCTACGTCGAGGGTTTCAAGGCCAGCTGGCTGCACGAAGAGCTGTTCGCCAGCCGCAACTTCGGGCCCGCTGTTCACAAATTCGGCGCGATCTTCGGTGGTGCGTTCAACTTCATCGACCAGAACCTGTTTGGCGGCAAGATCCCCTTCACCCTGCACGACACCAAGCCGGACTACGCGTGCATGAAGCTGGCGGCCGATTCGAAGAAGATCGATTACCCGAAACCCGACGGCAAGCTGAGCTTCGACAAGTTGAGTTCGGTGTTCATCTCCGGCACGAACCACGAAGAAGAGCAGCCGTGCCACTTGAAGCTGAAGGATCCGAGCATCCCGATCAGCGTCAACCTGCCGAAGTGGGATGAGCCTGCTCAGCGTTACTGCCCGGCGGGGGTTTACGAGGTGGTGACCCAGGAAGACGGCGCGAAGCGCTTCCAGATCAACGCGCAGAACTGCGTCCACTGTAAAACCTGTGACATCAAGGATCCGTCACAGAACATTACCTGGGTAGCACCGGAAGGCGCAGGCGGCCCGACCTATCCCAATATGTAAGGGAAGCGGCAAGCTTCAAGCTTTAGCTGCAAGCTTCCCGGCTGAATCCGGTCCTACTGACACTGCGCGTGTTCAGTGGGACCGGCTTTAGCCAGGAAGGCGCAAGCGGCCATACCGCAAAATTGATGTTGCACACACCGACGTATTCCCGGCTGAAGCCGGTCCCACAACGACACCGCATAACCTCCGTAGGACTGGCTTTAGCCGGGAAGCTTTTGAGGCTCAGCCTCACCCCTCACGCTGATACTTTCAGCCGCTCGCCCTCTTCCCCCGGATTGCGCTCGAAGTAGCGTTTGTACTCGCGACTGAATTGCGACGTGCTCTGATACCCGACCTTGTGCGCGACCTGCGCCACACCCATGCCCTCGCCAATCAGCATCTGCTGAGCCTTGAGCAGGCGCACGCGTTTGAGGTACTGGACCGGCGACAGCAAGGTGCTGCGCTTGAAATGCTCATGGAAGGTCGAGGCGCTCATGTTGGCGCAGCGGGCCAGATCCTCGACGCTCAAGGCCTGATCGTAATGGTCGCGCAGGTATTGCAGCGATGCCGCAATGCGCGCGAAGTGGCCGGTCTGTTCGACCAATGCCCGCAGCACCCCGGCCTGGGGACCGCGCAACGCGGCATACACCACCTCTCTGACCCGAGCCTGCCCCATCACTTGCGCGTCCAGCGGATCGTGCAGACAGCGCAAAAGCCGCTCGACACTCTCACGCATCGGCGCATCCAGCTCGGCGGAGGTCATGGACTCCGGCGTCTGCGCCTTGACCTTCACGTTCGGCGCCTCGCCCATGGCCTGCACCAGCTCGCCCAGCAGCGCGCGATCGATCGACACGGCGACGCCATACATGGGCGCCTCGGCCGTCGCGAAGGTTTCGCACATGAACGGCACCGACAACGCCTGCACCAGATAATGACCGGCGCCGTATTCCAGCGTTCGCGGGCCCAGGCGTGCGAGCTTGCTGCCCTGGGCGATGATCACCAGGCTCGGTTCATAGATCTGCGGGCTGCTGGCGACGTAGTAATCCCAGGACATCGCCTGCACGCCCGGCACGAGGGTGTCGACGAAACCCGGGCGCGGTGCCAAGGGTTTGATAAGGGAGACCAACTCGGCGTTGGCGTCGGAATGGGAAAGAGGAGACATGGGCAACCATACGGAGGATTTGACACCGCCATCATCGCAGATCTGCCACGCGCCGCGTGAATCGAGGTGTCAGGTTCGGAGGATCAGGCATGACAGACGGAGGAATGACCATGGCCGTCGACGCCTTGGCTGCGGACAATGCACCGCCTCAACCGTCATCGTTTTTGCGAGGTTCTTCATGTACACAGCCATCGGTTACGCCGCCCAGTCCGCCACTGCTCCCCTCGCCCCCATGACGTTCAGCCGCCGTAGCCCGCGGCCGGACGACGTGGCCATCGAGATCCTGTACTGCGGCGTCTGCCACTCCGACATCCACCAGGCGCGCAACGAGTGGGGCATCGCCGTGTACCCGCTGATGCCGGGCCACGAAATCGTCGGCAAGGTCACCGAAGTCGGCGCCAACGTCAGCAAGCACAAAGTCGGTGATCTGGTCGGTGTCGGCTGCATGGTCGATTCCTGCCGTCAGTGCGAAGCCTGCGCCCGCGACCTCGAGCAGTATTGCCTCGAAGGCGCGACCATGACCTACGCCACTCCGGACCGCGTCGACGGCAGCAACACCATGGGCGGCTATTCCAACAGCATCGTGGTCAGCGAGCATTTCGTTGTGCGTATCCCGGAGAAACTCGACCTGGCCGCTGCCGCGCCGATCCTGTGTGCCGGCATCACCACCTACTCGCCGCTCAAGCATTACGGCGTCAAGGCCGGCCACAAAGTGGGCGTGCTGGGCATGGGCGGTCTGGGCCACATGGGCATCAAGTTCGCCAAGGCCATGGGCGCCGAAGTGACGCTGTTCACCCGCTCGGCGAGCAAGGCAGAAGAAGGTCGTCGTCAGGGCGCCGATCACGTCATCGTTTCGACGGATGCCGAGCAGATGAAAGCCGCTGCCGGTCATTTCGACTTCCTGCTGGACACCATTCCGGTGCAGCACGATCTGAACCCCTACCTGGAAACCCTGCGTTTTGACGGCGTGCACATTCTCGTCGGCCTGATCGAACCCGTCGATCCGGCGCTGCACGCAGCCAATCTGGTGATGAAGCGTCGCGTGCTGGCGGGTTCACTGATCGGTGGCATCGCCGAAACCCAGGAGGTGCTGGATTTCTGCGCCGAGCACGGCATTACCTGCGACATCGAGATGCTCGACATCAAGAACATCAACGAGGCCTACAGCCGCATGATCGCCGGTGACGTGAAATACCGTTTCGTGATTGACATGGCCACATTGAAGGCCTGATCCACCGGTCGCCCCGCGCAATGCGGGGCGAACGGCGACACCACTACAGCGAGCGCTCAAGCCACTCGGGCTGGAGCGCCGATTCAGCATGCGGCGCGTCATCCGGCTCGGGTGCAGCGCTGGCCTCGGCGACCCCGTGGGCCAATGGTGCAACCTCGCTTGGCGCATGCTTTCGTCCCTTGACCACCGTCACCGTGGGCTTGGCGACCACCGCATTAGCAATGGCTTTCAGTGCTGTCGCCTGCTTGGCAGCGCGCAGGGTCGCGGGCGAAGGCTTCACAGCAGACTTGGCGGCCACTTCCGTTTGTGCGGCTGGCGAGCTGCCTCCGCCTTCGCGCTGGCGCAGCATTTCACCGGCGGCTTCACGTATCTTGCCCACGCCCTGCACCAACGTGAGACTTACGTGAATGTCGTGCTTCAAGTGACTGATGTATTGCCGGGTCTCATCGATCTGAAGTTGCAACTCAACCAAAGCTGCTTCAAGCAGTGAGAGAGTGGCCCGCAGCTTTGTCTGTTTTTTGCGTTTGGAGGTTGGCGTGTAGTCGAGACGGTCCCGCTGCTTGCCACGCTTTTTTTCCACCTTGCTGCGCTTCTTTTCGAACCGGGAAAGCTTCTTTTCAGCATCAGCAAGGGTTTGTCCGCAGGCTTGCTCAAAATGCTCCAGCAAAAGGGTGGTGAGTTCCTGAAGCAGCAGTAGCGGTGTGAGCTGTATTTTTTTTCTACTCGCCATAACATCCCTCCTTCCCGAATCGCGCGTGCCTTGGCCGGACGGCCTTTGGCCTCTGAACAGTTAAGACCGCGGGTCGGGGTTATGGTTGGGTCAATCACGGACCCATTTCTCGATCTCGTCACCTGCAGGCGCTATCCGGGCTTTCAACAGCATGTGAGTGCCGCCCGTTGCTTCAACGTTTCGCCCCGCCCCCTCCTGCTCCGCGCAGCGACACGCTAGCCGCCCAGCTCCGCCGACAGCCGTGCCGCCGCGTCCTTGATCACCGGCACCAGGTCGGCCATTTTTTCCAGCGGCATGTATGGCACGGTGCTGGCGATGCTGATGCCAGCGACGATCTGTTTGCTGGCGTCACGCACCGGCGCGGCCACGCAGCGAATCGACGGCTCGTTGTCTTCCAGATCGAATGCATAACCGCCTCGCACGTACTCGTGCATGCGCGCCTGCACCTGCGCCCAGGTCTGCTCTTCATGGGCCGGCCACAGCGGGTTTTTGCCGGTGGTCGGCACGCTGATTTCGTACAGCCGTTGCCATTCGCTTTCCGGGCTGTCCAACAGCAACGCCTTGCCGATGCCGGTGCGCGCCAGCGGCATGCGATGGCCCACCCGCGAACGCATCTCCGGGCCATTGCGCCCGGGGTTTTTATGCAGGTACAAGACTTCGTCACCGTCGCGCATCGCCAGGTGCACGGTGTCGCCGGTGAGCGCCGACAGTTCGTCAAGAAAGGGTCTGGCGAGCACCAGCAGCGGCACTTCTTCATGGGCCTGGAATCCCAGCTCGATCAACCTGGGCCCCAGCACATAGCCCGTTTGCGGCAACACCCGCAGGTAACGCTCCTCCACCAGGCAACTGGCAAGCCGGTGCGTGGTGCTGCGGGTGGTGCCGATCAGCCGGGCGATTTCCTTGAGGTCGCGAGCGCCGCTGGCGACCGCCTGAATCACGCCCAGGCCGCGAATCAGCGTTTGCGTGCCGGTGGGTGCAGGGTCTTTGCCAGTGACGGCGGTGTCGGATGCATCTTGCATGGCGCGCCTTATCGAATCAGAAAACCGGCGTCATTATCGTCGCCAGCCTTGCAGCCTGCCAGCGCTGCAGAGCATCTTACTTTCATACGGCGGGACGTCGCGACCTAGCGCTGGCTGTCGCTACCGATGCACTGAAGTGTTGCGGAAAAATCCGACCGACTCATGAGTCTCCCTGGAACGGCGCTTGGTTCCGCAAGCACGGCTTCGGTACGGTGCCCAGTGAACACACAGCCGAGGGTTTGAAACAGATTAGGGACGAAGCATCGCTTGCCGTGCCAGCACTGCGGTAAGTTGCGCAAACATAATAATTGCGCCCGCGGACCCTTTGGCGCTCGTGTACTTAACGCCCATTACTCCTGATTCACGCTGTTTATTACTTGAATAAATCCTTGCTGCGCATCCCGCATGGAACTTGTGACTGTGGAAGGTTCGCCAAGACGCCTGCGCCAGATCAACTAAACACGCGCTACTTTTTCGACAATGCAACTAAAACGCCACTATTCCGCAATGCCCCTTAGTTGTGCCCGGACCTTCTAGGTCAGGCATCACAGCGCCTTTTGCCTAACTACCTGCGTATCGCCAGTCGTTGGCTTTGTATCAAAATTGAAACAAATTAGTTGCCATGCCCTGCGGAGCGGACTATTTTCTTACGGCGCTCACTAGGGAGCTAATAAATAAAAAAGGTGTGCAGGGATGCGAAGGTTCAAGCCGTCCAATGCTGTCCGTTATTCCGTTAAACCCGCAACCACGACCGCACTTTGCGCGTTGTCTTTTACCTTTGGCTGCTCGGCGTATGCCGACTATGCAGAACAGGGCAAGTTAGGCGACGCGGCCAGTTGGCGCTCGGAAGAATTTCAGAGCGACTGGGGATTGGGCCGTATCCAGGCTGACCAGGCCTATGCTGCCGGTATCACCGGCAACGGCGTAAAAATCGGCGCGATGGATTCGGGATTCGACCCCTCTCATCCCGAAGCCAGCCCATCCCGCTACCATGCGGTAACGGCCAACGGCACCTACGTAAATGGTTCGCCCTTTAGCGTCACGGGTGCCATCAACCCTAATAACGACACCCACGGCACGCACGTGACCGGGACCATGGGCGCGGCCCGCGATGGCGTCGGCATGCATGGCGTGGCGTACAACGCGCAAATCTATGTGGCCAACACCAACCAGAGCGATAGCTTCTTGTTTGGCCCGAGCCCAGACCCGCAGTACTTCAAGGCGGCTTATGGCGCGCTGGCCGATGCCGGTGTGCGGGCGATCAACAACAGTTGGGGTAGCCAGCCGCCGGATGTGACCTACGCGACACTGGAAGGCGTGCAGGCCGCTTATGCCCAGCATTACAACCGGGGCACCTGGCTGGATGAAGCGGCTAACGTCTCGCGCAAGGGCGTGATCAACGTCTTCAGTGCTGGCAATACCGGGTATGCCAACGCCAGTGTGCGTTCTGCGCTGCCGTATTTCGAGCCAGACCTGGAAGGCCACTGGCTGGCGGTGTCTGGCCTGGACAGCGCCAATGCCCAGCGCTACAACCAGTGCGGCATTGCCAAATATTGGTGCATCACCACACCGGGGAGGCTGATCAACAGCACCGTGCCGGGCGGCGGCTATGCGCTCAAGTCCGGTACGTCCATGGCCGCGCCCCATGCCACCGGCGCATTGGCGCTGGTGATGGAGCGCTACCCCTACATGAACAACGAGCAGGCCTTGCAGGTGCTGCTCACCACCGCGACCCAGCTCGATGGTTCGGTCACCCAGGCGCCCAATGGCACTGTGGGCTGGGGTGTGGTCAACCTTGAGCGGGCCATGCGCGGGCCAGGCCAGTTGCTGGGCACCTTCGATGCCACCCTGGGCGCCGGCCAAACCGATGTCTGGAGTAACGATATTTCTGATCAGGCGTTGATCCAGCGTCAGGCCGAGGACACTGCCGAACAGGCCGCCTGGCGGCAAACCCTGGTCAACAGAGGCTGGCAGAACGGCGTGGCCAGCACGGCCAGCCAACAGGACCAGACCGACTACGCCGTGGGCACCGCCCGTGCGGCGGCCGCGGCTCAGCGCCAGTACCAGGGCAGCCTGATCAAGTCCGGCGCGGGCCGATTGATCCTTGAAGGGAACAATACCTATCGCGGCGATACCCAGGTCAACGGCGGTGTGCTGTCGGTCAATGGCTCCCTGACGTCCGCCGTGCAGGTCAATGCGGGTGGCACCTTGGGCGGCAATGGCCAGGTCGGTAACCTCACCGCGTTGAGCGGCGGGCAGGTGGCGCCGGGTAACTCCATCGGCACCTTGCGAGTGAACGGTGACTTAACCTTCGCGCCAGGCTCAACCTACGCGGTAGAACTTTCACCCACTGCCAGTGACCGCATTGTGGCCACCGGCAGTGCCACGGTGTCGGGGGCCAACATGACCCTGGCCCTGGACCCAACGCCGCTGGCCTTGAATGCCACGCCTGGCCAAACCCTGCTTGGCCGCCAGTACAGCGTGCTGCAAGCCGCCAATGGTGTGAACGGGCAGTTCGCTGCGGTCACCTCCCACTACGCTTTCCTCGGCGGCCGGTTGGACTACGCCGTTAACGGCGTTGCGCTGAATATCGAACGCACGGCGGCTTTCGACAGCGTGGCGCAAACCCCTAACCAGGCAGCAGTGGCCTCGGCCGCCGAGCAATTGGGGGCGGGCAACGCGGTGTATGAAAACCTGCTGCTCGCGCCAAGTGCCGCCTCGGCGCGGGAGAGTTTCCAGCAGCTGTCGGGCGAGATCTACCCGGCAGTCGCCACCCAGTTGATCAACGACAGCCGCTATGTGCGTGATGCGGTTGGCGAGCGCCTGGGCGCCAGCGTCTTCGGCGCCGATACCCATACGGCAGCGCAAGACAATGTGTGGTTCAAGGCCTTGGGCGCGTGGGGCAAAACGGATTCCCGTAGCGATACGGCTGGCTATACCTCGTCCATTAGCGGCGTGCTGGCGGGTGTCGACGGCGACATAGGTGACGACACGCGCCTTGGCCTGGTAGGCGGCTACAGTGACAGCTCGGTCAATATGGGCTCGGGTACCCATTCCCGTGCATCAGTGGACAGCTACCATCTGGGCACCTACCTGGGTCATGAGATCGGCGCCTGGCGCTTGACCCTCGGCGGTGCCTACAGCTGGCACCGGATCGATGGCAAGCGCGACATACAGGTCGGCGGCGCCAGTGGCCGGGAGAAAACCAAACACGATGCGCAAACCGCACAGGTATTCACCGAAGCGGCGTACCGTATTCAGTTGCAGCCCGCAGTGCTTGAGCCCTTCGCCAACGTGGCCTATGTACACCTTGGCACTGACAGCTTCAGCGAGAAGGGAGATGCCGCAGCGCTTGCCTCCGGCAGCGATACCCGTGAAGCCGTGCTCAGCACGCTGGGTCTACGGGCGCTTAAAACCATCGCAATCAATGATCATCAGAAGCTGGAACTCTCCGGCAGCCTGGGCTGGCAGCACAACCTGAGCGATACCGATTCAGAGCAGCACATGGCCTTTGCGGCAGGCGGCAGCAGCTTTGGCATCGAAAGTTCGCCCTTGGTGCGTGAAGCGGCCCTGGTGGGTGCCCATGCCCGCATAGCGCTGAGCCGTGAGGCCAGCGTTAGCCTGGACTACAACGGCCAATTGGCCAGCCGTGAAAAAAGCCACGGCATCGGCTTGAGCCTTAACTGGCAGTTCTAAACGCAAAGCGGCAGGGCGAGCCAGGCCATCGCCCGCCGCGTGCATAGAGCTGAATGTTTCAACCTACCCATTGTTGGAAAAAGAACGACGCGGATGCCAAGACGGCATTCGCGCGGGGTTTTGTGTGCGCTAACTAAGGACAGTTATATCTATGAAAGAGCTATTCACCACTCGACAGGTTGCTGTCAGCTCCATTCGGCACGCTATTCGGCAAGCCAATCGCGCTTCTTGCGGCGCCCTCGCCTGTTACCTGGCCACCCTCGGTGTAGCCCATGCTGCGCCTTACGTAGAAGCCGGCCAGGCCGGGAATGTCGCCAGTTGGCGCAGCCCGGAGTTCACGGCCCAATGGGGGCTGGGCGCGATCAACGCCGACCAGGCCTACGCGGCCGGTTACACCGGCAAGGGCGTGAAGTTGGGCATTTTCGATCAGCCGGTGTACGCACCGCACCCGGAATTCGCCAGCCCGGATAAAGTGATCAACCTGGTTACCAGTGGCATTCGCGAGTACACCGACCCCTATATTCCGGTAAAGGCCGGCGACGCCTTCCGTTACGATGGCACCCCTACCCCTGACTCCAACGGCCGGCTGGGTAACCATGGCACCCACGTAGGTGGCATCGCTGGCGGCAACCGAGACGGTGGGCCTATGCACGGCGTGGCCTTCAACGCCCAGATCATCAGCGCCGACAACGGCGACCCAGGCCCGGAAGACGGCATTGTGCTGGGCAACGACGGCGCGGTTTACCAAGCTGGCTGGAATGCATTGGTCAGCAGTGGCGCGCGCATCATCAATAACAGCTGGGGCATCGGCATTACCGACCGCTTTGACCAGGGCGGTCGCGACCCGGCCTTTCCGCACTTTACCGTGCAGGATGCGCAGCTGCAGTTCGATCAGATCCGACAGATCCTCGGCACTCGCCCAGGGGGCGCTTACCAAGGCGCCATCGATGCAGCGCGCAGCGGCGTGGTCACCATTTTCGCCGCCGGCAACGACTACAACCTGAACAACCCGGACGCCATGGCCGGACTCGGGTATTTCGTGCCAGAGATCGCCCCCAACTGGCTGACGGTTGCTGCCTTGCAGCAAAACCCGAACGCCACGGCGGCCGGCGCCACGCCTTACACCTTGAGCACATTTTCTTCTCGCTGCGGTTACACGGCCAGCTTCTGCGTGTCGGCGCCAGGTACGCGGATCTACAGCTCCGTGCTCAACGGCACCAGCTTGCAAGACCTGACCGTGGGCTGGGCCAACAAAAACGGTACGTCCATGGCCGCGCCCCATGTAGCGGGCAGCATGGCGGTACTGATGGAGCGCTTCCCCTACATGACCGGCGCACAGGTGGCCGACGTGTTGAAAACCACCGCCACCGACCTCGGCGCGCCTGGCGTGGACGCGCTCTATGGCTGGGGCATGATCAACCTGGGCAAGGCCGTCAACGGCCCGAGCATGTTCGTCACCGAGGCGGATATTCCCGCCGAGTTTCGTATCAGCGGCGCCTATGGCGACAGCCAGTTCGTTGCCAACCTGCCGGGCACCGGCGCGGTGGTCGATGCCGGTAAACCGACCCAGCGCCTCTGCAGCGGGCCACAATGCGGGCGGGACGTGTGGAGCAATGACATAGCCGGGCATGGCGGCTTGACCAAGCTGGGTATCGGTACCTTGGTGCTGACTGGCGCCAACACCTACAGCGGCCCAACCCTGGTCAATGAAGGGCGCCTGGCGGTCAATGGTTCGCTGGCCTCGGCGGTGACCGTCAACGACACCGGCATACTGGGCGGCAACGGCCGGGTCGCGTCCCTTGCCGCCAACCGTGGCGGTACGGTAGCGCCGGGCAATTCCGTGGGTACCTTACACGTGGCGGGCGATCTTAACCTGGCGCCCGGGGCTGTGTATGCGGTGGAGTTGTCGCCCGCTGGCAGCGACCGCATTATCGCCGGCGGACAGGCTACGGTGAGCGGTGCGACCATGGCCCTCTCGCTGGAAAACGGCGTCGGCTTCACCACAAGCGAGGTCAACAGCCTGATCGGGCGGCAGTTCAGCGTGCTGCAAGCCGCTGGCGGCGTGCAGGGCCAGTTTGGGTCGGTGCTGGATAACTACGCTTTCCTGGATGGCAACCTGGCCTACAGCGGGACGGGCGTTGCACTGGCCCTGGAGCGCAATGGGGACAGCTTCGCCAGCGCCGCGCAAACCGCTAACCAGGCCAACGTAGCGGCGGCCGCCGAGCAATTAGGGGCCGGTAACGCGGTGTACGAAGAGCTGCTGTTGAGCCCTGATGCGGCTACCGCCCGGCGTGCCTACACCCAGTTGTCCGGCGAAGTGCACCCGGCCATCGCCACTCAGTTGATCAACGACAGCCGCCAGGTACGCGATGCCGTAGGTGATCGCCTGCGCGTCGAAGGGCTATACGACCAGCCTGCGGCGGGTGTTGAAGGCAACAACCTGTGGGTGAAAGGCCTGGGCGCCTGGGGCAAGAACGCCGGCAGCAGCGACAGCGCCAGTTCAACCTCTTCCCTGGGCGGCCTGCTCGCCGGGGTGGACGGCCTGGTGGCTGAGCACACCCGGTTGGGCGCCATGGTCGGTTACAGCGATACCTCGTTAGGCATGGGTGACAACACCCATTCCAGCGCCTCGGCCGATAGCTACCACCTGGGTGCCTACATCGGCCACGAAGAAGGGCCATTGCGCCTGACCGCGGGTGCATCCCATAGCTGGCACCGCATCGACGTCAAGCGAGACCTGCAACTGGGCACTTCGGCCGACCGCCTGAAGGTCAAGCGCGACGCGCAATCGACCCAGGTGTTCACCGAAGCGGCCTATCGTCTGAACCTGCAGCCTTTGGCGCTGGAGCCCTTCGCCAACCTGGCCTATGTGCACTTCGACAGCGACAGCTTTACGGAGAAGGGAGGCGCCACGGCGCTCAGGGGTAATGACGACACCCGCGACACGGTGCTGTCCACACTGGGCGCGCGTGCCGGTAGCCGGTTCAACCTCACCGATACCCAGAAACTGGACGTCTCAGGTACGTTGGGCTGGCAGCATAACCTGAGCGATACCTCGGCCGAGCAGCACCTGGCCTTTGCCAGCGGGGTGAATAGCTTTGCCGTGCAAAGCGTGTCCATGGACCGGGACGCCGCCGTCGTGGGCGCCCGCGCCAGCCTTGTCTTGAACCGGGATGCGCGGATCAACCTGGACTACAACGGCCTGCTGGGCGCCCGGGATAAAACCCACGGCGTAGGGCTGTCGCTGAATTGGGAGTTCTAACCTCAAAAGCTGCCTTAAAGCCTGCGCCAGCTCAGGTGCTCTTGCCAGATACTAAGAACCGTTTGGAGGGTCCATTTCGACCCTTCAAACGGTTCAGTAGCGATTCGGTGGAGCGCCTGAGCACCTGCTCGAAATAGTGTTCTCTTTGATGCAGACAACCTCTCAAGCCCGGTCTTACCCGGGCATAGATGGCTTCCGTGCTTCTCTCAAGGAAACGTTGGTCACGGGGCAAGTGATTGACGTGCCTCATTACGTATCGACAGGGTCATACCAACTCGATGCGTTTGACCTTGCCCACCAACAGGATGTAGGACAACGCCCCGAGCAACGCGAGAACGGCTATGTAGGTGATCGACGCCAGGCCGTTGCCGAAGAAGGCCAGCGCGAGGAAGGCGATCACCAATGGGGTCGAGTCCCAAGGGCAAGCGGATGCAGTAAAAGACGCCGTGAAGCCCTCGAACCATCGAGGAGATCGCTGGACATATCAAGCAAGGTCTTGCGAGTCTCAAAAAGGTCCCATGAGGCAGCCGCTATTTGATATTGATCTCAAACCCGTCACACGCGAGCACTACACCACGGGCAAGCTGCCATCAATTTTCCACATCCTGGAAGCACAACTGGTGGATGGCATTATCCAGCGCACTTCGACCGAGACTCGGGCGTGGCAGAGGTGTCATTGGCACGCACCCACTACCCCGATACCACCGACTTTTTCGGCAACGAGGCCGTCACCGACGTAACTGACCAAATGCCACAACGCGGCCGATGTCGTCGGCGGACAAAGCGAGCGCCTGCAGTACATCGATGCTACGTCCACTGTCCGTAACCTTAAGGTATCTCCACGCCGCTTCCAGCCTTGAATGGTCTGACCCGCTCTGATTTACACCGTACCAATCCGCTTTAGGAAATCTCTGCGTGTAGAGGCTTGGTCCATTTTTCCTGCAGGCTGCTTGCGTTGGACGATGGCGTCGTAGCACCTTCATCGTGGGCGTTCGGTCAGTACACATTCTGAATGTTGAAGGTCTGTGCCCCACCAGCATACTTTGCCTCGCTGGAACAGCAGCATGCACGTCGGATTGAGGAGGGATTGCATCTGCAGCAAGTGAGACAGGATGAAAGCAAGCAGCGGTTACGCCGAGAGCGGGTAAGCAACTTGGAGCGCTGGCGGCGCTCAGTTCAGCTTAGAGCGTTCGTCAAGGCCACCTGCAAGGGCTGCACATACGTCACTGCTGCCACCTCGCAACTTCCCGGGAGGTCCCTACTGCTCCAGGAATTCGCTCACCGCGCTCTCCAACAATTCCACCAGTTCGGGATCCATGTACTGAAAATCGTCAGGGATCTCAAGAACGTGCACGAGCTTGTGCTCAAGAAGCCGAGCGTATTCCGCTCGGAGCCGCTGCAGGTGTTTACGCTCCATTACGAAAATCACGTCTGCCCAACAAATGTCTGCAGGCCCGACTGATTTCCGTGCACTGGGACTGGTACCTGCCGAACGCACATTGAAGCCAGGTCGACGGCGCCACATGGCTTCTGCTGTCGGGCTTCGCCACTGGTTGCGACTGCAAATGAATAGGAGATTAGTCACCGGTGATCCAAGACGTCAAATGTGATTCTAAGAGGATGCAAATCGGGCGTCGAGCCAGAGTAGGGGTTCTTTTGGCTCTACGTAGCACCATCCTATGAACTCGGTTCATGAATGAAGCTAGCTTCGAACCTTGCAGCTTCATGTTGGTCGCAAAAAATCTGTGCCAGATCATTATTCGCCTGTTCTACTCCTTGTGCTCCTGGCCCTATAGATACCGAGCTTTTCCGAGCCACCAGGCCAGTAGGTAGCGATGCTGAGCGTCAACTACTTTCCACGATTCCGATGCAAAGGCTGGGAAGTCCAGCAGAAGTTGCCGCTTTGATAACCTTCCTGCTTAGTGAGCGTGCTTCTTTCGTGACGGGCCAAGTGATCAGCGTCGACGGCGGAGGAAGCCTAGGAGCCAGCCAGCGACTCAAGCAGTTATGTCTTGCATAAAGATGTTTAACAAAAGTCGCTAAAGTACAGGTCCAACAGCGAGATTCAGCAACCATGGAGCACACTATTTTGTGTCATGATAGCGAACAGTCGTCCCTATCGTGACCAGAATATGTAATCTCAAACATGAATCAATATCATTGCTGATAAAGAAATTTTCCTTCGGCCTTGGAGGGAGAGAGATAGAAGTTACGTTGCGCTTACTTGGATAAGTAGTACCAGGGCTATTACAAGAATAATCTGCACTGTCCAAGGAATTGTAAGCAGGTATCTGAATTTCACAGGGAAACGCTCGATGTCCTTTATATCTACCAAGCCCTTTTTCTCCCCAATACTTGGCATCCAAAGATAAATATAAATCATGTTGCAGCGCATAATCTTTCCCAAGAGCCCTGCGGCCGAAAAAACCTTTTTATTTTGCTCAACAAATTTACAGCTGGGAAGACAATGTTCAAATTTCTCGGTAAAGGCGTGAGCCACATAAAAAGAAGCACACACCGTAATTACGGCGGACAAAATAATAATTGTCGCTATCAGCCCAGGATCCACGTCTGTCATGGGGTTGTCTGCCTGTATAGATAGTCGCCCATCATCTCACCGCCTTTAGTTCCAAGCGCACCTCCCGCCATACCTCCGGCAGCCCCCCCAATTACTGCACATGCTAATGCGGCACCTCCGCCTGTCGGGATGCTTAATCCAACACATATAATTCCGGCAATGCCACTACCGACCGTGCCACCTATCGCTCCAAAACTCAAACTCCCACCGGCGATATTCAGGCTGACAGGGTTGAAAGCATCAACAAGGAGTGCGGGCTGCACCAGTGCAATATCCACAAGCAACGCTGCTAAGACGATAGCGGCGATCGCCAATGGCCACTTGTTCCGAGGTGCGAACAGCAGTGACGCTGCTAGTCCCAGTTGCGCTATGCCTGCGCCACGAGACAGCCAGGGAACGCACTCCAGGCCATGGCCCGCAGCAACAGTTGTTCTCCAGGACTAAGCGCAATCAGCTTCGGCACCAGGCCATGGTAGGAGACCGTCACGCCCCAGCCAATGTGCTTGGCGCATGGGGGTCATGGCTGCCCCTTTAGAAAGCGACGCTCATGATCTTGAGTCGGTAGCAGGCAGACATCGTACTGCCCGAATAATCTATATCGGTTGAGAGCAACAAGGTCATAAGACCAGTCCCGCAGCCACCGTGGAAATACCTTCAGCACTTGAAGCAGGGGCCACCCGCCCGGCAGCCGACCGATGACATCAAAAAACGCATCCGACCTCACCCAGTAATGATGGTCGCGGATAACCGCCATTGTATCGAACGTATCGACGGGTAACCCCGCCCAAGCCAGCAGCGCCCGACCTTCCTCGGATTGAACGGTGGCAAGCCGGACACGGTGGCCGCGATCATACCGGATCAAAAACTTCGCCCAGCCGTTGCACAGCTACAGACCCCGTCGAACAAGACGACGGTTTCATCAGGCGCCAGATAGGGTGCGGGGGTGAGACGAGTCAACGACGCAGGCATAGGCAGGACTCTAGTCGATACAGTGGCGTCATTCCAGGCGGCAGCGAATGCGCCACTGAACTGTTGATCCATACAGTATCTGGAGCTACTCTAGCCGGAGAACATACGTACTCCTGACGGCAATCTTATGACCCATCCCACTCCGTGCATCGCCAACACTGCTCTAGACCGCGGTATGCCTACCGAACTCGAAAGCTACCAGCACCAGTGTCTGATGCTGTTGGACGAGCTGCAGGAAGCCTGGTCTGACATCCGAAGGTTGAAAGCTGATGCACATACCTTGATAGCCATGAACGAAAGCCTCAAGGCAGAGCTCAAGGCTTTGAAACCCGCGGCCACCACACAATCAATGGAGAGTGATGTCGCGTTGGTCGGGACGTCAGCTGGACAGCAAGCGCGGTGATTGGCGTCCGGTGAGAAAATGCAGATACTGCCACCAAGCCAGCCCATCATGATGGAAGCACTTAATGGCAAGGAAGCAAAAAAGCAGCCCAGACATGGCGGCCATGGCGACCTTGATATTCATATTGGTCGTGCTCATCGTAGCTGTACCACCCCGAATGCGGCTCTTGGTCGCGCTGTTGGCGGGGATCGCTGGCTTCATCTGGCTAGTAAAGAAGTCTATTAGAGCGTCATCAACCGGCCCTCCTCGCCCGAAGAATACGATCCTCCCCGACTCAAAAGGTCAAACTACAACCTTGTCGAATAACGAGTCCAAATCAGAAATCAGTCTCGAAGTGAGCAACGCTAACGGTGCTCACTCGGATTTCCATGTGGTCAGGGTGAACTCGCCTGAGCAGCAGTTCACGATCCCCAAGCCCAAAGATGTTTTTCCGCAAGCTCGATGGATTGGCAAGGATGAAACCATCACTGTCAGCGGCCATGTTCTTCAGGGCGGCATGGTCTATTTTGCTGAAAAAGCAGATCGCACGTTTAAACAAGAGCCCTCGCTGATTAACGGCCAACTGCCTGTACAAGCTGCGCATGTCGATCTAACCGAAAAAATAACCGGCTACTGGCCCAGTTACAGCGGCATCTCGCCTGCAGCCCGGCGTGGCTACCTGCAATGGCTGTCCGACGGGCGAAGTACGCCCAATGTGGATATTGGCTACGTCTTCATCTTCTTTTACGGGCTTGAACGTCGGGCGGTCGTTGATTCGCTCACGGACGATGTAGCGCGCTCTGAGCTCCCCACCATCGTCAGAGAGGTCAAGCGTCTAAGGATGCTTTACGGTGAGAACGCGTCGTTTCGAAATTACGCGTCGAATTTGCTCAATCACATCCAGCTCGTGGATGTGAAGCCGCAGATGTACCTAGGAGCACCGCCTCGTTTCGAATCCACCGACGTTGAAATGCCGATGTCGCTGCGGCTGGCATTGGGGCAGATGGCCCAGGACAAGCATCCTTTAAATGCTCCGTGGGCGTTGGCATGGGCAAAGTCAGACCCAAACATTAGCCGACGCACCTCAGTAAGTAGATGTGCGGATCAGTTTGAACAGCTTTTCGTGACGCGGTATTCCACCCGCTATCCAAACGGTCTTGTGCTTAACCAAAACAAAACCATGCTTAAAACGAGCTACCGCTCAGCCTCTTCTCGCTTGGGTATTCCCGACATGGCGGTGGGCGACATACCGGATGTTTCCGTTACGTCGGCAACGCGCAAAAAGCTCCAGGCCGTAGTCGATGAATGCACGTTTATCCTCGACCCATACAGTAGATACCTGGGTCGCAATCCTGGAGGGGCCTCAGATCTGGAGGGTATTTTGCAGCTGCCAGTGGCCCTCTGGCCGGCTGCAGCAAAGGATGTGATCGCTGATCTGCAGCGGCAAGTCGGCGAGGAGCATCTGGTCATGACCTTCGAGGATCTTGCAGGACGGTTTGGATCTGCAGGAGCTCTCCCGCGCGGAACAATCGTCGCTTTGGCGAGAGCATTCGAGTCCTCGGGTATCGGCTTTGAGCCGGACGTACTGTCCGGCAGCCGTACTCCCAAGAATCTAGACACGATCGTACTGTTTGCGGCAGGTGACGATGATGCGAGCGTACGGACAACCTCGGACTACCACGCCGCAGCGGTGACGCTGGATTTGGCAAGTGCGGTCGCGGCTGCAGACAGGGTGACGTCGAATGAGGAAATGGCTCAGCTCGGGCGGCATATCGACTCCTGGACTCATCTCGGCGTAGGCCATCTCAAACGGCTCAAAGCCCACTTGCAAATCCAGATTCTGCAGCCACCTACCCTGGCGAGCCTGAAAAAAAAGCTAAGCCCTCTGAACGCCGATGCCAAACGCGCCATGGCCAGGTTTCTCGCTCATCTCGCTCAAGCTGACGGAAACGTCTCGCCGCAGGAAGTCCGGCTGTTGGAACGCGTCTATAAAACACTGGAGCTTGATCCACAGTTGCTTTACGGAGACTTACACGGCGCAGCCATCACCCCTGGTAAAAATGTCTCCACGGCGCCCAGATTTGGTGCCGTGCCTAGTTCCGACCACACCGGTGAGATGCCAGGCAATTCTGCCGCAGCCCAAAACTTCAATCTGGACATGGATAAAATTGCGCAGCTCCAGCGCGAGACGGCAGTGGTGTCAGCGCTGCTGGCCGAGGTATTCAGTGATGAATTTCCAGAACCGCCTGCCATCGTGGACAGCATCAAGGATCAGCCCACTGACCATGCAGCGACCGTACATGGGCTCGACACAGAGCACTCGGCGTTTCTGCGAATGATCGTGTCACGCCGCGAATGGAGCCGCCAAGAGCTGGAAGATGTGGCCACAGATATGGAGCTCATGCTGGATGGCGCTCTTGAGCAAATCAACGACATGGCGTTTGAGCGGTTCGACATGCCCGTCTCTGAGGGGGATGACCCCATCGAGATCAACCCGGATATCCTGGAAGAATTAGCCCTATGAGCACGATACGCCCAAAGGATCGCGATGCGGTCATCCAGTCATTGCGAGCCGGCGTAGTCCCTCGTGCGGGCCAGTATCTTATTCAGGTGGGTCGAGCGGGTGAGCTCGACGCCCTTCTCAAAGATATAGATCGGCTCGCCGACGGCGGCTCCGCCTTCAGGATCGTTGTAGGCGAATATGGGGCCGGGAAAACCTTTTTCCTTAACCTTGTCCGGGGCATTGCGATGGAGCGAAAGCTAGTCACAATGCACGCCGATTTAAACCCGGATCGCCGGCTGCATGCCTCAGGCGGACAAGCACGCTCACTGTATGCAGAGCTTGCTAAAAACATGTCCACCCGGACAAAACCGGACGGTGGTGCGCTGCAGGGTATCGTTGAAAAATTCATTTCTCAGGCAAAATCGGAAGCGAAAACCCGGGGCGTCGAGAGTGAAGTCGTGATTAGAGAATTCCTCGCCGATCTCACTGAGATGGTGAACGGCTACGACTTCGCTGACGTCATTGCCAAGTATTGCCAAGGGTTTGAACAAGGCAACGAGCAGCTCAAGGCGGATGCCATCCGGTGGCTTCGAGGCGAGTTCACTACCAGGACAGATGCACGTGCGGCGCTCGGTGTCCGGACCATCATTGATGACGCATCGGTCTACGATCAGTTGAAGTTGCTGTCGCGGTTCGTACGCCTGGCGGGGTTCGGCGGCCTCATGATTTGCCTGGACGAGCTCGTAAATCTATACAAGCTCGCGAATACTCAGGCACGCAACGCCAACTACGAGCAGATCTTGCGGATTCTGAATGACTCCCTACAAGGCTCGACCGGGGGCCTTGGCTTCGTCCTCGGCGGTACGCCTGAGTTTCTGATGGACACCCGGCGTGGACTTTATAGCTACCCCGCCTTGCAATCCCGGCTTGCCGAAAACACGTTCGCCAAATCTGGATTGATCGACCTGTCGGGGCCGGTCATCCGCTTAAGCAGCCTGACTCCCGAAGACTTCTACGTACTGCTTCAAAAGCTGCGTGACGTTTATGCCTACGGTGACCCGGGCAAATACCTGATGCCTGACGAAGCGATCCCTGCGTTCATGGCGCACTGTAACCAACGGTTGGGGGAGGCCTACTTCCGCACTCCACGCACAACCATCACAGCCTTCATCAACCTGCTCGCGGTATTGGAGCAGAACCCTGGAGCGGACTGGCGTGCCTTGGTGGGGGCCGTTCAGGTTGCCCAGGATGATGGCGGCAACCAGGATTTGAGCATCGAGGCAGACGATGAGCTCACAACCTTCAAACTCTGAATCCTCGTCTTTCGAGCGCTTGCACCCCGACGTTCAACAGTGGGTCTGGGCCCAGGGATGGACAGCGTTAAGGGACGCACAGGAATGGGCAATTTCCGCGCTGGTGGATGCTGATCGGGATGTGATTATCGCCGCCTCAACGGCTGCCGGGAAAACTGAGGCCGCATTCCTGCCCATCCTCACTAACCTGATAGAGCACCAAGATCCTGCTGGGGCCGTCCTTTATATCAGCCCACTAAAGGCACTCATCAACGATCAATGGGGCAGGCTGAGTCGACTCTGTGAGCAGTTGGATCTTCCCGTCATCGCATGGCACGGGGATGTGTCCGCCAGCAAAAAACACAAGTTTCTCAAGTCTCCCAAGGGCGTCTTGCTGATCACCCCAGAGTCCCTTGAGGCGCTGTTCGTCAACAGAGGTTCAAGCCTCATGGGCCTGTTCCAGAACCTGCGTTACATCGTGGTCGACGAGCTGCATGCCTTCATTGGCAGCGAGCGTGGCAAGCAGCTCCAGTCATTGATGCAGCGAGTCGAGCTTGTAGCCGGAAAAACCCTGCCGAGAGTCGGCTTGTCCGCCACGCTGGGAGACATGTCGCTGGCGAGCGAGTTTCTCAGGCCCGGGCATCCAGAGCGGGTGCAGGTGATTGAATCGAAATCATCTGGCCAGAATCTTCAGGTGCAAGTGCGCGGCTACATGATGCCGCCGATGCAAAAGTTGCGTGCTGTCGAAATACCGAATGCCGACCCTGATCAGAACCCTGAAGAAGAGGAGGAAGAAGACGAGTCCGGCTCCAGGCATGCCATCGCCGCACACATGTACAAGGTGCTGCGCGGCAGTAACAATCTGGTTTTCCCGAACAGTCGGCAGGAGGTGGAATGGTACGCAGACCGCCTACGTCGCCTCTGCGAAATCAGCGGTATGCCCAACGAATTCCTGCCTCATCACGGCAGCCTTTCGAAAGACCTTCGAGAAGACACGGAGCGTGCGCTCAAAGCAGGCACACCTCCAGCAACCGCCGTCTGCACCACCACCCTGGAGCTTGGAATAGACATCGGCAACATCAAGACAGTTGTCCAGATAGGTTCGCCTCCATCAGTTGCAAGCCTGCGCCAACGCCTAGGCCGGTCAGGCCGTCGCAACGACGAACCCGCCACTCTCCGGGCCTACTGTCAGGAACGGGAGTTGACTGACCAGTCATCATTGTCAGACCTGCTACGCCAGAACCTCGTCCAAACCATCGCGATGATCAGGCTACTGATTGGCAACTGGTTCGAGCCGCCCAGGGCTGAGGGTTTGCACGCCTCGACTCTGGTGCAACAGATTCTGTCAGTGATCGCACAGCAAGGAGGCGCCAGCGCTGCTCAGTTATGGGGTGGCCTGGTAGAAAGCGGAACATTCAAGAGCATTTCCAAGACTGACTTCTTCTCTCTACTGAAAGGTCTCGGCGAGAAGAAACTGATCGTGCAGGACAGCTCAGGTTTGTTGCTTCCAGGAGAGATCGGCGAACGACTCATCAACCATTATGAGTTCTACAGCGCTTTCACCAGCGACGAAGAGTTCAGGCTGGTACGAGAGGGCAAACCGCTTGGTTCGATACCCGTTAGCCGGCCTCTGATGAAGGGCCAGCGGATTATCTTTGGTGGCCGGCGTTGGCGGGTACTGGATGTCGATATCGAAAAAAAGGTGATTATCGTCACTGCCGCCCGAGGCGGTCAGCCACCCCAATTCGACGGGCTAGGTGCAATGGTGCACGATCATGTCCGCGAGGAAATGCGCGCGGTACTGACCGAAACGACGCCCTGCCCCTTCATCGATAGCAAAGCACAGGAGTTGCTGAGCGAAGCCCGTAAATCGTTCAGATCACTCGGGCTGGTAAATGAATTCACCTATGGCTCTGACTCGAAAACTCATTTACTCACCTGGCGCGGCGATCAAACCAACGACGCTCTGGTACTCATGTTCAACCACGTAGGAATGGCGTGCGAGAGTTCAGGCCTCGCGCTGTCGGTGGGCGGCTCACAAAAGAATGTCGCTGAAGCGCTCGCCAAGATCGCTGAGCTAGACCCGGACGACATCGAATCACTGCTGGAAGGCGTCGAGAATCTCATCAAGGAAAAATGGGACTGGGCATTGGCACGCTCGCTGCTCATGAAATCCTACGCCTCGTCTCGGCTCAACTTCAAAGGCGCGGTCGAGTTCGCAACGTTGTTCAGTACTCGGTGGCTTCACGGTGGAAGCACGATTCAAAGCACAACCCTTCACTAGCGGCAGTGCTCGATTACTGACGGTGATGGCTGAGGATATAGCGTGTGCGTTTGAGGTGAACGAGGTGGGGAGTTTGGCGACTCGAACGACCGAAAGCGTTTCAAGCGTCGCGCTCTCACCGCCCTCACATCGCTCCGCCATGCCTTCGTGGTGCCGATCAGGCGGAGCCCCTACCGATGGCAGGGCGACCTCATCGCTACGCTTGCGCCTATGACGAACAACGGGTTAACGAAGACCAAAACCCATTCGCAGCATCTGTTCAACAAGTCGTTCGCGGCCATGAAGATTAGCGACGCTGCTTAACCGATTGACGACCTGCTCCGACCAGCCCGATGCCTTCATGCCCTCGCGCTGATAGAAAGCCCCTAAACGCTGGTCATATTCGGCGATCGCTTCAGGCTCTTGATCAACTGAGTATGTTTCGTAATGGAGAACCGCGCTCTGAGGAAGCCTCGGCTTGACCTTGGCCGGCAACTCCCTGGAGGGATGGCCTACACAAAGGCCGAATACGGGGTAGACGTGTGGAGGCAGTCCAAGCTCCTTCGCGACGCCCTCGATATCATTGCGGATGGCGCCAATGTACACGCTCCCAAGCCCCAGGGATTCGAGCGCCACGACCGCATTCTGAGCAGCCAGGGAAACATCAATTGTTCCGAGCAACAGACTTTCGAGGTAAGGAAGTGCTTCCAGTTCTGCCTGCTGCTGCTCGGCAACACGCGTGACTCTGGACAAGTCGGCAAGCCATACGAAGAACAGAGGCGCCTGCCGGATATAGGCCTGGTTTCCAGCGAGCGAGCTTAGTCGTGCCTTTCGGTCAGCATCCTGCACAGCGACAACGCTCCAGACCTGCAGGTTTGACGAGGTTGACGCGGATTGCGCGGCGGCGATGAGCGTCTGAACTGCGCCTTCAGGCAAGGGCTCTGCAGTAAATGCGCGGACGCTGCGATGGTCGAGGAGTTGATCGATGATATCGTTCCAGGCGAGGAGCGCTGATGCATCTGGCTCACCATAGCGAGCCGCCATCTTTGATTGGCTGTTGGTAGTCATGAACACTCTCCAAAGGAGAACGGAGGCTATCAAATCGATTCCTGCGCCGCATGCCCCTGCGAAAATTCTTCATGCACCTATTCCTCGAAAGCCAGAGCCACGAAGGTATATCCGTTTGTCTCCAAACCCACTCACCGCGCGCGAAACCTATCAAATCCTGCGGGACATCGCCCTGGGCGTGCGATCGATGCGCCGCATAGGCGAACACTCGTGGGTAGAAATTTACTGCGGCCTGATGGCGGTCGAAACCGATGGGTGGGTGATCACGTTTTACAACGATTGCGACACGCTCGACTATTGCGACAGCTGCTACAACCCGGAAGGCAGGGCCTATACCTTTGACTCCTCCAAACGGTTCGGTACCGATCCGGTGGAGCTGCTGAGCACGTGGGAACACCGTGAGCTCGAAAGGTTGCTCTCTTGGATGTAGACAAACTCTCAAGCACGGTCCTACCAAAGCGCTCGGGCCAGGTGATTCTCGGTGACCCTTTCAGAAGCAACACCCGCCCGAACGACCTGCGACTCCAGGACGTAGTAAATATGCGCCCTGAGCGCAGCTTTCAAGGAAGCGCACTCAGGCAAAGGTTCGTCACCGGGCACGTGATTGACGTCCCTCATTACCTATCGACAGGGTCATGACAACTCGATGCGTTCCACCTTGCCCACCAACAGGATGTAGGACAACGCCCCAAGCAGCGCCAGAACGGCGATGTAAGTGATCGCCGGGGCAAAGGAATCACCCGACGCCAGGAAGCCGATCACGATCGGCGTGGCGATCGCCGCCAGGTTGCCGATCAGGTTGAAGGTGCCGCCGGTCAACCCCAACAGCCGCGCCGGGGCGAGGGTCGACACCAGCGACCAGGTGATCGACGCCAGGCCATTACCGAAGAAGGCCAGTGCTAGGAAGGTGATCACCAATGGGGTCGAGTCGACGTAGTTGGCGCCGATGATTGAGGTGGAAATCAGCAGACCGGCGATGATCGGCGTCTTGCGAGCGAAGCCGACGGTGTGACCGCGACGGATCAGCCAGTCGGAAAAGAACCCGGAGCAGAGCACGCCGACGAAGGCCGCGAGGAACGGCAGCGACGCCAGCAGGCCGGACTTGATGAAGTCCATGCCGCGGTATTTGACCAGGTAGGTCGGGAACCAGGTGAGGAAGAACCACAGCGTCGAGTTCAGGCAGAACTGGCCCAGGTAGATGCCCCACAGCTTGCGCTTGGTCAGCACGATGCCCAGATCCTGCCAGCTGAAACCGCTTTTGCGTTTCGAGGCATCGGTCTGCATGTCGACCAGGCCGCCGCCATCCTTGATCAGGTCGATCTCGCCCTGATTGATGCCTTTGAAGTCGCGGGGTTCGCGGTAAACCATGTACCAGATCGCCGCCCAGAGCACGCCGACGCCGCCGGTGGCCACAAACACCATGTGCCAGCCGTAGCGGGTCTGCAACCACGCGAGCACAGGGGTCAGGAAGGCCAGGCCGACGAACTGGCCGGAGGTGTAAAAGCCGACGGCGGTGGCGCGTTCTTTTTCAGGGAACCAGGCGGTGACGACGCGGCTGTTGATCGGATAGGCCGGAGCCTCCAGCGCGCCGACGGCCATGCGCAAAATGAACAGGCCGATGAAGCTGCCAACGAAGCCGAGGAAGATGGTCGCGATGGACCACAGCGCCAGTGCCACGGTGTAGAGGATCCGCGGCGGAACGCGATCCACCAGCCAGCCGCCGGGCAGTTGCATGGCGGCGTAGGTCCAGCCGAAGGCGGAGAAGATCAGGCCGACGTGCACCGGGTCGATGCCCAGCTCGCTGGTCAGTGCGGGCGCTGCGATGGACAGGTTGCTGCGGTCGAGGTAGTTGATCACCACGGTGATGAACAGCAGCACCATGATGAAGAAGCGTTTGCGGGTCGGCGTGGCGGTGGTCGCCCGCGCCTGGGGAACAGTCTGTGTGCGCATGGGAAGTGCCTCTTTTTATGGTTATCTGAGGTCTGGAGTTTTTTTGGTGTAAGTGATCCGTGAAAAGCTTCGTGAGCAAGCTCACTCCCACATGAGGGTCAGCGCCCTCGACATCAGGGTCAGGCACAGTCCCTGTGGGAGCGAGCTTGCTCGCGAATGCTTGTTCCCACGCTCTGCGTGGTAACCCGCCCTGACGCTCCGCGTCTTGAAGTCGACGCGGAGCGTCGGGAGATGCATTCCCACGCAGAGCGCGGGAACGATCGATTCAGCACAGAAGGATCACCACTCGGCAAAGCTGCCGTCGGCATGGCGCCAGATCGGGTTGCGCCAGCGGTGGCCGATGGCGGCGCGTTCCTTGACGTACTCTTCGTTGATCTCGATGCCCAGACCCGGGCCGTTCGGGATCTTCACCATGCCCTTGTCGTAGTCGAAGACTTCGGGGTTCTTGATGTAGTCCAGCAGGTCGTTGCTCTCGTTGTAGTGAATGCCCAGGCTCTGCTCCTGAATGAACGCGTTGTAGCAAACGGCGTCCAGCTGCAAACACGCGGCCAGCGCGATCGGGCCCAGCGGGCAATGCAGCGCCAGCGCCACGTCGTAGGCTTCGGCCATGTTGGCGATCTTGCGGGTTTCGGTGATACCGCCGGCGTGGGAAGCATCCGGCTGGATGATGTCGACGTAACCTTCACTCAATACGCGTTTGAAATCCCAACGGGAGAACAGGCGCTCGCCCAAGGCAATCGGCGTGCTGGTCAACGGCGCCAGCTCCTTCAGCGCTTCGTAGTTCTCGCTGAGCACTGGCTCTTCGATGAACATCAGCTTGTACGGGTCCAGCTCCTTCATCAGCACTTTGGCCATCGGTTTGTGCACGCGACCGTGAAAGTCGACGCCGATGCCCACGTTCGGTCCTACGGCATCACGCACAGCGGCGACGTTGGCCAGGGCCAGATCGACCTTGTCGAAGGTGTCGAGGAACTGCAGCTCTTCGGTGCCGTTCATCTTCACCGCAGTGAAACCACGCTCCACCGCTTCTTTCGCGGCACGCGCGGTATCAGCCGGACGGTCGCCGCCGATCCACGAATACACCCGAATCTTGTCGCGCACCTGGCCGCCGAGCAGGTCGCTGACCGACACGCCCAGCGCCTTGCCCTTGATGTCCCACAGCGCCTGATCGATGCCCGCCAGCGCGCTCATGTGAATGGCGCCGCCCCGGTAGAAGCCGCCGCGATAGAGCACGGTCCAGATGTCTTCGATGTTGCGCGGGTCTTTGCCGATCAAATAGTCGGACAGTTCCTCAACCGCCGCAGCCACGGTGTGCGCGCGGCCCTCGACCACAGGCTCGCCCCAACCGGTGACGCCCTGGTCGGTTTCGACTTTCAGGAAGCACCAGCGCGGCGGAACGATGTAAGTCGTGAGTTTGGTGATTTTCATGTCTTGTCTCTCTTATTCAAAAACACATGCTGTTAGCGCACTCGCTCGAAAACACAGCCTCGATGGCGCAACGAGCGGGTCAGTCACTGAAGGTTGGCAGGCTTGTGCAGGTTCCAGGCATCCACGTAGGCCTTGGCGTTCCTGGCAACATCCTCGGCGCTCATGCCCGGCTTGAACAGCCCCGAACCCAGGCCGAAACCGGACACGCCGGCGTCGAGGAATACTTTCATGTTGTCCGGGGTAATGCCGCCGACCGGAATCAACGCCGTCCCGGCCGGCAACACCGCCAGCCAGGCCTTGACCACTGCCGGGCCCATTTGCTCCGCTGGGAACATCTTCAGTACGTCAGCGCCTTCGGCCAGCGCGGCGAAGGCCTCGGTCGGTGTCGCTACGCCGGGGGAAAGAAACAGGCCTTCGGCCTTCGCCGCGCGCAGCACCTTCGGGTCGCTGTGGGGCATGACGATGACTTGGCCGCCGGCTTCCTTGACCTGACGTACTTGTTCCGGCGTCAGCACCGTGCCGGCACCGATCAGGCAATCGGCGGGCAGGCTCTGACGCAGCAGGCGGATGCTGTCGTACGGCTGCGGGGAATTGAGCGGCACTTCGATGACGCGGAAACCGGCGGTGTACAAGACATCACCGATGGCCGGCGCTTCTTCGGGGCGCAGGCCGCGCAGAATCGCGACCAGACCGTTTTGCACGAGGGCTTGCTTGAGCATGTCAGTTCTCTACGTGAAGGGGCCGGGCAGCGGCCGAAGAGGAGGATTGAATCAGACCGGCCTGCACCGCCACCTGCCAGAGGCCACGCTCGGTGGCCTGCTCGGCCAGGGTCACTTGGGCAAAACCGTTGGCATCGAGGGCGCGCTGATAGCGGGCGATCAGCGCGTCGCTGCCGATCAGGATCACGTCAGGCAATTGCGCGTCGGTCTGGCGCAGCAGTTGGGCCAGCGCGACGATTTCATGACCGATCAACAGGCCGGACAGGTAATCGGATTGTGCGGTACCGGACAGCACGCCGGTCAAGCCGAGCGTGCGGCAACTGAAGATGGTCGACAGCGGACCTGCCGCGCCATTGGCCGACCGCGACACCGCCACGCCTCGGTCGAAGGCTTCAGCGTCGAAGGTGTCGCTGCGCTGCATCGTGCGGCCGAGAATGGTGTGGCTGGACAGCGCGGCGTAGACCTCGCCGGTCATGAAGGTGTCAAAATGTTCGATCCGGCCGTTCACCGCCCTCACCCACTTCGAGTGGCTGCCGGGCAGGCCGATCAACAAGGGTTTGGCGGCTTCGCTGGCGGGCAGCGAGTCGAGAATGCCGAGGACTTGAGTTTCTTCGCCGCGCATCACGTTGGGCAGCTCGGAACGCTGCAGGATGCCGGGAATGATGTGAACGTCGACGCCGCGCACGCTGCGCACTGTGACCAGCGCAGAACTGAGCGCTGCGACGCTGGCGGGCGTCTGCTGATAGACCGCTTCGCGCCAGCCCTGGGCGCTGCCGACCATGCCGCAGGCGATCACCGGCAGCGTCGGCTCGGCGTCGAGCCAGTCGCCGCAGGCTTCGTCAAAAGCCAGTTCGAATCCGTTGGAAACCTGCTGCCCGCCGATCAAACGGGGTGTCGATGGCAGCTGCATGATGCCCGCGCTGAGCGAACGTTGTTCCAGTACCCGGCCGTGTTCGCCGAGTCGATACGCGCGAAGGGAGGTCGTCCCCCAATCGAGCGCGATCAATTGCGCCTGCATGGCTTCACCTGATTGTTATTAATGAGTGAATGCGGAGCGAACTATAAACCTGTTGCGCTGGCAATCTCAATATATAACGCGTAATCCCATATAGTGGGATTTTCTGACAGTAGGGTTTCGATGATTGCTGTTTCGAACGGGTTTGCGGTTCGGGCATACTGCTGCCCGTCGCTGGCAAAACTTTCACGATCACCCTGTTAGCGTTGACTTCGAAATAGCTGTGCATCACATCCTGTTTTCAAGCTGCTCCTGCCACTCATCAGCCTTGGCGCCGAAGGTGGTAACTTTCCTCTCTGTCCCTGCCATTGCCTGCCCTGCACACCTGCTGGCGCCTGTTCGCGTGCCCGTACGCCTGAATCATCTGAAAAAGGATCCTCACGATGAAGCGATTCGTCGCGCTCGACAGCCTGCGCGGTCTCTGCGCCCTGACCTTGATCGTTCATCACTCGCACATCGAGCGAAGCCTCACGGAGCTGTGGTTTTTCCGTAATGCCAGTCAGTTCGCCGGTTTGTTCTTCGCCCTGAGCGGGTTTCTGATTTACCGGCGCTACGTGGGCACGCTGAGTACCTCGCGGCAGCTGGGCGACTTCATGCTTGCTCGCGCCTGCCGGGTCATGCCGCTGCACATTGCGGTGCTGTTGTTCTTCATCGGATTCGAGTGCCTGAAGCTGGTGCTGGAGCGCTACGGGTTGCTGTTGAATTTCCCGGCGTTCAGTGGTGACCGCGCGCCAGGGGAGATCGTGCCCAATCTGTTGCTGATTCAGGCCTGGTGGCCGGGCTTCAATGCGCTGTCGTTCAACTACCCGTCGTGGTGGGTCAGCGTCGCGTTTTATCTGTGGCTGATTTTCGGGCTGATTTGCTATGCGCTGCCGGGCATGGCGCGGATGATTTTCACGCTGCTGGGCGGGTTGGCGTTTGTCGGCTTGTTCGTGGATTCCGATCTGCTGACGCGCTATGTGCTGTGGGGCGCAGCCTGTTTTTTTGCGGGCACGGTGACGTATCGGCTGTACGCACGGCTGCGGCATTTCACGCCGGGGGTGGTGCTGGCCAGCGTGCTTGAGGTGGGGGTTTTGGCGGCGATCGGCTGGCTGATGGTGGCCGGCGACGCTCCGCTGACGATTGAGCTGTCGCTGCTGTTTTGCCTGGCCATTCTGGTGTTCGCTTGGGAAGCCGGGGTGGTGTCGCGGCTGTTGCAGGTGCGGGTGTTCCCGGCGCTGGGCCGGTTGTGGCTGTCGATTTACCTGACCCATGCAGCGGTGATTTTCGTCATCGCGACGGGGCTGACGGTGGCAGCGAAGTTTGGCGGGTATCCGCTGTTGATGGACAAGCCGGGGGAGATGCCGGGGACGCTGGTGCGGTATCTGAGCACGGGCAGTGCGCTGAACGACAATCTGTTGTTGCTGTTGGTGGTAGTGGCAGTTGTGGTGGTTTCGATGGTGGTTCATCGCTGGATCGAAGCGCCGGGCATGCGGTTTGCCGCTGTCTTAAGATCAAGATCAAATTCAAGATCAGAGGCATCTGCCTAGGGGCAGATTGTTTCGCCTTCGGCGACTTACTTTTGAAAAGCACCAAAAGTAAGCAAAAGTGCCTGCTCTCGGTTGGGCCCGACTTCGTCGGGTTCCCTCACTCCGACGACGCTCCGTGGGCCCGCGCCGAACGGACATCCATGTCCTAGCGGCGCTCTCGCCGCATCCATGCGGCTCGGCCCACTGCGCGTCGTCCGCGTTCGGCCTGCACCAAAGTCGCGATTGGCGGTGGCTGGACTTTTTGTGTTTGAAAGGCAAAAGCAGATCAAGTGCAAGATCAAAAGCTTCCCGGCTGAAGCCGGTCCCACAGGACACCGCGTGCATTCAGTGGGACCGGCTTTAGCCGGGAAAGCGTCAGTGGGAACGATCGGATAACCGATGGTGAATGAACCGGCCCCTTCCCGGCTAAAGCCGGTCCCACTAACAGACCGCGCGCACCCGTAGGACCGGCTTCAGCCGGGAAGCTGTTGCCGTTGCTGTTGCTGTTGCTGTTGCTGTTGCTGTTGCTGTGCTTTTGATTTTCGTACGCAAAAAATCCAGACGCCCCCCATCGCGACTTGGGTGCAGGCTGAACGGAGGTCTCGCGGAGTGGGTCGAGCCGCAGGGATGCGGCGAGAGCGCCGTCAGGGCATGGATGCCCGTTCGGCGCGGGCCCACGGAGCGGGACCGGAGTGAAGGAACCCGACGAAGTCGGGCCCAACCAGGAGCAGGCACTTTTGGTTACTTTTGGTGCTTTTCAAAAGTAACTCGCCGAAGGCGAAACGTCTGCCCCCAGGCAGACGCTCTTGATCCTGGCGTCCTAAGCCACGCCGCAGGTCTAGCGCGAACGCCGGATTACCGTTCCAGAAGAATCCGAAGCATGCGACGCAACGGCTCGGCCGCGCCCCACAACAACTGGTCGCCCACGGTAAACGCGCCCAGATACTGCGACCCCATGTTCAACTTGCGCAAACGACCCACCGGAATATTCAACGTACCGGTCACCGACGTCGGGCTCAGCTCCTGAATGCTCGCCTCGCGATTATTCGGCACCAGTTTCACCCACGGGTTGTGCTGACTGATCATCCCCTCGATATCCGCGATCGGCACATCCTTGTTCAGCTTGATCGTCAACGCCTGACTGTGACACCGCATCGCACCGATCCGCACGCAAATACCGTCGACCGGAATCGGGCTCTTGAAACGACCCAGAATCTTGTTCGTCTCCGCCTGCCCTTTCCACTCCTCGCGGCTCTGACCGTTCGGCAGCTCCTTGTCGATCCACGGGATCAGACTGCCCGCCAGCGGCACCCCGAAGTTCTCGGTCGGGAAGCCCTCGCCACGCATCGCGTCAGCCACCTTGCGGTCGATGTCCAGAATCGCGCTGGCAGGGTTCGCCAGCTCGTCGGCCACCGACGCATTGATCGCGCCCATCTGCTTGATCAGCTCACGCATGTTCTGCGCACCGGCGCCGGAAGCGGCCTGATACGTCATGACGTTCATCCACTCCACCAGACCGGCCTCAAACAGCCCGCCCAGGCCCATCAGCATGAGGCTGACGGTGCAGTTGCCGCCGATGTAGTTCTTGGTGCCGGCATCCAGCTGCTGGTCGATGACCTTGCGGTTGACCGGATCGAGGATGATCACCGCATCGTCCTGCATGCGCAGGGACGACGCCGCGTCGATCCAGTAACCCTGCCAGCCCGCTTCGCGCAGCTTGGGGAAAACCTCGTTGGTGTAGTCGCCGCCCTGGCAGGTCAGCACCACGTCCAGAGTCTTGAGCTCGTCGATGCTGTAGGCATCTTTCAGCGGCGCGACGTCCTTACCCACCGACGGGCCTTGGCCGCCGACGTTGGAGGTGGTGAAAAAAACCGGCTCAATGAGATCGAAATCCTGCTCTTCCAGCATGCGCTGCATGAGCACGGAACCGACCATCCCGCGCCAACCGACCAGACCTACACGTTTCATCGCAACTACACCTTAATTAAAAGTGGGGCCCCGACCGCAGAGAGCCATAGGGCTCAACCTGACAGTCGTGGGCCCGAGATATTACAGATTGCGCAGCGCGGCGACTACGGCGTCGCCCATTTCCTGCGTACCGACCCGGGCATTGCCTTCGGACCAGATGTCGCCGGTGCGCAAGCCCTGATCCAGCACCAGGCTGACGGCTTTCTCGATGGCGTCGGCGGCGGTGTGTTCGTTGAAGCTGTAACGCAACATCATCGACACCGACAGAATCGTCGCCAGCGGGTTGGCCACGCCTTTGCCGGCGATGTCCGGCGCCGAACCGTGGCAAGGCTCGTACATGCCCTTGTTGTTCGAATCCAGCGACGCTGATGGCAGCATGCCGATGGAACCGGTGAGCATCGACGCTTCGTCGGAGAGGATGTCGCCGAACATGTTGTCGGTCACGATCACGTCGAACTGCTTCGGTGCGCGGACCAGCTGCATGGCGGCGTTGTCGACGTACATGTGGCTGAGTTCGACGTCCGGGTAATCCTTAGCGACCTGCTCGACGATTTCGCGCCACAACTGACTGGAGGCCAGCACGTTGGCTTTGTCCACCGAGCAGAGCTTCTTGCCGCGCACGCGGGCCATGTCAAAGCCGACACGGGCGATACGACGGATCTCGCTTTCGCTGTAGGGCAACGTATCGTAGGACTGACGCTCGCCGTTTTCCAGCTCGCGGGTGCCACGTGGGGCGCCGAAGTAAATACCGCCGGTCAGCTCGCGGACGATGAGGATATCCAGGCCGGCGACGATTTCAGGCTTCAGGCTCGAGGCGTCGGCCAGTTGCGGATAGAGAATCGCCGGACGGAGGTTGGCGAACAGGCCCAGTTGCGAGCGAATCTTCAGCAGGCCACGCTCCGGACGGATGTCGCGCTCGATGGCGTCCCATTTCGGGCCGCCCACGGCGCCGAGCAATACCGCATCAACCGAACGAGCGCGCTCAAGGGTCCCATCTGCCAGTGGTACGCCATGCGTGTCGATGGCCGCGCCACCGATAACGTCGTGGCTCAGCTCGAACCCCAGCTGATATTTCTCACTGGCCAGTTCCAGCACCTTGACCGCTTCGGCCATGATTTCCGGACCGATGCCATCACCTGGAAGAATCAGAATCTGCTTGCTCATAAAACCCTCGTTTCAGAATATGCGTCGAGCCGGTAGATGGTGCCGGCTCGGGAGCGGCAAGCTCCAAGCGGTAAGCCACAAGTGATGCAGCGCCTGGCTCGGAATTTCTTGCAGCTTGAAGCTTATAGCTTGCAGCTTAAGGCCGCCCCTCAGCGAAACAGCCACGGCTGCGAAGCCCGATGCTTGCTCTCGAACGCGGCAATCGCCTCGCCGTCCACCAGGGTCAGGCCGATGTCGTCCAGGCCGTTGAGCAGGCAGTGCTTGCGGAAGGCGTCGATTTCAAAGCGGTACACCTTGCCGTCTTCGCGGGTCACGGTCTGGGCTTCCAGGTCCACGCTCAACTGATAGCCCGGTGTGGCTTCGACCACCTTGAACAGCTCATCCACCTCGCTTTCGCTCAGGATGATTGGCAGCAGGCCGTTCTTGAAGCTGTTGTTGAAGAAGATGTCCGCGTAGCTCGGCGCGATGATGCTGCGGAAACCGTACTCCTCCAGCGCCCACGGGGCGTGTTCGCGGCTCGAGCCGCAACCGAAGTTTTCCCGGGCCAGTAATACGCTGGCCCCCTGATAACGCTCGGCGTTGAGCACGAAGTCCGGGTTCAGCGGACGCTTGCTGTTGTCCTGATACGGCTGACCCACATCGAGGTACCGCCACTCGTCAAACAGGTTCGGGCCAAAGCCGGTCCGGCGGATCGACTTCAGGAACTGCTTGGGGATGATCTGATCGGTGTCAACGTTGGCGCGATCCAGAGGAGCGACCAAACCGGTGTGTTGAGTAAAAGGCTTCATACGGGGCTCCTTATGCCTGGCTCATGGTGCGAACGTCGACGAAACGGCCGTTGACCGCTGCCGCTGCCGCCATCGCCGGGCTGACCAGGTGAGTACGACCACCGGCGCCTTGACGGCCTTCGAAGTTACGGTTGGACGTGGACGCGCAGTGCTCGCCGCTCTCGAGGCGGTCCGGGTTCATTGCCAGGCACATCGAGCAGCCCGGCTCACGCCATTCGAAGCCGGCTTCGATGAAGACCTTGTCCAGCCCTTCCCGCTCGGCCTGTTCCTTCACCAGACCCGAGCCCGGCACAACGATCGCCTGCTTGATGGTCGACGCCACTTTACGGCCTTTGGCGATGTCCGCCGCCGCACGCAAGTCTTCGATCCGCGAGTTGGTGCACGAGCCGATGAACACGCGATCCAGTTGAATATCGGTGATCGCCTGATTGGCTTTAAGGCCCATGTACTTCAGTGCGCGCTCGATGGAGCCACGCTTGACCAGATCGGCTTCCTGCGCCGGATCCGGCACGTTCTGATCCACAGCCACGACCATTTCCGGGGACGTGCCCCAGCTGACTTGCGGCTTGATCTGGGTCGCGTCGAGCTCGACCACGGTGTCGAACACCGCGTCGTCGTCGGACACCAGGTCTTTCCAGGCTTCAACGGCTGCGTCCCACTGCTCGGCCGTCGGTGCGAAAGGACGACCCTTCACGTAGGCGATGGTCTTTTCATCGGTCGCCACCAGCCCGACGCGCGCGCCGGCTTCGATGGACATGTTGCAGATGGTCATGCGGCCTTCTACGGACAGGTCACGAATGGCGCTGCCAGCGAATTCGATGGCATGGCCGTTACCGCCGGCGGTGCCGATCTTGCCGATGATGGCCAGGACGATGTCCTTGGCCGTGACGCCGAACGGCAGCTTGCCTTCGACCTTCACTTGCATGTTCTTCATTTTCTTGGCGACCAGGCACTGGGTCGCGAGGACGTGCTCGACCTCAGAGGTGCCGATGCCGTGGGCCAAGGCGCCGAATGCGCCGTGGGTCGAGGTGTGGGAGTCGCCGCAGACGACGGTCATGCCCGGCAAGGTCGCGCCCTGCTCCGGGCCGATGACGTGAACGATGCCCTGGCGGACGTCGTTCATCTTGAATTCGGTGATGCCGTATTCGTCGCAGTTGTCGTCCAGGGTCTTGACCTGCAAGCGCGACACCTGATCGACGATGGCGTCAACCCCGTCCTTGCGGTCCGGGGTGGTCGGCACGTTGTGGTCGACGGTGGCGACGTTGGCGTCGATGCGCCACGGTTTGCGACGGGCCAGGCGCAAGCCTTCGAAAGCCTGAGGCGAGGTCACTTCGTGGATGATGTGACGATCGATGTACAGCAGCGCGGAGCCATCGTCGCGCTGCTTGACCAAATGCGAATCCCAGAGCTTGTCGTAGAGCGTTTTGCCGGCCATCAGACGGTTCCTCATCAGCGTATTTCTATGCCCCGGCCGTCGATGTCGAGATGACACCGTAAAGACCCTTGGCTTGTGGGGGAGATGCTATGGAATATGCTTAAATAACTCAAATTCATATTTTTCATGCTTTGCATAACCAACAGGAATCCGAGATGGATCTGGCCAACCTCAATGCCTTTATCGCCATCGCCGAGATGGGCAGTTTCTCGGCCGCCGGCGAGCGCCTGCACTTGACGCAGCCGGCAGTCAGCAAGCGCATCGCCGGTCTGGAGCAGCAGCTGGACGTTCGGCTTTTTGATCGTCTGGGTCGCGAAGTCAGCCTGACCGAGGCCGGACGCGCCCTGCTCCCACGCGCTTATCAGATCCTTAACGTGCTGGACGACACCCGTCGTGCGCTGACCAACCTGACCGGCGAAGTCACCGGGCGCCTGACCCTGGCGACCAGCCACCACATCGGACTGCACCGGTTGCCTACGCTGTTAAGGGCGTTTACCAAGGCCTACCCGGACGTCGCGCTGGACATTCAGTTTCTCGATTCGGAAGTGGCCTACGAAGAAATCCTCCACGGCCGTGCGGAGCTGGCGGTGATTACGTTGGCGCCCGAGCCCCACGCGCTGGTGAAGGCCGTCAAGGTCTGGGACGACCCCCTGGACTTCGTCGCGGCGCCCGAGCATCCGCTGGCGACTCAGAAAAACGTCAGCCTGGCCGACATCGCCGGCTACCCGGCGGTGTTCCCGGGCGAGAACACCTTCACCCACCACATCGTCAGTGGACTGTGCGAAGCCCAGGGCCTAAAGCCGAATATCGCCATGAGCACCAACTACATGGAGACGATCAAGATGATGGTGTCCATCGGACTGGCCTGGAGCGTGCTGCCCCGGACCATGCTCGACGAGCAGGTCACGGCCATTCCGTTACCGGGCATTCAGTTGCGGCGACAGCTGGGGTACATCGTCCACACCGAACGCACACTGTCCAACGCCGCGCGGGCGTTCATGGCGCTGCTCGATGCCCAGGCTGCGCAGTTGCAGTAACCCCAGGCCTGCATAACGCCGCGTTGAACGCGCACAAAAAAGGCGCCCCGCAGGGCGCCTTCTCACGCTGACTCGGGATCAGTGAGTCAGGGTTTTCTGAGCATTGATTTCGATGCGTTTTGGCTTGGCCTCTTCAGGCACCAGACGCAGCAGGTCAATGTTCAGCAGGCCATTGGCCAAAGCAGCGTTTTTGACCTCGATGTGGTCAGCCAGGCGGAACGACAGCTTGAACGCACGCTGGGCAATGCCCTGGTGCAGGAAGGTCACGCCTTCCGCGGTGTTCTCGCGCTTGCTGCCGGTGACGGTCAGTACGCCCTTCTCGACTTGCAACTCCATATCTTCCTCCTGGAACCCCGCCGCCGCGATGACAATGCGGTATTGGTCATCCGCGTGCTTTTCGACGTTGTAGGGAGGGTAGCTGCTCGCCGACTCGTTGCGCGCCGCCGATTCGAACAAGTCGTTGAAGCGGTCGAAGCCAACGGAGTGCCGGAACAGTGGAGCCAGGGAAAATGCAGTAGTCATCTGAAAATCTCCTGATAAATCAGCAAGTGGTTATCTCCGCGACCCGATTTCGGCATCGCGTAATCCCAAAATAGGGACAGCCATTTGCGTTTCAAGAGTCGTGCAAAAAAAAATTTTCAGGCCGCTTCCGGCACGTTCACGCCGAGCATCTGGCTGATCCGCTCGCAGTCGGTTTCGCGGCGCAGGGCATCAAATAGCACAGTGGCCTCGGGGTAGCTTTTGGTCAGCAGGACCACCCACTGCTTGAGCCGGCCCGGTGCCTGAACGCGGGTCATCTTGGCCATGGCCTGCAGCCAGAAATCCCGCAGCAACGGCTGTAACTCGATCCAGGTCATGGGGATGACCTCACGCCCGGCCTGGGCAGCGGCGATCTGACGGCCCAGGTCCGGACGCGCCACCAGACCGCGGCCGATCATGATGTCGCGGGCCCCGCAGATTTCCCGGCAGCGCCGCCAGTCGTCGACGGTCCAGATCTCGCCGTTGGCAATGATCGGAATCTTCACCACGTCCTGAATCTTGCCGATCCACTCCCAGTGCGCCGGCGGCTTGTAGCCATCGACCTTGGTGCGGGCGTGGACGACGATGTGTTCAGCGCCGCCCGCTTCCAGCGCCCGGGCGCAATCGAGGGCCGGCTCGGTGCTGTCGTAGCCCAGGCGCATTTTGGCGGTGACCGGAATGTGTGCCGGCACGGCGCGACGCACGTGGCTGAGGATGGTGTGCAGCAGCTCCGGCTCTTTGAGCAGCACCGCCCCGCCCCGGGACTTATTGACCGTCTTGGCCGGGCAGCCAAAATTCAGGTCGATGACCGGGGCGCCCAGTTCGGCGGCGAAGGCTGCGTTCTCGGCCAGACACACCGGGTCAGAACCCAGCAGTTGCACACGCAAGGGCACGCCAGCGCGGGTTTTCGAATCCTGCAACAGTTCGGACGCGAGCTTGTGGAAGTAATGTTCCGGCAGCAGACGCTCGGTCACCCGGATGAATTCGGTCACGCACCAGTCGATGCCGCCGACTTGCGTCAGCACGTCGCGCAGAATGTCGTCGACCAGGCCTTCCATGGGCGCCAGGGCAATTTGCATGGGTCACACTCGAAAAAAAGTCCGGCAGTTTACGCAGAGGCCGGCGGATTGGATACGCTTTACGCGTGCCGGACGTCAGGACACAACGCGGTGCAGGCCGGCGGCGTAGCCGTCGATGAACTCGCTCGGCATGCGCTTGGGCTTGCCCGACGAGAGTTCGATGCAGACGAAGGCGGTTTGCGCCCGCAGCAAGGTCATCCCGTCACTGGGCCGTTTCAGCTGGAAGCGCCGGGTCATCTTCAGACGCTGGTCCCAGTCGACGATCCAGGTCGCCAGTTGCAGCTCGTCATCCTGGTAGGCGCTGGCCAGGTAATCGATTTCGTGACGCACCACGGCCATGGCCCGGTCGAGTCGGCGATACTCGGTCAGGTCCAGGCCCAACTGCTGGGAATGCCGCCATGCGCAGCGTTCGAGCCAAGTGACGTACACGGCGTTGTTGGCGTGCCCCAGGCCGTCGATGTCCTCCTCGCCCACCTGCAGATCGATGACGAACGGCGTTGCCAGATCCCAGACCATGTCTTCCTGCCCCTTCAAATTCATTACGCGGGCAGTGTAACCAAAAGCATCAGACAAAACTGAGGGCGGTCGTGGTTGGCCAGAGGTTGAGGGTGCCTGCGCCGGCCCCTTCCCGGCTGAAGCCGGTCCCACTAAAAAAGCATCGCGTGCATCCAGAGGGATTGGCTGAACGCGAAACTTTGTGGGACTGGCTTTAGCCGGGAAGGCGTCGGGTGTCACACCGCAGAATTGATGGTGCCTGCACTGGCCTCTTCCCGGCTGAAGCCGGTCCTACAATGGCATCAGAGCACCGCCGATTTCGCTGCCCGCAGCACCCGATCCGACAGTTCACTGGGGCCCAGGGCTCGGGCGAGTGCCAGACCGCCGACCATCAAGGCGATGTCGGCCAGGGTCTTGTCGGTTTCTTCAGGGCTGGCGGCGAGCTGCGCCACCATCAGTTCGACGTGTTCCGCCAGGGCGTTGCGAAAATCATCGGACAGACGCGCCATCTCCCCTATCGCCGTCGGCAAGGGGCACGCGTGCTCTTGGGCATCGCGGTGCCTGCGCGACAGGTAGAACGCCGCCAATAGCGCGCGCCGCTCCTCGCCCGGCAATTGATCGTCGATACCGGCGACCATCTCACGGCGCTCGGCCAGCAACTGGCTGAACGCTTCAAGCATCAGCGCTTCCTTGCTGTCGAAATGCGCGTAGAAGCCGCCCACCGTGAGCCCCGCTGCGCCCATGATCTCGTTGACGCTGGGCTCGATCGGGCCGCGCGCGATGAGTGCAGTGCTGGCAGCAGTCAGAATACGTTCGCGGGTCTGTGCTTTTTTGTCGTTCATGACCGCCTCCGGGATGATGACGATAATATTATCCTCATCATGTGCGTTGGCAAGGACCCATCAGGGCATTTGAGATGACTGACAGGCGGATAAGACAAGAGATGAACGAAAATGAGCTAAACAAGGAAGGGACTGAGAACTCAAACCCCGGAAAAACAAAAGGGCCATTCAATAATCGAATGACCCTTGGTCTCGCAGAGCGAGAAATCGTGGCGTCCCCTAGGGGACTCGAACCCCTGTTACCGCCGTGAAAGGGCGGTGTCCTAGGCCACTAGACGAAGGGGACGCAAAACCTTCGAGCAGACTCGTCGATGACAACATGACGAACCCTGGCAGAAATTGGTGGAGCTTAGCGGGATCGAACCGCTGACCTCCTGCATGCCATGCAGGCGCTCTCCCAGCTGAGCTAAAGCCCCTACTTTACGCCTCTCGGCGGAGATCAGCTCGAAAGCCTCACTCGGTAAAACTGGCGTCCCCTAGGGGACTCGAACCCCTGTTACCGCCGTGAAAGGGCGGTGTCCTAGGCCACTAGACGAAGGGGACGTAACCCTTGCGTACCGCATCGGTGCTGGTTCCGAAGCGGGACAAACTTCAAGGCAGTAAAGCAAACCTTCAAGCTTCTAATTTGGTGGAGCTAAGCGGGATCGAACCGCTGACCTCCTGCATGCCATGCAGGCGCTCTCCCAGCTGAGCTATAGCCCCACATTACACTGACAGAGAACGCCGCGTTACCGCGTGTTTCTGCGTTGCCGTGTGGACGGGGCGCATATTAAGTGCGACCCACAATGCTGTCAAATTCTTTTTCAAACAATTCCAAAAGAATTTTCCGGGATAACAATCACTTACCGCCTCCCGGAAAACCGCCCCACGTCGGGCCACCGGGCAATCGCTCAATGGCCCGGTGTCGCTCATGCAACCACTCAGCCAATCGCGCCGAGCAATTTTTCCCACTCTTTGTTCTCTTTCTTCGACACGCCGCCCAGCATGTCCAGCGCCTGGCGCAGACGGAAACGGGTGAGGTCCGGGCCGAGAATCTCCATCGCGTCGGTGACCGATACCGAATTGGCCTGACCGGTAATAGCGGCAAACATCAGGGGCATGGCGTCACGCAGCTTGAGCTCCAGGTGCTCGACCACCGCCTGAATGCATCCGGTGATCTTGTCCTTCTCCCACTGACGCAAGGACTCCAGCTTCCACAGAATCAGCTGGATGACCTGGCGCACTTGCTCCGGCGACAGCTTCTTGTGCTCGAACAGCTTCACGTCCGGCGTCACGCCACCGGCGAAGAAGAAGCCGCCCAGCGGGGCGATCTGGCTGAATGTCTCGACGCGGCCCTGCACGTGGGGCGCGATCTTCATCATGTAGTCGCTGTTGAACGCCCACTTCTGCACGCGGGTGGCGAACTCTTCCACCGGCAGTTCACGCAGCCACTGGCCGTTGAGCCACGACAGTTTCTCGATGTCGAAAATCGGGCCGCCCAGGGAGACGCGGCTCAGGTCGAAGTGTTCGACCATTTCGTCCAGCGAGAACTTTTCGCGCTCGTCGGGCATCGACCAGCCCATGCGGCCGAGGTAGTTGAGCATCGCTTCCGGCATGAAGCCCATACGCTCGTAGAACGTGACCGAGGTCGGGTTCTTGCGCTTGGACAGCTTGCTCTTGTCCGGGTTACGCAGCAGTGGCATGTAACACAGCGCCGGTTTTTCCCAGCCGAAGTATTCGTAGAGCAGGATCAGCTTCGGCGCCGACGGCAGCCACTCTTCGCCGCGCAGCACATGGGTGATGCCCATCAGGTGATCGTCGACGACGTTGGCCAGGAAGTAGGTCGGCAGGCCGTCGGTCTTCATCAGGACCTGCATGTCCATGCGGTCCCACGGGATTTCGACTTCGCCGCGCAGGAGGTCCGGCACCACGCAGACGCCTTCGCTCGGCACCTTCATGCGGATCACATGGGGTTCGCCGGCGGCCAGGCGACGCTCGACTTCTTCTTTCGAGAGCAGCAGCGCGCGGCCGTCGTAGCGAGGGGTTTCGCCGCGGGCGGTCTGCTCGGCGCGCATCTGGTCGAGCTCTTCGGCGGTGCAGAAGCACGGAAAGGCATGACCGGCATCGACCAGTTCCTGCACGTACTTCTTGTAGATGTCGCCGCGCTCGCTCTGGCGATACGGGCCATGGGGACCGCCGACGTCAGGGCCTTCGCTCCACTCGATGCCGAGCCAGCGCAGGGCGTCGAAAATCTGTTGTTCGGACTCGCGGGTCGAGCGCAGTTGATCGGTGTCTTCAATGCGCAGGATGAATTCGCCGCCATGCTGCTTGGCGAAGCAATAGTTGAACAGCGCGATGTAGGCCGTGCCAACGTGGGGGTCGCCGGTGGGCGATGGCGCGATGCGGGTGCGAACGGTGGTCATGGAAAATCCCGGATAGGTCGAACAAGCCGCGAATGTTAACAGGCGCGGCCTGCGCGGCTCCAGCGCCAGCGGTGATGGGCTGCACAATCGGGGCGATGACGAGACAGGCGCCCCCGCCCTGCCTGCCCGGAACGCCTCGCAACGAATGCCCCGCCATCAGTGCCGGTCATGATCGCGACGATGGCTAGGTGCCAGACCGCCAACCCTGATAAATTTGCTGACATTCCAAAAATCCAGAACGCCCATGCCCGCCCAACTCAAGCGCCGCCTGTTCATCTTCTTCGGGGTGGTCCTGCTGATCGCCCTCGCCTTCTTCGCCCAGTGGTACCTGAAAGGACGTTTTCACGAGTCCACCGACAACGCCTACGTGCAGGGTGAAATCACCCGGGTGTCCAGCCAGCTCGGCGCGCGGATCGACGAGGTGCTGGTGCAGGACAACCAGCACGTGGAAAAAGGCCAGTTGTTGGTGCGGCTCGAGCCGGATGACTTTCGCCTGGCCATCGACCGGGCTCAGGCGACCCTGGCAACCCGCGAGGCGGAGCGCCTGCAAGCCCAGAGCCGTCTCACTCAGCAGTCGAGCCTGATCGCCGCCAGCGATGCGCAGGTGCAAGCGAATCAGGCAACCCTCGGGCGCACGCAACTGGACCTGGCGCGGCTGCAAAAACTGCGCACCCCGGGTTTCGTCTCGGAAGCGCAGGTCACGACCATGACCGCCGACAGCAACGTCGCCCGCTCCCAGGTCAGCAAGGCCCAGGCCGATGCCCAGAGTCAGCGCCAGCAGGTCAACGCGCTGAACGCCGAGATCAAGCGCCTCGACGCGCAGATCGCCACCGCTCGCGCCGACCTGGCTCAAGCGCAGATCAATGTGCAGCGCACCGAAATCCACTCGCCCCTCAGCGGGCTTGTCGGCCAGCGGGCGGCGCGCAATGGTCAGTTCGTTCAGGCCGGCGCGTATCTGCTGTCGATCGTGCCGGACGAGGACATCTGGGTGCAGGCCAACTTCAAGGAAACCCAGATCGAGCACATGGAGATCGGTCAGGTCGCCCAGCTGACGTTCGACAGCTTTCCCGGCACGCCCATCGAGGGTCGCGTCGACAGCCTGTTTGCCGCCTCCGGCGCGCAGTTCAGTCTGCTGCCGCCGGACAACGCCACCGGCAACTTCACCAAGGTCGTGCAGCGCATCCCCGTCAAGCTGACCTTCACGCCGGACAACCCGCTGCACGGCAAGATCCGCCCGGGCATGTCGGTGACCGTTTCGGTTGACATCCGGCCGGCGAACGACCCGCAACGTGGCCGGTGACGAACTGATCCGCCCGGTCGGCGAACCGACCCGGCGCGACTGGATTGCCGTGATGAGTGTGATGCTCGGCGCGTTCATGGCGGTCCTCGATATCCAGATCACCAACTCGTCGCTCAAGGACATCCAGGGCGCACTGTCGGCGACGCTGGAAGAAGGCTCGTGGATCTCCACCTCGTATCTGGTGGCGGAAATCATCATGATTCCGCTGACGGCGTGGCTGGTGCAGCTGCTCTCGGCGCGGCGCCTGGCGGTCTGGGTGTCACTGGGTTTTCTGCTGTCGTCCCTGCTCTGCTCGATGGCCTGGAGCCTGGAGAGCATGATCGTATTCCGCGCCCTGCAGGGCTTCACCGGCGGCGCGCTGATCCCGCTGGCGTTCACCCTGACCTTGATCAAACTGCCGGAGCATCACCGGGCCAAGGGCATGGCGCTGTTCGCCATGACCGCCACTTTTGCCCCTTCCATCGGCCCGACCCTGGGCGGCTGGCTGACGGAGAATTTTGGCTGGGAATACATCTTCTACATCAACATCCCGCCGGGGCTGGTGATGATTGGCGGTCTGCTCTACGGGCTGGAGAAGAAAGCACCGCACTGGGAATTGCTCAAGAGCACCGACTACGCCGGCATCGTCACGCTGGGCGTCGGGCTGGGCTGCCTGCAGGTCTTTCTTGAAGAGGGGCATCGCAAGGACTGGCTTGAATCGAACCTGATCGTCGGCCTGGGCAGTATTGCGCTGGTGAGCCTGATCAGCTTTGTGATCATTCAGCTTTCCAAGGCGAAGCCGCTGATCAATCTGGGCATCCTCGGCAACCGCAATTTTGGTCTATCGAGTATTTCCAGCGTCGGTATGGGCGTCGGGCTGTATGGCTCGATCTATCTGCTGCCGCTGTACCTGGCGCAGATACAGGGCTACAACGCGCAGCAGATCGGCGAGGTGATCATGTGGATGGGCGTGCCCCAGCTGTTTCTGATTCCGCTGGTGCCGCAGCTGATGAAGGTTATTTCGCCAAAGCTGCTGTGTACGCTGGGGTTTGGTTTGTTCGGGCTGGCGAGCTTTTCGTCCGGCGTGCTCAATCCGGATTTCGCCGGGCCGCAGTTCAACCAGATTCAGATCGTACGGGCGCTGGGTCAGCCATTGATCATGGTGACCATTTCCTTGATCGCGACGGCGTTCATTCAGCCCCAGGATGCGGGGTCGGCGTCGAGCCTGTTCAACATTCTGCGCAACCTGGGCGGCGCCATCGGCATTGCGCTGCTGGCCACGCTGCTGGATGCACGGACCAAGACCTACTTCGACTATTTGCGCGAATCGATCTCCCCCGCCAATCCGCAAGTGGCCGAGCGCATGGCGATGCTCACCGACCGGCTGGGCAGTGAAACGGCGGCGTTGGGCAAGCTCAGCGAGATCGCCCATCAACAGGCAGCGATCATGGCCTACAACGACGCGTTTCATTTTGTCGGAATTGCGCTGGGGGTCAGCATGCTGGCGGTGTTGCTGACGCGTAAGCTGCCGTCGGGGGTCAAGAGTGGCGCGGCGCATTGAGCGGAATGTCCTGACGCTCCGCGATCGCTCATCTAACAGATCCCCTGTGGGAGCGACCGGGGTGGCGCTCCACCTTGCTCGCGAAGATGGCCTGATATCCGCCGCATCTCCATCTGCAGGACCAATGCCTTCGTGAGCAAGCTCACTCCCACAAAGCCCAGCGGCGTGGCCGGGATATCAAGTTGAACACAACCCCTGTGGGAGCGAGCTTGCTCGCGAAAGCGTCGGTACATCCGCTGCATCTTCATCTGGAGTGAAAATGCCTTCGTGAGCAAGCTCACTCCCACAGGTCCCCTGGCGTGACCGATATCCAGCGTCATGCCCCAGTCACTCCCAGGAGTCCTCAAACCGCCAACAACCGCTCGCGCAGTTTGCCGATCTCGTCGCGCATCTGTGCCGCTGCTTCGAACTCCAGGTCGCGGGCCAGTTGGTACATCTTCTCTTCCAGCTGACGAATGCGTTTGGTGATTTCGCTCGGCGAGCGCAGTTCGGCTTCGTACTTGGCGTTTTCCTCGGCGGCTTTGGCCATGCCTTTGCGCTTCTTGCTGCGCGAGCCGGGCACGGTGGCGCCTTCCATGATGTCGGCGACGTCCTTGATCACGCTTTTCGGCGTGATGCCGTTGGCCAAGTTGAAGGCGATCTGCTTCTCGCGACGACGATCGGTTTCGCCAATCGCGCGCTCCATGGAGCCGGTGATGCGGTCGGCGTAGAGAATCGCCCGGCCGTTGAGGTTACGCGCGGCTCGGCCGATGGTCTGGATCAGCGAGCGCTCGGAACGCAGGAAGCCTTCCTTGTCCGCATCGAGAATCGCCACCAGTGACACTTCCGGCATGTCCAGACCTTCGCGCAGCAGGTTGATCCCCACCAGCACGTCAAAGGTGCCCAGGCGCAGGTCGCGGATGATCTCGACGCGCTCGACGGTATCGATGTCCGAGTGCAGGTAACGCACGCGCACGCCGTGGTCGGCCAGGTAATCGGTGAGGTCTTCGGACATGCGCTTGGTCAGCGTGGTCACCAGCACCCGTTCCTCGATCGCCACGCGCTTGTGGATTTCCGAGAGCAAGTCGTCGACCTGGGTCAGCGCCGGACGGATTTCGATCTGCGGGTCAACCAGACCGGTCGGCCGCACCACCTGCTCGACGATGCGGCCCGCGTGCTCGGCCTCGTAGTTACCCGGCGTCGCTGACACGAAAATGGTCTGCGGGCTGACGTTTTCCCACTCATCGAAACGCATCGGCCGGTTGTCCAGCGCAGACGGCAGGCGGAAACCGTACTCCACCAGCGTTTCTTTACGCGAGCGGTCGCCTTTATACATGGCGCCGACCTGGGGCACGCTGACGTGGGATTCGTCGATCACCAGCAGCGCGTCAGCCGGCAGGTAGTCGTACAGCGTCGGCGGCGGCGCGCCGGACGGACGCCCGGACAGATAACGCGAGTAGTTTTCGATGCCGTTGCAGTAACCCAGTTCGAGGATCATCTCCAGGTCGAAACGGGTGCGCTGCTCCAGGCGTTGCGCTTCCACCAGCTTGTTGGCGCCGCGCAGGTATTCGAGACGTTCCTGCAGCTCGACCTTGATGCCTTCCATTGCGTCCAGCAGCGTTTCGCGCGGGGTCACGTAGTGGCTCTTCGGGTAAAACGTGAAGCGCGGCAGTTTGCGAATGACCTCGCCGGTCAGCGGATCGAAGGCGGAGAGACTTTCGACTTCATCATCGAACAGCTCGATGCGGATGGCTTCCAGGTCCGATTCCGCCGGGAACACGTCGATCACGTCGCCGCGCACACGGAAGGTCGCCCGGGCGAAATCCATGTCGTTGCGGGTGTACTGCAGGTCGGCCAGACGGCGCAGCAAGGCGCGCTGATCGAGTTTATCGCCGCGATCCACGTGCAGCACCATGCGCAGGTAGGTTTCCGGACTGCCCAGACCGTAGATGCACGACACCGTGGTGACGATGATCGAGTCCTTGCGCTCCAGCAACGCTTTGGTCGCGGACAGGCGCATCTGCTCGATGTGGTCGTTGATCGACGCGTCCTTCTCGATGAAGGTGTCCGACGACGGCACGTAGGCTTCGGGCTGATAGTAGTCGTAGTAGGAAACGAAGTATTCGACCGAGTTGTTCGGGAAAAACGCCTTGAACTCGCCGTACAACTGGGCGGCCAGGGTTTTGTTCGGCGCCAGCACCAGGGTCGGGCGCTGCACTTGCTGAATGACGTTGGCGATGCTGAAGGTCTTGCCCGAACCGGTCACACCGAGCAGGGTCTGGTGCGACAGCCCGGCGTCGATGCCTTCAACCAACTGACGAATCGCCTCCGGTTGATCGCCGGCCGGCTCAAAACGGGTAACGAGCTGAAACTCGGACATAACGTACCTCTGGACGGGCCGCTGCCAGATAAATCCTGCAGCAACGCAATATTGAGCACGAACGGCTGATCCCGCCACGGAAAAGACGTACATAAAAGAAGTGATGGGACTACAGGTGGAGTCGACTGCGCCACCTTTCAAGCCACCCTCCGCAGATTAGTCCGCAGCACTGGACTAACGGTCGAAAAATTTCGCGAAAAACCCTGAAAAACCTGCCCGGGACTGTCGCCCGCACTGGCGCGGGCCTTTATACTTGCTCCCCGTTTGTGCACCGCTCTAGTGCAATCGGCTGGAGCGACGCGACCCATTCACTCCCCCACTCAGAGCCCCCGCACAATGAGCCTGTTCTCCGCTGTCGAAATGGCACCACGCGATCCAATCCTGGGCCTCAACGAAGCATTCAACGCCGATACCCGTACGACCAAGGTCAATCTGGGTGTCGGCGTCTACAGCAACGAAGAAGGGAAAATTCCGCTGCTGCGCGCCGTTGTCGAAGCGGAAGAAAACCGGGTGGCTCAACACCTGCCCCGCGGTTACCTGCCGATTGACGGCATCGCCGCCTACGACAAGGCCGTGCAAACCCTGCTGTTCGGTGCCGAGTCGCCGCTGCTGGCGTCGGGTCAGGTGATGACGGTCCAGGCGGTCGGCGGCACGGGCGCGCTGAAGATCGGCGCTGACTTCCTCAAGCAGCTTTCCCCTGACGCCGTTGTGGCGATCAGCGACCCGAGCTGGGAGAACCACCGCGCGCTGTTCGAAACCGCCGGTTTCCCGGTGCAGAACTACCGCTATTACGACGCCGCCACCCATGACGTGAACCGCACGGGGATGCTGGAAGATTTGCAGAACCTGCCGTCCGGCTCGATCGTTGTGCTGCACGCGTGCTGCCACAACCCGACCGGCGTTGACCTGACCCTGGAAGACTGGAAGAGGGTCCTTGAGGTGCTGAAGGCCAAGGGTCATGTGCCGTTTCTGGACATGGCGTATCAGGGCTTCGGTGACGGGATCGACGAGGACGCGGCGGCGGTGCGTCTGTTTGCCGACAGCGGCCTGACGTTCTTTGCTTCCAGTTCGTTTTCGAAGTCGTTTTCGCTGTATGGCGAGCGGGTCGGCGCGTTGTCGATTGTGACGGATTCGAAGGAGGAGACGGCGCGGGTGTTGTCGCAGGTGAAGCGTGTGATCCGCACGAACTATTCGAATCCGCCGACCCATGGCGCGTCGATTGTGGCGGCGGTGTTGAGCAGCCCTGAGTTGCGTGCGAAGTGGGAGGAGGAGCTGGGCGAGATGCGCCTGCGGATTCGCGGGATGCGTGAGGAGATGACCCAGCGTCTGGCGAATAATGCGGCGGGGCAGGATTTCAGTTTTGTCGCGCGTCAGCGGGGGATGTTTTCGTATTCGGGTCTGACGACACCGCAGGTTCATCGTTTGCGCAGCGAGTTCGGGATCTATGCGTTGGATACCGGGCGGATTTGTGTGGCGGCGTTGAACAAGGGGAATATCGGGGCGGTTACCGAGGCGATCCTGGCGGTTATCTAAACCGCTGAACATTTAAGATCAGGAGCGTCTGCCTAAGGGCAGACGTTTCGCCTTCGGCGAGTTACTTGGAAAAGCACCCCAAGTAACCAAGGGTGCTTGCTCTCGGTTGGGCCCGACTTCGTCGGGTTCCTTCACTCCGGTCTCGCTCCGTGGGCCCGCCGCCATCCGCCATCCATGGCGGGGGGCGGCTCTCGCGGTATCCATGCCGCTCGGCCCACTCCACGAGACCTGCGTTCAGCCTGCACCAAAGTCGCGTTTGGTGTTGTCTGGACCTCTTGCGTAGGAAGATCAAAAGCGCGTTTAAAGCAGATCAAAGGCTTCCCGGCTGAAGCCGGTCCCACAGGTGCGCGCGGTGTTTTAGTGGGACCGGCTTTAGCCGGGAAGAGGCCGGTACAGGCGCTTGCAGTTCCGCTGACCAAACACCGCCCCTGTGGGAGCGAGCTTGCTCGCGAATGCTGTTGCTGCTGTTGCTGCTGTTGCAGTTGCAGTTGCCGTTGCCGTTGCCGTGCTTTTGATCTTCGTACGCAAAAAGCCCAAACACCACAAATCGCGACTTGGGTGCAGGCTGAACGCAGACGACGCGGAGTGGGCCGAGCGGCATGGATGCCGCGAGAGCGCCGCTAGGACATGGATGTCCGTTCGGCGCGGGCCCACGGAGCGTCGTCGGAGTGAGGGTATTCCGACGAAGGAGGAACCCAACCAGGAGCAGGGCCTTTTTGGTTACTTTTTCGGCTCTTGGAAAAAGTGACCCGCCGTAAGGGCGGAACCCTAACAACAGCACACCGAGATATTGGATACCCGTAAATATTTGCGCATTTACCCGCTTTTCGGAGCCTGCGACTACGCCTTCTTCCGATACGCCATCGAATCATCAATCCGCTTGAGTATGTAATCCCCCGCCGCCACCGCCGGATACCGACTGGCAGCAGCCTCGATTCCCAAATCGCACGGATCAACAACGGCCCCATAGGTCGGGTCATAAAACGTCGCGATCGAATACCGCTCATGCCCCGACTGATTGATCACCCGATGCAACGTCGACCGGAACCGATCGTTCGACCACCGCGCCAGCAAATCCCCCACGTTCACCACCAGACTGCCCTCGATCGGCGTCGCATCGATCCACGCCCCGCTGCCCAACTCACGCACCTGCAGACCGCCGCTGTTGTCCTGATGCAACAACGTGATACAGCCATAATCCGTGTGTGGCGCCACGCCGAACTGATCGGTCTCGGCCCGGGGCGGATGGGGCGGGTAATAGACCATCTGCGTACGCTGCAAACGCTTGCCGTATTTCGGCGCAAAGAAATCGGGCTCGATGCCCAAGCCCACGGCCACGGCCTTCAACAGATCAGCGCCGGCCTTGCCGATCTCCTCGTAATAGGCCTCCAGGGCCACCCGCAATGCCGGCATGAAATCCGGCCACTGGTTCGGCCCGCGCAACGCCTCCCCCGCCAGCACACTCGGGTCATCCTCCGGCAGCTCCAGGCCGATGCTGAAAAACTCTTTGAAATCCGGTTTGGTCGCCTCATACATCAGCGCACCGCCCAACGCATGCCAGCCGCGGTGGCGCTTGTTCACCGCCACTTGACGCTTCACTTCCGGTGCGAAGGCGAAGAAGGTTTTTGCGGCCGCCATGGTGCTGTCGATCACCTGTCGGGGCACACCGTGGTTGATGATGTAGAAGAAGCCGCTCTCGCTGCAGGCGGTGCGGATGGCTTCGCCGGCGCGCCGGATCGCGGCATCGTCGCCTTCGCGGACGCCGGCCATGTCGATGATCGGGAGGTTGGCGGTGACGGTCATGGCAGGCTCCGGGCGCAGGAAATGGACTGGGCGGTATAGACCGGATCAAGCATTTACTGTGCCGCGCCGCCCGAGCGTTATTCGTACGACACTTCACGATCACTAGGACCGGCTTCAGCCGGGAAGCTTTTAGCGTCATTAACCCACCGGCGTCGATCAACTGGCCTGCATCTTGCCTCAGCTGTCTATACAGCCTCCCCGCTTTCAGGCCCGCCCCACTCCTGACGCGAATTGATCGAGTGGATTCCATGAGCGACCTGCAACAGACCATCAGCCAGTTGCGCCAGGCCCTGGGCGATGCTCAGGTGCTGACCGGCGAGGCCATCAGCCCGCGGCATTACAGCGACTGGACCCGCCATGCCCCTGCTTGCCCCGCCGCGTTGCTCTTGCCGACCAGCACCGAACAGGTCTCCCTCGCCCTGGGCATCTGCCACGCGGCGGGGCAAAGCGTGGTGCCCCAGGGCGGCATGACCGGTCTCGCGGGCGGCGCCGTTCCGCGCACCACCGACATCGCGCTGTCGCTGGATCGCCTGCGCGGCATCGAGGAGATCGACACGGCCGCCGCCACCGTCAGCGTGCGCGCGGGCACGACGCTGGAGGACATCCAGCGCGCCGTGGCCGAGGCCGGATTTTTGTTTCCGCTGGATCTAGGCGCCCGGGGCTCGTGCCAGATCGGTGGCAATATTGCTACCAATGCCGGCGGCAATGCGGTGATTCGTTACGGGATGACCCGCGACCTGGTGCTCGGTCTGGAGGTGGTGTTGGCGGACGGGCGTGTGCTCGACCTGATGAACAAGATGATCAAGAACAACTGCGGTTATGACCTAAAACAGTGCTTCATCGGCAGCGAAGGCACCCTTGGGGTGATTACCCGAGCAGTATTGAAGATGGCGCCGCCACCCGGTCCGACCACCACGCTGCTCTGCGCCCTGCCCGATTACCCCAGCGCGGTCGCCCTGCTGCGGCGTATTCAATCGAGCGTCGGCACGCCTCAGGCGTACGAGTTGATGTGGCAGGACTTCTTCCGCCTTGGCGTGTCGTGGCTAGAGAAGCCCGTCGCGCCGATGCCCGATCACCATCCGCTGTACGTGCTGCTGGAGTCTTCCGGCCAAAGCGATGCGCTGGAGCAAACCCTTGAAGCGGCGATTGAGGCCGGTGAAGTGGTCGATGCCATTCTCGCCACCTCCCAGACCCAGGCACGCGGCCTGTGGAAGATTCGCGAGGCCACCGGCGAGTTTCCCCAGCGCATGGCGCCCCTGAACTTCGACATCAGCCTGCCCATCGGCCGCATCGGTGAGTTCGCCGAACGCTGCCGTGAGCGTATCGACGCGCGCTGGCCGGGTAACCGAAGCGTGTATTTCGGCCACATCGGTGACAGCAATCTGCACCTGACGGTGGACTGCAACTCGCTGCCGCAACCCGCGCCGGTGCTGGAAATCGAGGAGCTGGTGTACAGCGCCGTCGGCGAGCTGGGCGGCGCGGTGTCGGCTGAACATGGCATCGGCCTGCTCAAGCGCGAGTTTCTCCATCACTCGGTGAGCGCAGAAGCGTTGCAAGTAATGGCCGAGCTCAAGCGCAGCTTCGACCCCAACGGCATTCTCAACCCGGGCAAGATCCTCGGCTGATCGTACCATGCCGGTTGTCTATACCGGTATGGCACGCTAACTGCAGTTGCAGAATCATTCACCCGCTCACCCAACATCCCACAGCCTTCGACGAAACACGCCGCATCCACCCAGGAGCCATCCCATGTCACTCGACTCTGTGTTCCGCAGGACGTTTAAACGCTTGAGTACCGCTGCCACGCTGGCGCTGTTGCCTCTGGCAGTGCTGCCATCGTCGGCGCACGCCGATCAGCTGGCCGATGTGAAGAAGGCCGGTGAGCTGGTGGTCGGCACCGAAATGCAGTTCGCGCCCTTCGATTTCCTCGAAGCGGGCAAACAGAAAGGCTTGAATGCCGAGCTGTTCGAGGCGCTGGGCCAGGAGCTGGGGGTCAAGATCAAGTTCCTCGACCTGCCGTGGCCGAGCGTGCTGCCCGGCCTTGAGGCGAAGAAATTCGACGTGGTGGCCGGTCCGATCATCGTGACCAAGGCGCGCAAGGAGCGTTACCACTTCGTGTCGCCGATTGCCGAAGCGACCGTGGCGCTGCTGGCCGGGGCAAAGGACGACAGCATCGGCAAGCCTGAAGACATCGCCGGTAAAACCGTCGGTGCCGGCAAGGGCTCGGCGCAGCTGGAAGAGCTGAAAGCCTTCGCCGCGACCCTGCCGCAGAAGGTCACCATTCGTGAATACGTCGACAACAATCAGGCTTACGCCGACCTGGCCGCCAAGCGCATCGTCGCCGTGGCCAACTCGCTGCCGAACATCTCCTTCGTCGCCGCGCAGAAAAGCAATCTGTACAAAGTGGTGCAGCCGCCGTTCGGCAAGAAATCCTACTTCGCCTACCTGGGCCGCAAGGACGCCGATGCCGACAGCCTGATCGCTGCGCTGGATGCCGCCCTGACCAAGATGCACGACGACGGCCGCCTGGCTGCGCTGCAGAAGAAATGGCTGGGCGCGGAAATGGACGTGCCGAAGGGTGATTTCGAGCCGACGTGGTGAGGCGCATTTGAGCCTTCTGCTTTGACTCAAGGCCGACAGAACGACACATAACCTGTGGGAGCTTGCTCGCGAATGCATTTTTGCAGTGAAAGAGGTGTCGCCTGACAAACCGCATTCGTGAGCAAGCTCACTCTCACACGATCCGCGCGTCGACTCCGGATTTGCGGGGCGACACGTAACCTGTGGGAGCGAGCTTGCTCGCGATTGCATGCTTGCAGTCGAAGGATGTGTCGCCTGACCCACTGCTTTCGTGAGCAAGCTCACTCCCACACGATCCGCGCGTCGACTCCGGATTTGCGGGGCGACACGTAACCTGTGGGAGCGAGCTTGCTCGCGAATGCATTTTTGCAGTGGAAGGATGTGTCGCCTGACCCACCGCTTTCGTGAGCAAGCTCACTCCCACACGATCCGCGCGTCGACTCCGGATTTGCGGGGCGACACGTAACCTGTGGGAGCGAGCTTGCTCGCGAATGCATTTTTGCAGTGAAAGAGGTGTCGCCTGACAAACCGCATTCGTGAGCAAGCTCACTCCCACAAGGTCGGCGCCTGAAGATCCACCCAGTGATGACTCATACAGTGATCATCCACAGTGTGACGATTCACTCAGTGACAATTCACCGGCTGGAGTACCCCCGTGTTCGATTGGCCATTGCTTCAGCAAAACGCGCCGCTCTTGCTTGGCGCTCTGTGGGTGACGCTACACGTGTCGATGGCCGCGCTGGTGTTCGGCTTTGTCATCGGCATCGTCGTCGGTAGCCTGCGCCTGTCGCCGGTCCCCCTGTTGCGCCGCCTGGGTGGCGCCTACATCTTCGTGTTCCGCGGCATTCCGCTGCTGGTGCAATTGCTGTTTATCTATTACTTCCTGCCCCGGGTCGGCCTGCCGAACGTCTCGCCCACGGTGGCGGCGATCATCGGCCTGTCCCTGGCCGCCGGCGCCTATATCGCCGAGATCATGCGTGGCGGTTTTCTTGCGATTCCCGGCGGTCAGCTGGAGGCCGCCGGGCTGTTGGGCATGAGCGACGCGCAAATGCTCATGCGCATCCGCGTGCCCCAGGCCGTGCGCCTGACGCTGCCGGCGCTGGTCAATGAAATGATTCTGCTGATCAAGGCCTCGTCGCTGGTCTCGGTGGTGGGGCTGGCCGACCTCACCCGCACGGCGCAGAACCTGGCGGCCAGCGATTACATGTTCGTCCAGGACTACCTGATGCTGGCCGGCTTCTATTGCCTGATCAACGTGCCGCTGGCCTATGCCGCGAGCCTGCTCGAACGACGCCTGAAGGAGCGCACGGCATGACCTTCGACCCGAGCATTTTTACCGACCACCTGGGCGACATCGGCTCGGGGTTTCTGGTCACCCTCGGCACCTGGAGCAGCGGCGTCGTGCTCGGCCTCGCGCTGGGCATGCTGATCGCGGTCGCCCAGGTGTTCGGCAACCACTTCGTGCGCGCGCCATTGCGGGTGTTCATCGAGCTGATCCGCAGCACGCCGTTTCTGGTGCAGCTGTTTCTGGTGTATTACGGCGGGCCCTCGTTCGGCATCAGCCTCGACCCGATCCCCGCCGGCATCCTCGGCCTGGGGGTTTACGGCAGCGTGTACTTCGCCGAGATCTTCCGCACCGGCTTTCAGTCAGTCGCCCGGGGTCAGCTGGAGGCCGCCGATTGTCTGGGCATCACTCGCCTGCAATGCATCTGGCGCATCCAGTTGCCGCAGATGCTGGTGATGATTCTGCCGGCGCTGGTGAACATGGTCACGGTGCTGTGCAAGGAAACCGCTGTGCTGTCGATCATCACCATTCCCGAGCTGACGATGGTGCTGACCGGCATCGGTTCGGAGACCTTCGCCTTCGTCGAAACCCTGCTGATGCTGTGCATTGGCTACCTGATTCTGGTGGAGCTGTGCTCGCGGCTGGGCATGCTGCTGGAAACCCGCGTCGGCCGTTTCATGAGCAGGCAACCGCGATGAACAGTCTTCTGATCCCCGGCGGCAACGTGCCCGCCACGACCCGCGAAACGACCCGCGAATCCCTGGATGAACCTATGAAAACCAACGGCGAGCAGTCGCCCGTCCTGACCCTGAGCCAGGTGGGCAAAAGCTTCGGCCACCTGCGCGTGCTCAAGGGCATCGACTTGCAGGTGCAGCGCTCGGAAGTGGTCTGCCTGATCGGCCCGTCGGGCTCGGGCAAAAGCACCTTGCTGCGCAGCATGGCGTTTCTGGAGGAGTACGACGAAGGCGAGATCCGCATCGAAGGCCAATTGCTCGGCTGGCAGGACACCGACAAGGGCCGTCGCCGCGCGCCGCAGTCACAGATCAACCAGGTGCGGCGCAACGTCGGCATGGTCTTTCAGCAGTTCAACCTGTGGCCGCACATGACCGCACTCGGCAACGTCTGCGAAGCCTTGCGGCGGGTGCGCAAACTCTCGGCCGACGACGCGAAACAGCGCGGCATGGCGATGCTCGACAAGGTGGGCCTGGCGCACAAGGCCCAGGCGTATCCCGCGCAATTGTCCGGCGGTCAGCAGCAGCGGGTGGCGATTGCCCGGGCGCTGGCGATGGAGCCGCACATCATGCTGTTCGACGAGCCCACCTCGGCCCTCGACCCGGAGCTGGTGGGCGAAGTGCTGCAGGTGATGAAGACCCTGGCGAAGGAAGGCATGACCATGGTCGTGGTCACCCACGAGATGGGCTTTGCCGCCCAGGTCGCCGATTCGGTGATCTTTCTCGACCAGGGCGAAATCGTCGCACGCGGCACGCCCCGGCAGATTTTCCACAACGCCGAGCAACCCCGGCTGCAGCAGTTCTTGCAGAACTACCTGGACCGCAACGCGTTCTGGCAGGACGCCAAAGCGTGATGCGCTTTTTTTAGGGCCGTCGACGCACGCCTGTTCGGAAAGGGAGAGAAACGATGGACAAGCCGGCACCCCAGGCCCTTTATCGGCGGGCGAAATCCTTCGTTCACGGCAAACTGTCATCGGGGGAATGGAAGCCCGGCGACCTGATTCCGTCGGAGAACCGCTTGGTGGTCGAGCTGGGCATGTCGCGGATGACGGTCAACCGGGCGTTGCGCGAGCTGACCGAAGAAGGCCGCCTGCTGCGGGTGTCCGGGGTCGGCACCTTTGTCGCCGCGAGCAAGCCGCAATCCAACCTGCTGCGTATCACCAACATCGCCGACGAAATCCTCGCCCGGGGCCATCGCTATCGTTGCCAGGTGCTCCACCTGGCACGGGAATCGGCGTCGATGCCCATCGCCTCGGCCCTCTCGCTGGCCACTGGCGCGTCGGTGTTTCACCTGTTGTGCGTGCATTACGAGGACGATGTGGCGGTGCAGCTGGAGGACCGTTACGTCAATCCCCACGCCGCGCCTGACTTTCTGCAGCAACCCTTCGGCGATGCATTGCAGTCGGCGCGCTATCTCTTGCAGATCATTCAGCCCGATGAGATGGAGCACATCGTCGAGGCCAGCCACCCGAGCGCCGAGGAGCTCAAGCATTTGCAGATCGAGCCGGGCGAGCCGTGTCTGGTGCTGATGCGCCGCACCTGGAACAGCGGCAACGTGGTGACCTACGTGCGCTTGGTGCATCCGTCGTCGCGCTATCGACTGGGCAGCCGCATGCCGGTGACCGGCGCCTATCGCGACAGCTGAAGCTGCCGGTCAGCACATGGGTCGAACCCTTGCGCGCCGTTGCCCTCGATATCTGTACGTCCTGTGAACGGGACATGACCGAAGAGGTGCGTATGGCTACCCAGAACAACGATCAAACCGTCAACCGCAACGACCCGGCGATTAATCCTGCCGTTGAGAAAGTCAGGCCGGACAGCAGCCTGGCGCAGAACGATGCGCTGAAGAACCAGGGCGGGTCACAGAGCCAGTCCGAGAACGGCGCGCAGAGTCAGGAGAACAACGGCAACCTGACCGGCGAGAACAGCTTCACCCCGGATTTCGAGCCTGAAGAGCATGAGTCGCCGGATACCACCAAAGAGGAACGGCAGACGGGTGAGCTGGACAAGGACATTGATACAGCGGGGGGTTGAGGGCGGCCTTCTGGACCGGAGATCCAAAGCAGGTTTGTGAGTCTGATCACTGGATTTGATTTCGGCCTGTCACTGGTGGGAGTGAGGTTGCTCACGAAGGGGACGGTACAGCCGCTGAGTTTCTAGCGGCTGGGCCTAAGTCTTCGCGAGCAAGCTCACTCCTACAGGATCTTCAGTGGCTGCGAAGCCTCAGCTCCGCACCTTAGTACGCCGCCATCCGCTTACCCGCGCATCTTTCATTGCGTAGCACCCTAACAAAACGGCACCATCACGCTTTCGTCTGCGCCTGCAGACCCGCCTGAAGTTCATCCCCCGGAGCGTTATCGATAATGGTCCAGCCCGCCACTCAGGATGCCCCGCGCGTCGGTAATAAACTTACACCCCGCGAGTTTCGCGGTATGGCGGCGATTCTGATGTCCATCGCCCTCGCCACCCTCGACACCGCCATCGCCAACACCGCCCTCCCCGCCATCGCGGCTGATCTGAACGCCTCGCCCGCCGCGTCGGTGTGGATCATCAACGCCTACCAGCTCGCCGCCGTCGCCACGCTGTTGCCGTTCGCGGCGCTGGGCGGTGTGCTCGGTCATCGCAAGGTCTACCTGGGCGGGCTGATTCTGTTCGTGGTGTCCTCGGCGCTGTGTGCGCTGTCCTGGTCATTGCCGACGCTGACCATCGCCCGCGTGCTGCAGGGCATCGGCGCCAGTGCGATCATGAGCGTCAACGCCGCGCTGATCGGCTCGATTTTCCCCCACGAACGGCTGGGGCGCGGGCTGGGCATGAACGCGCTGGTGGTCGGCACCTCGTTTTCCATCGGCCCGACCGTGGCCTCGCTGGTGTTGTCGGTAGCGAGTTGGCCGTGGCTGTTTGCGATCAACCTGCCCATCGGCCTGTTCGCCCTGGTGTTCGCCTGGAACTCGCTGCCCGCGACCCGCCTCGGCAGCCTGACGTTCGACCGGGTCACCGCCGTGCTCAATGTCATCACCTTCGGCGCGCTGATCTTTGCCCTGAGTCAGGCGGCGCAACTGGGTTCCATGACCAGCGTGCTGATCGCCCTGGCGATCTTTCTGGTGGGCGGCGCGCTGATGCTCAAACGCGAGGTCGGGCACCCTGCGCCGATGTTTCCCCTGGATTTGCTCAAGCGGCCGCTGTTTGCATTGTCGGCGCTGACGGCGTTCTGCTCGTTCGCCACCCAAGGGCTGGCGTTCGTCTCGCTGCCGTTCTTTTTTGAAAGCACCCTGGGCCGCGACCCGATCCAGACCGGGTTTCTGATGACGCCATGGTCGGTCGTGGTGGCGATGATCGCGCCGTTCGCCGGGCGCCTGTCGGACCGTTATGCGCCGGGGCTGCTGGGCGGGATTGGCCTGGCCATGCTCTGCCTGGGGATGATTTCCCTGGCGACCATGCCCGCCGACGCCAGCGTGATGTCGATCATCGCGCGGATGATCCTGTGCGGCATCGGCTTCGGTTTCTTCCAGGCGCCGAATCAGAAAGCCCTGATGACCAGCGCGCCGAAGGAACGCTCCAGCGGCGCCAGCGGCACGATTGCGACGGCACGTTTGATCGGTCAGGCCACGGGCGCGGCGTTGGTGGCACTGAGCTTCGGGATTTCCAACACCCACGGTCCCGTGCTGGCATTGAGCATCGGCGCGGGCTTTGCGGCGGTGGGCAGTGTGGCGAGCGGCTTGCGGCTGGTGACGAAGAACACGGCCAATCCGCGAGTGTGATACGCCCACGATCTTGTAGGAGTGAGCTTGCTCGCGATTGCGGCGTGTCAGTTGCAGGTGAGTTGACTGACACACCGTGATCGCGAGCAAGCTCACTCCTACAGGACCGGCATTCCTCCCATGGCAGCGCCAAGCCCGGGCAGGATCAGGCAATCATCGCGTAGGACTGGGTCATCGGTTTGGCGCGCAGGGTTCCTACCATGGGGGCCTACGATCAACGGCTTAGGCCTCATGAGGAAACGCACAATGAGCAAAACCTTGTTTATCACCGGTGTCAGCAGCGGCTTCGGCCAGGCGTTGGCGCAGCGGGCGCTGGCGGCGGGTCATACCGTGATCGGCACGCTGCGCAATGAAGACGCCGTTCAGGCATTTGAAGCCCAGGCACCGGGTCGCGCCCACGGCGTGCTGCTGGACGTCACTGATTTCGACGCCATCGACCGCGTGGTGACCGAGGCCGACAACGCGTTCGGGCCCATCGACGTGCTGGTCAACAACGCCGGCTATGGCCACGAAGGTATTCTGGAAGAGTCGCCGCTGGAAGATTTGCGTCGGCAGTTCGACGTCAACGTGTTCGGCGCGGTGGCGATCATCAAGGCCTTCGTGCCGCTGTTCCGCCAGCGCCGCAGCGGGCACATCCTCAACGTCACCTCCATGGGCGGCTTCATCACGATGCCGGGGATTTCCTACTACCACGGCAGTAAGTTCGCGCTTGAAGGCATTTCTGAATCCCTGGGCAAGGAGCTGAAGCCCTTCAATGTGTTCGTCACCGCGGTGGCACCGGGTTCGTTCCGCACGGATTGGGCCGGCCGTTCGATGCAGCGTACTGCGCGGCAGATTACCGACTACGACGCCAGCTTCGACCCGATCCGCAAGGCCCGCGAAGAACGCAGCGGCAAACAGCCGGGGGATCCGGCCAAGGCTGCCGACGCGATGCTCAAGCTGATTAATAGCCCCAACCCGCCGGCGCATCTGTTGCTGGGCAGCGACGCGTTGAAGCTGGTCCGGGAGAAGCTCGCGCAGCTGGAGGCCGAGTTTGCGGAATGGGAAGAGGTGTCGCGGTCGACGGATGGGTGAGGCTTCACCAGAAAGGGGCTGAAGTGCGGTCCCTGTGGGAGTGACCGGGGTGGCGCTCCACCTTGCTCACGAAGAGGCCGGGACATTCAGCCAATTTCTCTGGTGTCAGACATTAAGTCTTCGCGAGCAAGCTCGCTCCCACGAGACCGCGGCTGACCTGAGATTTCGAGCCATGCCGAGGACCTGTGGGAGTGAGCTTGCTCACGAAAGCGCCGGTCCAGCCACTGCATCTTTATCGGCTGGAAGTCAGCATTCGCGAGCAAGCTCGCTCCCACAGGTTCTCCGTCGTCAGGATCATCTGCAGTGTTCAAACAACCTCGCCACAGGTTCTCCGCCAGCCGGGAAATCGTGGTCCCCTGTGAAGGCTAAAACCCGCCGCGACTGAAGATACGGATGACTTCATCCAGATGCCCCGCCATCGCCTGCCTCGCAGCTTCTGCATCCCGGTTTTGCAGGGCGTCGAGGATCAGGCGGTGTTCGTGTTCGGAGCGGAACGGCATGTCGTCGGAGGTGTAGTGCGCCTGTAGCCGCTGGAACATGCTGCCGTACTGATGCCCGAGCAGGTGCTTGATCATCAGCCCATAGGCGGGGTTGCCGGAGGCCTGGGCGATGCGAATGTGAAACAGCCGATCGCCCGGGTGGGTATGGGAATGCTCGCGGTTGTCGCGGGCGTTGCGCTCGAAGGCCTCGCGGATGGCTTCGAGTTCTTCATCGCTGGCGTTTTGTGCCGCCAGCGCGGCCGCTTCCGGCTCGATCAACCGCCGCGCCTGAAGCAGGGCAAACGGAGGGATCTCCGCGCTGAAATCCACCTCGATGCCCAGCTCCGGGTCGACGTCCTTCCACTGATCGCGGGTGACCTGAGTCATCACCGGTTCATCGGACAGCTTCTGCCCCGGCGGTTCGCACACCAGCACGCCATTGCCCACGCGCACATCCACCAGCCCGATCACCTCAAGGGCAATCATCGCCTCGCGCACCGACGCCCTGCTCACGCCCAACATCTTCGCCAATTCACGTTCGGCGGGCAGGCGGCTGCCCGGTGGAAATTCGCCGCTGTCGATCAGCGCGCGCAGCTGATCGGCGATCTGGCGATAAAGTCTCTGGTTATCAATTACTTGGATTGGCATCGGGAATCGGCTCGGAAATGTACAGCGCACTGGATCAAAAATTGGCCTTGTTGCAGTCCATGACTAGTGCTAAAAACAGGACCAATGGCCTGACCATTGGAGCGCTGCAGTGAGCGGAGCATAGCAAAACCCGTCGGGGTTCGGCGTGCTTCAAATCTCCTGACGTGCTGCACGGTTCGATCAGCAGACCTCGACGGCAGCATGGCCAGTCAGGTCGTCTCAACAATAAAAACAAGGGATCAACATGGACCTCACCGGTAAGCGAGTGCTCATCACGGCCGCCGCCCAGGGCATCGGTCAAGCCAGCGTCGAGGCTTATCTGAAGGCCGGCGCGGAAGTCTTCGCCGTTGACATCAACGGTGCAGCACTGGACCACCTCCAGGGCGTGCACAAGCGTTTGCTCGACGTCACCGATCACGCCGCCATCGAGCGGCTGGCCGCCGAAGTGGGTGCGCTGGATGTGCTGTTCAACTGCGCGGGCGTGGTGCACAGCGGCAACATCCTCGAATGCTCCAACGACGACTGGCGCTTCGCCTTCGACCTCAACGTCACCGCCATGTACAAGATGATCCGCGCGTTCCTGCCGGCGATGTTGGCCAACGGTGGCGGTTCGATCATCAACATGTCGTCGGTGGCCTCGGCCGTCAAGGGCGTGCCCAACCGCTTCGCCTACTGCGCCAGCAAGGCCGCCGTGATAGGCATCACCCGTTCGGTCGCTGCCGACTTCGTCGGGCAGAACATCCGCTGCAACTGCATTTGCCCCGGCACCGTGGAATCCCCTTCCCTGCGTCAGCGGGTGGCCGATCAGGCTGCGCGCGAGCATCGCGAAGAGGCCGAGGTGTACGCCGCGTTTGAAGCGCGCCAGCCGATGGGACGTCTGGGCACCCCCGAGGAAATCGCCCAACTGGCGCTGTACCTTGGCTCGTCCGCCAGCGGCTTTACCACCGGCACGGCGCAGATCATCGACGGCGGCTGGAGTAATTGAGCCCACCGCCCATCCCGCGTATTGGTGACACCGAATTCTGATCACTCAATCCTGATTTTTTACCTGCAGAGGACACCCCATGAAATTGCTGCGTTACGGCGAACCCGGTCAAGAACGCCCTGGCCTGCTGGCCAGCGACGGCCGCATTCGCGATCTGACCGATCTCATCGGCGACCTGTCGGGCACCGCCCTGAGCCCGGAAAGCATCGCGCATCTGCAGTCACAGGACATCAACAGCCTGCCGCTGGTAGAGGGCAATCCGCGCCTCGGCCCATGCGTGGGCAAGATCGGCAAGTTCATCTGCATCGGCCTGAACTACGCCGACCACGCCGCAGAAACCGGTGCGGACATTCCGAAAGAGCCGATTATTTTCAACAAGTGGACCAGCGCCATCGTCGGGCCCAACGACAACGTAGAAATCCCGCGCAACTCGAAGAAGACCGACTGGGAAGTCGAGCTGGGCGTGGTCATCGGCAAGGGCGGTCGCTACATCGACGAAGCCGATGCGCTGGAGCACGTGGCGGGTTATTGCGTGATCAACGACGTCTCCGAGCGTGAATTTCAGATCGAGCGCGGCGGCACCTGGGACAAGGGCAAGGGCTGCGACACTTTCGGCCCGATCGGTCCGTGGCTGGTGACCCGCGATGAAATCGCCGACCCCCATCAGCTCAACCTGTGGCTGGAAGTCGACGGCAAGCGCTCCCAGAACGGCAACACGCGCACGATGATTTTCCAGATCCCCAAGCTGGTGAGCTACCTGAGCCAGTTCATGAGCCTGCAACCGGGCGACGTGATTTCCACCGGCACGCCGCCGGGCGTGGGCCTGGGCATCAAGCCGGAGCCGGTGTTCCTGCGCGCCGGCCAGACCATGCGTCTGGGTATTGAAGGGTTGGGGGAACAGCAGCAGCTGACGGTCGACGCCTAAAGCAGCAAACACCGTCTCTGTGGGAGCGAGCTTGCTCGCGAAGAGGCCAGTACATCCACTGAATTTCTGTGGGTAGAGATGCCGCCTTCGTGAGCAAGCTCACTCCCACAAGATCTCCATCCGCTTGAGATCATGTGGGACTTGAAAACACAGGATTTCAACTCCCTGAAGATCTCCATCCAGTTGAGATCATGTGGTGCCTGAGATCACAGGGTTTCGCCGGACTGAGATCACTGTGGTGCCAAGCTGAAAAGTTTTAACCGAATTCCCAAGCAAACCGCGCTGCCCATAACAATGCCAAAGGGACCCGCCATGACCACCATCACCGCCTTGCGCGTTGAAGACATTCGCTTCCCCACGTCGCAATTCCTCGACGGCTCCGACGCGATGAACCCGGACCCCGATTACTCGGCGGCCTACGTCATTCTCGAGACCGATCACCCCACCCTGCAGGGCCACGGCCTGACGTTCACCATCGGCCGCGGCAATGAGATCTGCTGCGCCGCGATCAAGGCGCTGGCGGGCGTGATGGTAGGCTTGAAGCTGGAATGGATCGCCGAAGACATGGGCCGTTTCTGGCGCCACGTCACCAGCGACAGCCAGTTGCGCTGGATCGGCCCGGACAAGGGCGCGATCCATTTGGCGACCGGCGCCGTGGTCAATGCCACCTGGGACCTGTGGGCCAAGTCCGAGGGCAAGCCGGTGTGGCAACTGGTGGCGGAAATGACCCCGGCGCAACTGGTGCGCTGCATCGATTTCCGCTACATCACCGACTGCCTCACGCCGGACGAAGCCTTGGCGCTGTTGACCGAGCGCGCCGAAGGCAAGGCGCAACGGCTGCAAGCGCTGCTCGCCGACGGTTACCCCTGCTACACCACTTCGGCGGGCTGGCTGGGTTACCCCGACGACAAGCTGCGCCGTTTGTGTCAGGAAGCGGTCGATGGCGGGTTTTCCCACATCAAACTCAAGGTTGGCCGCGACCTGCAGGACGACATCCGCCGCGTGCGCATCGCCCGGGAAGTGCTGGGGCCGGATCGCCATCTGATGATCGACGCCAATCAGGTCTGGGAGGTCGGCGAGGCCATCGACTGGGTCCGCGAGCTGGCGTTCGCCAAACCGTGGTTCATCGAAGAACCGACCAGCCCCGACGACGTCGAGGGTCATCGCACCATTCGTCTTGGCGTGCACCCGGTGAAGGTGGCGACCGGCGAGATGTGCCAGAACCGCATCGTCTTCAAGCAACTGATCATGCGCGGCGCCATCGATGTGGTGCAGATCGACGCCTGCCGCCTCGGCGGGGTCAACGAGGTGCTGGCAGTGATGCTGATGGCCGCCAAATATCAACTGCCGGTCTGCCCCCATGCCGGCGGCGTCGGGCTGTGCGAGTACGTGCAGCACCTGTCGATGATCGACTTCCTGTGCATCGCCGGCACCCATGAAGGTCGGGTGGTGGAGTATGTCGATCACCTGCATGAGCACTTCGAGGACCCCTGCGTGATTCGTGATGCGGCGTATCTGCCGCCGGCCGCCCCGGGGTTTTCGATTCAGATGAAAGCCGCTTCGCGGGAGCAGTACGCGTACAAGGGCTGAGGACCCCGGCAGAGCTTTGCCCAGGCATAAAACGGACGGAGTACAACAACAATGTCGTCCCAACACTCAAGCGTTCCGGCACCGCCCTTGCGGGTGGATGCCCATCAGCATTTCTGGACTTATGACGCCAGGGATTACCCCTGGATTGACCAGCGCCATGCTGCGCTGCAACGGGATTTTCTGCCGGGCGATTTAAAACCTCTGCTCGATCAGCATGGCATCGATGGCTGCGTCGCGGTGCAGGCGCGGCACAGCATTGCCGAGACAGACGCCTTGTTGAGCCATGCGGCCGAGCATCATTGGATCCTCGGCGTGGTCGGCTGGGCGGACCTGCGGGCGGATGGTGTCGACGAGCAATTGGCACGCTGGGCGGACGCGGAAAAACTGGTCGGCCTTCGTCACCTGGTACAGGACGAACCGGCGCCGTCGCTGTTTCTCCAGGACCCGGCGTTGGCCCGGGGTATGCGGCAGTTGCAAGCCCTCGGGCTGACTTACGACGTGCTGATAAAAGACAAAGACCTGCACGCTGCCACCGACTTCTGCCAACGCCACGACCGGCATCACCTGATCCTTGATCACCTCGGCAAACCGGATCTGTCCCTGGAAGACCCCATCGCCTGGGCCGATCGCCTCGCCCCGCTGACCGCCCTGCCCCACGTGGCCTGCAAGCTGTCGGGGCTGATTACCGAAGCCGACTGGCAGCGCTGGCGACCGGTGGAGCTGCTGCCGTATTTCTATCTGGCGCTGGAATTGTTCGGGCCGCAACGACTGATGTTCGGCTCCGACTGGCCGGTCTGTCAGATGGCCGGCAGCTACAGCGACGTCCACCAGTTGTTCGAAACCGCCATCAGTACGCTCTCCGTCGATGAGCAAAACGCGCTGCGCGGCGGCACCGCCATTCGCCTGTACGGACTGCAAGGAACCTGCCCATGAATCTGCACCTGCATGACAAAATCATCATCGTCACCGGCGGCGGCTCGGGGATTGGCGCCGCGATCTCACTGGGGCTGGCCGAAGAAGGCGCGATCCCGGTGATCTTCGCCAATCAGCCGCTGCCTGCTGAATTGGCCGCCGAGCTGGACAGACGCCAGCCGCAGACCCTGTTCGTGCAGGTCGAGCTGCGTGACGAGGCCGAATGTACGGCGGCGGTGAGCAAGGTGCTGGAGCGCTTTGGCCGCATCGACGGGCTGGTCAACAACGCCGGGGTCAACGACAACATCGGCCTAGGGGCCGGTCGCGGCGCGTTCATCGAGTCGCTGGAGAAGAACCTCATTCACTACTACGTCATGGCCCATCTGTGCGTCGAGGCGCTGAAGGCGAGCAAGGGCGCCATCGTCAACATCGGCTCGAAAACCGCTTTCACCGGCCAGGGCGGCACCAGCGGTTACACCGCCTCGAAAGGCGCGCAACTGTCGCTGACCCGGGAATGGGCGGCGTCGCTGCTCGGCGATGGCGTGAGGGTGAACGCGGTGATCCCGGCTGAAGTCATGACGCCGCTGTACGAGCGCTGGATTGCCAGCTTCGACGACCCTGACGCGAAGCTGGCGAAGATCGTCGAGAAAATCCCCCTCGGGCAGCGCATGACCACGCCGACTGAGATTGCCGACAGCGTGCTGTTTCTGCTGTCTCCGCGAGCGTCCCACACCACCGGGCAGTGGCTGGTGGTGGACGGCGGCTATACGCATCTGGATCGGGCACTGACATGAGCGCGCAGCGTTTTTGTATGGCCCTGGACATGGCCGATGACGAGGTGTTGATCGCCGAGTATGAGCAACTGCATCGGCGCATCTGGCCGGAAATTGCCGAACACCTGCGCAGTCAGGGCGTGCTGGACATGCAGATCTGGCGACTGGGCACGCGGCTGTTCATGGTCATGGACACCGCCCCGGGCTTTAGCGCCGACGCGATGGATCAGGCGTCGGCGGCCCATCCCAGGGTGCAGGAATGGGAGGCGTTGATGTGGCGGTTTCAGAGGCCGACGCCGTGGACCGAGCCGGGGAATAAGTGGCAGCCCATGGCGCAGATTTTTAGTCTGGATGAGCAATTCAAAAGACTTCATGAGCCCTGACACCCCTCTGCGCCGGCTGCTGAATGGGTCTCTGGTGGGAGCGAGCTTGCTCGCGAAAGCTGAGTTTCAAATGCTGGAAATCTCGCGGATGTACCGGCCTTTTCGTGAGCAAGCTCACTCCCACAGGTACGAGTGCAAGGCGTCGATCCCTGCACAACCGAACATCCGCTTCGTCACGCTTCACGCTTGAACAACAACAAAAAAGGAGAGCGTTATGTTGACCAAACACAGCAAAGTCCAGACCCCGGTGTACCGGCACGCAGCGCCGTCGGTGCGGGTGGCGTTGATGCTGGTGACCAGCCTGTTTTTCCTCTGGGGCCTGTCGTACGGGCTGCTCGATGTGCTGAACAAGCACTTTCAGGAAACGCTGCACGTCAGCAAGGCCCAGTCCGGGCTGCTGCAGGCCGCGTACTTCGGCGCGTATTTCATCATCGCCCTGCCCGCCGGCTTTCTGATGGACCGCTTCGGCTACAAGGCCGGGATTCTGCTGGGCCTGTGCCTGTACGCCGCCGGCGCGTTGCTGTTCATGCCGGCGGCCAATGCGGCGAGCTTCCCGTTCTTCCTGTTTGCGCTGTTCGTCATCGCCCTGGGGCTGGGTTGTCTGGAGACGGCGGCGAATCCTTACGCCACCGTGCTGGGCGATCCGAAAGGCGCGGAGCGTCGGCTTAATCTGGCGCAGTCGTTCAACGGCCTCGGCCAGTTCGTCGGGCCGCTGCTGGGGGGCGCGCTGTTCTTCGGCGGCAACAACGCCGGCAGTGACAACAGCTCGCTGCAAACCACCTACGTGGTCATCGCGGTGATCGTTTTGCTGGTGGCCGCGCTGTTCGCCCGCACGCCGATGCCCGATCTGCGCGAGCAGGAATCGAGCATCCAGCGCCACGACAACAAGACCCTCTGGCAGCACCGTGAGTTCGTCGGCGGCGTGGTCACGCAGTTCTTCTATGTGGCGGCGCAGGTGGGTGTCGGCGCGTTCTTCATCAATTACGTGACCGAACACTGGGCGAGCATGACCAGCCAGAGTGCCGCCTATTTGCTGTCGGTGGCGATGATCTGCTTCATGTGCGGGCGCTTCTTCAGCACCTGGCTGATGGGGCGTATCCCGGCGCAGCGGCTGCTGATGGTCTACGCGTGGATCAACGTCGCGCTGTGCGCGGTGGTGGTCAGCGGCGTGGAAAGCGTGTCGGTGGTGGCGCTGGTCGCGGTGTTCTTCTTCATGTCGATCATGTTCCCGACCATCTTCGCCATGGGCGTGAAAAACCTCGGCCCGCACACCAAACGCGGCAGCTCGTTCCTGATCATGGCCATCGTCGGCGGCGCGCTGATGCCGTATTTCATGGGACTGGTGGCGGATCACTTCTCTACGGCGCTGGCGTACCTGCTGCCGCTGGGGTGTTTTGTGGTGGTGGCGTTTTATGGCCGCAGCGGGTTGCGTGGGCGGGAGGTGTGATCTCGTTTTTGCGGCGTGGCGAGTTACGCCTTCCCGGCTGAAGCCGTTCCACAATGTGTACGCGGTCAGTCAGGACAGCGGGCAGTTGGCGCAGTAGTCGAGGCCGTTTACGCGGTAACGGATGCAGCACACGCGGCGTTGGCGCTTCAGTTCCTCCTGGCCGCCGACCTTGAGATAACGCACCGGCTGGTAGAGCGGATTGCGGCATCCATCGGGGAGATGTTGCGCGTTGAGCAACTGGCGGCCGTGACTCACATCGGCGTGGGGCATTGCGTTTGCGAGCACGCCCAACAACCACTCGAAATAGTTGCCGGCGTTGCTCCACAGCACCTTGGGCGATAGACGAACGTGCCGCGCGAAGGCATCAATGAACGGCCTGAGGTGCTGCTCAAGCAATTCGTCGAAACGCTCGAAAGCATCGGCCGGACTGGGCGTCCAGCGCTGTCCCGAGTCAGCCAGCTTGAACGCGGCAGGCAGGCCATCGTCGTTGAGGATCAGTTGTACGTGATCGAGGTGCAGCGGCAGTCGCTGGTTGAGGATCAGCGACGCCGCGACCACCGGTGGAATCAGTTTGATGAAGTAATACTTGCTCCAGATCGACGCCAGGCCGCGGGGGTCGCTGTCGGGATAGGCGCTGGCGAATCGCGTGAGGACATCGTTCAGGTATTCACCGGTCAGAAACGTGCGCAGGGGCACGCCGACGCGGGGGTCGTCGGGCAATACCAGCACGTCGCGGTAGTGCTCGAAATCGGCAATGAACAACGGCGCCAGCGCAGGAATCATGTGCTGACTCGCTGCGCTGACCGCCCGTTCAACGGAGCGCGGTCAATGGGACTGCTGCCGCGCCAGCACCCACAACCCTTGCTCCAGCGCAGGAAACAGGCTGTTGTTGAAGTTGTTCCAGCGCAGTTCGAGGATGGTGTCGTCCGGCGCGATGGGCGTGTCGAGCACGTCGAACACCACCTCGCCGGAATCGATGCCGGTGTCGACGTAATGGAACGAGGCGCCGGTCATGTTCACCGCCGGAATGTCGACCATCTCCCGCGTGGTCCAGTCGACCACTTTCTTGCCCCGGGCGCCGTACAGCGCGTCGAGGGTGGCATAGGCGCCGCGCCGCTCGTACGGCGATTCCAGGCGCGTGATGCCCGGGTGTACGTTGAAGATGCGCCGGTGGAAATCAGCGCCTTCGCGCACCAGTTCATCGAGGATCACCAGCAGCCCGTCGAGCACCACGACATCGGCGCCGAGCGCGTGTAGGCGCTCACCGAGACGGCGCTCGAAATCCGATTTGCCGGCCGGCCGCGCGCTGTCGCCCAAGGGCAAGGCGCGGTAGCTCGACGGCACGTTTTCCAGCAGGTCATCGACCTTGCGCCCCTGCACCGTCAGGCCCGCCGGGTAGAACCAGTGAGCGCCCTGCCCCGGCTTGAACCCGTAGTCCTTGATGCTCTCGCGGTCGCGGGCCGACTCAGGGTTTTCGTCGTAGATGATCGCTTCCAGGGAGTAATGGTCGCCGAGGGCGGTGTCGTTGAGCGCCTTGACCAGGTACTCCAGCGGCGAGGTCATGTAGCGCTGTTCGCCGTGGTAATCAACGTATTGACCGGCCTTGTCCGCCGCTGCGTTACGCAACGACCAGACGTAAACAAGCTTGGTTTTCTGCATGAATATCGGACTCAGGAAAGGGTGTGCAGGGTGTTGCCGCTGACGCCTTCGGCCATCGCGACCACGACTTTTCGTTCGCCGCTGAACGGCTTGCGCGAGTGCGCCGTGAGCATGTTGTCGAGCATCAGCACGTCGCCGGTCTGCCACGGGAAGACCACTTCGCATTCGCTCAGTACGCCGCGAATTTCCGCCAGCGCGTCGGCCTCCAGCGGGCTGCCGTCGCCGTAGTAGACGTTGCGCGGCAGGCCTTCTTCGCCGACGGTGTCGAGGAGGATTTCCTGCATCTCCTCGTCGAGGTTCGACAGGTGAAACAGGTGCGCCTGATTGAACCAGACCCAGTCCTTGGTGCGCGGATGCTGGGCGACGCCTTGCACCAGCTGCCGGGTGCGCAGGTCGCCATCCTCGTTCCAGTCGCACTGGATGCCACGGGGGCGACAGTAGTCTTCGACGTCGCTGTGACGCTCGGTGTTGAAAACCTGTTGCCAGGTCAGGTCGAGGCCGTTGCCGTAGTTGCGCACGTACATCAGGCGCTTTTCTTCAAAGCGTTTGCGCAGCGCCGGACTGATGCGCTGGAACACCCGACGGCTGTCGGCAATCGGCGTCTCGCCGCCGCTGACCGCGGCTTTGGCGCAGTAGAAGAAGATGCGCATGGGCCATTCGGTGGTGTAGGCCTGTTCGTTGTGCAGCGGGATCGAGCGATGGGCCGGGTATTCGGTGGAGGTATAGACGCCTTTGCCATCGACCTGGCTGCGCGGGGTGGAGCCGAATTCGTAGTTGAGCAGCGGGTGGCCGAAGGAGGCGGCAAAGCGCTGGAAGCCTTCGACGCCTTCACTGGTGAATCCGCTGAAGAGGATGGCGCCGTCGCGTTCCAGCGAGTGGTCGACGACGCTGCGCAGGGCGTCGAATTCGGCGGCCAGGGAGACGCCGGTCTGGCCGGGCTGGACGCGCAGGGGAAAGCCGGCTTCAAGGCGCAGGCGTTCGGGGGTGAGCATGCGCATGTTCATGGGCGTTACGCTCCTGAGGCTGAAGGGGGTGGGTTCAGGCCATGGCCTTGCGCAGGCTGAGGGGGCGCATGTCGGTCCATACGCTTTCGATGTGGTTGAGGCAGGTCTGTTTGTCGCCTTCGATGCCGACGCTTTTCCAGCCGTCCGGGATGGCTTTGTAATCGGGCCAGATGGAGTACTGCTCTTCGTGGTTGATGACGACCCGGAACTGTGTGTTTTCGCTGTCGAAGCTCATGTGTAATCCCTCGTGGTGTTGGAACGGCGCAGGTAAGCGCGCCTTACCTGAAAGACGAACGAGGGGGCGAAGTGGTTAGTCTTTTTTGGTGAAAAACTTGAAAGCGAATCGAGGGCAGAGCAAACGCTGAGGACTTGTGGGAGTGAGCTTGCTCACGAAGGGGTCGGTACATCCACCGATTATCCGGTGTTTGGAATGCAGCATTCGCGAGCAAGCTCGCTCCCACAGGGAGGGTGTGCGATCAGCAAAATTGCTGGCGCCTGGGCTGGCCTCTTCCCGGCTAAAGCCGGTCCCACTCAGACCGTGTGAAAACGAAATAACCAGCAGCTAATCAAAAAATGCCCCGATCAACTCGGGGTATTCTTTATTTATGCAAAGAGAAAAAAAGCCCTCCTCAGGCCAGTAACT